>CAYRDV010000001.1:0-48275 GCA_964422885.1 uncultured Candidatus Sericytochromatia bacterium
AAAGGAAGAAACAATTACCAGAATTAGATGTAAAGATACTTTCCCAAACGGAATTATCCAAGGTCACTGAAATACCCTTATTACCAGAAATAGATTTTTTTATTGAAGATAAACTTATTGATTTTGATAAAAGAAAAACTGGTTATTATATACTGGCTAATAAATGGGAATGCTGGTCTTTGCCATTGAAATGGATTGATCATATTAATCAGAATGTTGATCAGGTCTGGATTTCTTCTGATTTTGTAAAACAGAGTTATATTAATTCTGGTGTTGACGAAGAAAGAGTCAAAGTCGTACCAACCGGAATTGATACAGATAAATATTCACCTTCAGGCAATATATATGAGCTTAAAACTTCTAAAAGCTTTAAATTTCTATATGTTGGCAGCATAATTGAGAGAAAAGGTATAGAGCTATTAATAGAAGCCTTTACTGAAGAATTTTCCCAGGAAGATGATGTTGCTTTAATTATTAAAGATGACCTCATTGATTCCTCAGCAAAAAGTTTTGAATTAGAAAAAAAGATTCATGAGCTTAATGCTGAAATTGAATTTTATTCTGAAGAACCTGAAGATTTTACTGGCTTTTACAGAGCCTGTGATGTCTTTGTTTACCCATTTAAAACCGAAGGGTATGGAATCCATGTTCTTGAAGCAATGTCTAGTGAACTTGCTGCTATAGTCACTGATGGTGGAGGAATTAAAGATTTTTGCAATCAGGAAAACTCTTATCTTTTACCCGCAGAATGGTCTGAAATAGAATGTGAACAATTGGAAACACATGAACTGGTTAGTAATATTAATTATTTTGAGTCAGATAAAAAATCACTTAAAAAGGTAATGAGGCAGGTTTATACCCATAGAGATGAGCTAAAAGTTAAAGGCAGGATTGCCAGAAATACTGTTTTACAAAATTATTCATGGGAAAAAACTCTTAATATTGCAGCAAATGCACTAAATGAATTAAAAGGTAAACCAATTATCAGAAACGAGTTGGAAAATATTAAAAATGAATTGTATAAACAGGGAATAAGAGCATTATCAGAACAGAGTTATATTAATTCTGAAAAAAAATTTATTAAATTATGCAAATATGATAGTAATAATCATAATTATTACTTTAATTTAGGTATTTCCCAACAAAAACTTAAAAAATATGATGAGGCGATCGATTCTTTTTCAACAAGCCTTGAGCTTGGAAATTGTACTTATGATTTATGTAAGTCTCTGGCCTTTTGCCTTGAAAAAACTGGTGATACTGAAACCGCTGAGTTATATTATGACAAGGCGGATGAGTTAAAATAATAAAAACAAATATTAATCTAAATCAGGAAATAAAGTAATAACCGGAACAATATTTGACCTACGGTAATGAAGTGAAGAAAAAGCCATTTTATCCTTAGTAAATTCTTCAAAAACAGCCATCCAGTCCATATGTTCTTTTACTTCACCCTGTGGCCTTGGCCCCCAAACTTCAACATAAGCCAAGCCAACACCATAACTTGAAGGATGTTGTTTACCCCATGCTGTCTGAAACTCAGTTATTGATAATTCTTTTACCTCAATTTCAGCCGGATCTATAACAGTTACTTTTTCACTTGAAACGCCAATAATAAGTACTGCATGGCGCATCGAACCCATACCTGGAAGTTGGATAGAGGCGATAGGTGTACAACCTCTGTTTAAAGACCTTAAAAGACCTTCAAGCTGGAAAATAAAATTTTCTCCTCTTTGAACCCTTGCTTTTAGACCTAATGATTGTGCATGAAAGGAGATATCTTCAAGAGACATACCAACATCATTAAGATGCTGGGCATCTTTGGTCCTGAGTAACTCCACCTTTTGATAGCCTTCCTGTACAGTTTTTACCAGGGCATACTTTCTAAGCAACATTGCCAGACAGGTGGGAGCACAGCCATTTTTTCGGGGTTGCTGCATTGTTTCTGAAATAGGACTGGATATTACATAAACCTTATTTTCGTCAAATTTTTTTTCATTTTTTTTGCCTTTCTGGTTTTGCTTTTGTTGTTGCTTATTTTTACCCCGGCCCTCTTTTTCCTGTTTTTCGTCTATTTTCTTTTTGGCGAAATAAAGTATGGCCTGTATTGTTTCTTCAGGATCTCCTTCCGTTCGGTATACATCACTATATACCTCTCCATTCTTAGGCGCATCCTGATGGAATTTTTTGACTTCAGTAGTTTTTACCGGTTGGAACCGGTTAATTCTTGATACGTCTGACATAATTTTATTATAAACTATCGAGACTGTTTTTTAGCAACATAACCTATTTAAAAGAGATTATAGCCTAAATTTAAAAAATTATTTTAGACAAGTGACATCAGGTAATCTTTGTATCGTTTGTAGAAATTTTTTCGAATATCTTCTTCAGTAATCTCCTGTATTTTTTTTGCTGGAAGTAGTTTCTCTTCTTTGCCAGTACTTATCTCACCATTTGGTTCTATATGATAAATAATTAAATTTGCTGAAAATTCATTATCATTTTTTATGATTATTCTAAAAATGTATTCTTGTTTTTGTTCATAATAAACAGTCAGAGATATTTGTAACAGTTTAACATTTAATTGTACTGTTCTTTCTTCACCATAATTATCAAATTCATCTTTTAAATTGTTAAAAGCAGTATTTACTATCTTTTGTAAAAAAGTATCAACTTCTAAGGCATTTTGCCTGACTTTTATTTCTTCTTTTTGATCTTTCTCTTTTAATTTATTTTTGTATTCGGATAAAATACCCTTTATTCCAGACTCACTATCATTTTTTTTAGCATGCTTTTTTATTTCTTTTAATTCATGCTTATTTTTTAAGTCTTGTTTTTTATTTTTATAAGCTTCAATAATATCTTTAATTTTCATACTTTTGATTGTTAACAATTACTATCAAAAATATTACAAGATAAATAGATAAAGAAAAAGGACATTTAGAAAATTATTTAGTATTTAAAAAAGCTATAAAGAAAGTTTGCAAATATTTTTCTTTTATTTTGTTTTCAGATAAAATAAATAAGAAAATCATTTCATAATAAATTCAGGATTTTCTAGATTAAATTTTATTCGAGGGGTAAAATGAAAATACCATTTAAACCATTAATTTTATGTCTTTCAATTTCATTTTTATCAAATTCAATTTCATATGCAGGAGGTATTAAACTGGACGAAGAAAATTGGAATCAGGAAACAAAGAAAAGACTGGATATTTTGTTGAATAAAAATGCCAATAAAGGAAAAAAAATTATTTTTGATTTTGACAATACAATGGTTTCAAGAGATATTGGTGAAGCGACATTTGCCTTTCTGGTAAAAGATGGAATGATTAATAAAGAAAAAATAAAATCATTTTCCCCTTCCTTTTTTTTAGATGGTAAAGAATTTTCACTTGATAAAGTAATAGATTTAACTGATTATTATGAAAAATTTATTATGTCAACTGAACACCATAAAAATGATGATTCTGCTGCAATTAATAGTTATGCCTGGATGGTTCAGGCAATGGAGGGGCTAACTCCTTTTGATGTTATTAGTGCTACAAAAAAAGGGTTTATGAATAACCAGGCAAAAAATGATCGAAAATTGGCTAAAGAAACCACCGTTACCATAACTGAAAATAAAACCAGCTATATGATTCCTTTTTTTCACCCTGAAATTGTGGATTTAATCGGTAAAATGATTTTAAACGGTTATGATTTATATTTTGTAAGTGCAAGTAATGTCTGGACAATCAGGTATATGGTTACTGTGGAGCTTGCCAGATTAATCAGCCAAAAATTTAAAAAAGAAATTAAAATTTCCCCTGAAAAAGTAATTGGAGTTAGTACTTTGCTCAAAGATAAAAGAACAGGTATTTTATATAAGGATCCTTTGTTTGTCAGAGAAAAAAGTGAGCAGTCCAGATTGTATGGGATGCTTGACTCAGAAGAATTAAAAAATTATGAAATTACTAACCAGATTGTCTATCCAATTTCTGGTTATGATGGAAAAACATCTAATATTATGAAATATATAGTAAAGGAGAATGAGAAACCTTTGCTTGTTGCCGGGGATTCCCCAGGTGATTATTCTATGCTTGGTTTTGCTGAAAACAGGTTATGGTTTGCCCGGCTTGAAAAACCGGATTATCAGGAAAAAGTAACTGGTCTGATAAAAAAAACAGAAACAGATAAGTGGTTTATTCAGCCTGTACTTTATAAAAAATTTCCAGGTCTGGTAAAAAAACAGGCACAACTTAAGGTCTTGCTAAAAGGAACACCAACTAGCCTGGAAAACTGTTTGAAAAGTTTAAAAATCCTCAAGTCTAAAAAAGTTCTGGAAGATTTCTAAAATACTCATAAAAAAAGCTCCTGATTTCAGGAGCTTTTTTTATTTAAGCTTTAATTACTTTGCAGCAGGAGCTGGGCTAGCTGGTGCAGCTGGATCAGCGGGTGCTGGAGCTGGTGCAGCTGGATCAGCAGGTGCTGGTGGAGGAGCAGGTGGTGTATTTGGAATATGATTCATTGCAATATCAGCGAATACATTTTCAAACTCTGATTTACTCAACTTATCTTTTGTTCCTTTGTTGAATATTTTACCTGGTTTTTCTTTGTCATACTTTTTGAACATATCATTGAAAGCAGTGGAAACTAAACCACTTGATAATTCATCATGTGAAATATAACCGTCTCTGCCAGTATCTAACTGTTTAAACAGTGAACTTGCAGCTGATCTTAATCTAAAGTTAAGACCTATTCTCTTGAAAAAACCAGGCATCATTTCTTTTAAGGTAATCTTACCATCATGATTATCATCAAGAGCATAAAATGCTTTTGCTGAATCAGGAGTAGCAACACCATACTCTTCAGGAGTAATCATTTTGTTTTTGTCTTTGTCTAATTCTTTGAAAGCATGTGTACTGGCATCTTGTATAATTTTGGCAACACCCATAACTGATTCTGACTGAACTGAATTGTCAACTTCTGGTGCAAGTATTGGTGCAGTGCTTGAACCACATGCAGTTAATGAACTTACTGCAAATACGCTTAAAGCAACCATCGCAACTGTCTTCTTCAACATTTTTTCTAGACTCCTTAACTATTTTACTAACTTAAATTTAACTTATGTTTAATATATCCTTTATTTAACTAAAAACTTTCTTAAGCTTTATTTAAGGATAGATTAACTTTTGGTTAACCGTAAGTTTAAGTGAATTATATTTCTTATCATACAATTTTACTTTATCTTTAATTTCAACGTCAAATGAATTAAAGCTATTTATACCAAATTTAAACTATTTTTTTAAGAAAAAATGAATTTACTTTTTTGGAAACTATATTTGAGCATAATACTATTAATAAGAATATTAATAGTTTTAAACAATTTAAGGGGTTGCTCTACTATTAAATGATCGGTATAATAACAAATGCGAAAAACGGCGGCATAGCCAAGTGGTAAGGCAGGGCTCTGCAAAAGCCTCATCCCCAGTTCGAATCTGGGTGCCGCCTTTTAGGACAGATAATTTACCAATTCTTTTGCTTTATTAATTCGTGTTTGAAAATCAAGTGACATTAAGGGAATTAGAGTTGTTTCTTCAGAAATTTTAACTTTTGCAACTTCTTTTAGACAGTTTACTACAGTTTTTGTAACCGGGTGATATTTCCATTCTTCTACCTGATGGGGATCAATTGCATAACTTTGTTGCCAATAGTTTTCTGCCGCTTTATAATATTCAATCCCATCTGAATTACCAATTGGAAAACAGCAATGACCAGCCAGTTCAAATGCAAGCCCCAGGCATAAAATATCTCTGCTGCTATCTTTTTCAAAACTTTCAATTTGCCTTAAAGCTTCTTCAACAAAAGAAAGAGCCCGGTTAAAAGCGACAGAAGCAGTTTTCTCTCTGTTACTGCGAATATATAAACAACCAGCTTCCAGCAAACTTTTTATATCTCTGTGAAAATTTCCAAAATTAGGATAGCGGTAACTTAATAACTCATTACCTGTAAAAAATACACCAATACTGTGTTGGGCTGAAATTTCAAGACATCGGGCCGCATGATATAAAAAACCAACGTCAATAAGGTTATTTACAATGGTTTCAACATTTTCTCTAGGCATTGATGCCACATTTGAAAAAGCCCATTGAAGGTAAGAGTTTGTATCAGAAATATTATTGTTTTTATTATTCTGAGGCGGTAGCCAGACGTTTAAATCTTCATTATCCATAGTATTTACCTATATTACTCCTTTTATAATATTATTATAAACAATGTTATAAAAAATGCTTATAGCTAAGAAAATTTACAAAAAACAATATTTTATATAGACATCGAAAAAAAACAAAATCACCAGTAAAGTTTTTTATCTCCTGAGCTGCGGGTTATTATATGTAATACTTATTATTATTTCCAAGTTAAGTATAATTAATAATGTGTAATTAAGAAATGTTAAAGAGGAGGCATTTATGAATATTTTTGAAATATTAAAAAAAGATCATAAAACCGTTTCTGATCTAATGAATAAACTTGAGCCAACAATACATAGAGTATTTAAAAACAGAGATGAATTATTTAATCGGATAAAAATGGAGTTAAATATTCATTCTGAACTGGAAGAAAAACTATTTTATTCCGAATTAAAAAATTACCTTGAAACAAAGTATCTTATTGATAATTCATTGGTTGAACATAATAAAATTCATAATTTACTTAATGAATTAACTCTAATCTCTAAAGATAGTGATAAATGGAGTGAAAAATTACATCAGTTAAAACAATGTATAGAGCATCATGTAAATGAAGAAGAACATGAGTTATTTTCACAAGCTAAGTTGGTACTAAGTCAGGAACAAATAATGGAAATGGGTCTTCAATTTAGAATTGAAAAAGATAAATTATTACACTCTACAAGCAAATTAAAATAATTAATCATCATTGATTTATCTTAAATACTAATAATTATCTCTGCCAAAGTTTAAAATTTTTAATATTTTGGCATTTTTTAAGATGATAAATATTTACTAAAAATTAACCACTGCTTAATCCCTATTTTACTTAATTCTAGCAAGCTTTTTCTAATAGTAATGATAAGTATAAATATAATGTTGCGAAGAGAATTTAGATAATTTTGGGGAAAACCTATGAAAATTAAAAATTTGGTTTTAGTGTTACTTACAGCTACCTTTATTGGTGCTCCTGTAACAGGGTGTGGTAAGGCATCACCTGTATTGCCTGGTACCAATAATCCTAATAATCCCCTTAATCCAAACAACCCTAATGGGGTTAATCCTCCTGTCACAGGTATGGGCTCTGTAGTCGGACGTGTTGTTGATTCTACAGGAAAAGGTTTATCAAATGTTCAACTAACAATCAGAAATATAATAACAACATCATCTCTTAATGGTGATTTCCAGTTAAATAATGTTCCTGCTGGTCAGCAGTCATTACAACTACGCCTTTCAAACAGACAACTTAATATTAATGTTAATGTTGTTGCAGATACTGCTGTTACCCCGGATGTAAACCCAATACAGTTTTCTAATAACGGAACAGGTGGTTCTGGTCTGGCAAATAGCCAACTTAAAACTTTTAAAGTGGATCAGGATTTCTTTAATCAGTGGCAGGCAAAAGGGGTTACTGCTACTGCTGGTGTAATCTATGTTGCTGTTTCAGATGGGAGAAATTTATTTAAAAAAGGCTCAATTATTTCTATGGATGCAGAATCAGGTAAAAGCTGGAAAAATATCGGTTCTTCATGGTTAGGTTTAAGATATCCTTTGGATCAGACTATCCGCTCTGTTGCTGCAAATGGCACAAATCTTGTGGCAATAGATTCTAAAGGTGCTTTATATAGTGTTGAAAATAAGAAAAAAGTAAAAGTTGTTAAATCCGGTCCCGGCACTGATATTGCTGTTGGTGCGGGCATAATATATATTGCAAATGGTGGTAGTGTTGAAAGGGCAGAGTCTTCAGGTGAAGGTAGAACTGTAATTCCAAATTTATCTGTATCAGGTGGAATTGCAACCGATTCAAAAGGTAATCTGTTTGCAATATGCGGTAGTGGTGTAAAAATGGTTGAGGCTGGTTCAATAAATCATTCTACTGATGTAATTACCCAAAGTATTTCCAATGCAATTGACCTTGCTGTAGATGATAAAAATGGTTTTATTTATGTTCTTGAATCTAATGGAATTAAACGTTTTACAACAACAGGCGTATTGGTAGCAAACTTTGGTAGCGGCGCTCAAAGACCTGTAAGTATTACTACTGATGAATTAGGTAATCTATATGTAGCAGACGAAGGTAAAGATTATAAAGAATCAAAAATAGTAAAATTTGGTCCTGGTAATGGAAACATTCCAGCATTTGAAAACTCCGAGTTTTTGAAAAACGGACAAAATCAAAATTTTGATGGAACTGGTGAAAACACTGATTATACCAGTAACTATGGTTATAATAATAATTCAGGTTATTCAGGTCAAAATTATTAATTTAATAAAAAAAAGAGAGGTTTAAAATACCTCTCTTTTTTTTTATTCTTAATGGCAAACAGGATATCCTTTATATTAGGATTCTTTTTAGGAAATATTTTATGGAAAAAAAACTTTATCAGGAAATAGGCGGCCTGGAAAAATTAAAAGAAATAATTAATACATTTGTTGATAGGATGTTCGATGATGTTATGATTGGCTTTTTTTTCAGAAAAGCCGATAAGGAAAGAATAAAAGAAAAGGAATTTGAATTTGTTGCTCAATTTCTTGGAGCAGAAATTAAATATTCGGGAACCCCGCTGCCTGAGGCTCACCTGAAACATCGTATTATGGGAGGCCAGTTTTCCCGAAGGAAACAAATTTTAAAAGAGACCTTTGAAGAATATCATGTTCCAAAACATATTATTGACGCTCTTCTTGAACATACCGAAAACTTTAGGATGTTAATTGCCAAGACCAAAAACTCTGATTGTAACCATCAAGGGTAGAGACATGCCATGGCATGTCTCTACAATATTTATTTCTTTTTCCATTTTCCACGGGATTCAACTCTTTTTTTTACAGCTTCAGCCATCCGGTAAAGACTGCCTTTTGAAAAATAATCCTTTACGAATCCAGGCACAGGTATTCCTATATCAACATTGGTTATATAAACTACTTTTGTATAATGTGAGTCATATGATTCAAGCTTCCATGAACCATTAATACTTTTTATTTTTCCGCTTACTTTTTCAAAGGTTATTTTCCAGTCATCTTTATCATAATGTCTTCTTATTTCATAGGATATGTCAATCAGAGGAGGAGCTTCAGGCTGTATAAATACAACTTCTGTATCTTTAGCTTTACTTCGTATCTGAACTTTTTCTATTGGCATAAATTCAGGGTATTTTTCATAATCAACCAGCACATCCCAGATTTTTTCAGGCTTAGCTTTTACTAAAAATGTAAGTTGTGTTTCACTCTTACTGGATGTTGAGATGTCTTTGACTACAGGTTTTCCTGATTTTAATGTCGCTAAATCATCGTCTGCCAATACAACTGTTGTCATAGCAAAAAAAGCAATTAAAAATGTAAGAGTTGATTTCATAATTAAATTCCGTTTTATTAATAAGGCCAGTTATTTTCATTATATTTGATAATTGGAAATTTGGAAAACTATTTTATTTTTACAACAACTAATGTAATATCATCCTCCATTTCAGGGACACCAACTGTCCATTTATAGAATTCTTCAAGAATTGCTTCTTTTAGTTCAGTACTTGATAAAAAGCTATTTCCTCTGATAAAATCTTCCATTCTATCATAGCCAAATTCTTCACCCTGAGTATTCCTGGCTTCAACAATCCCATCCGTAAAATATACAAGAACATCTTTGGGAGCAAGTTGTATTGTCGATTCTCTGAATTTTGTAGATTCTTTTACTCCCAATTGGTAAGCAGGAATTACTGTTATTGGTTCTAGTTCTTTGATTTCATGTTTGTAATAATAAGGTAAAGGATGACCTGCAGAAGATATGGTCATAGTATTATCCTTCATATTATAAATACTGTATAAAAAGCCCATCCTGGTTCTTCTCTCGCTTTTTCCACCAAGGATCATACTGTTTAAAGCGTTCATTACAGGAATAACATTTGGATCAACTTTACATTGTACAAACATACAGCTTTTTGCCATTGCCATTAATAAACCAGCTGATACTCCATGACCTGTTACATCACCAAAAGCAATTGCAAAGCGGTCCTCATCAAGCATTATATAATCGTAATAATCCCCGCCAACTTCCGTTGCTGAACATGAATATCCTGAGATTTCTAATTTTTCAAACTGTGGTTCTCCCGAAGGCATCATTGATTTTTGGATATTTCGGGCAATTTCCAGTTCCTGTTTTAGTTGATCCTGTTTTCTCTGAACTTCAAGAAGGTTCAGGTTTTCAATAGCTACAGCAGTCTGGCCAACAATATCCTCCAGCAATGATAAATCTTTTTGGGTAAAAGATTTAACTAATGTCCTGCTACTCATATATATCACGCCAAGTAGCTTTTTATTACTGATTAGCGGAACACACATTACGCTTCTTATATCCAAAGCGATTATGCTGGCCTGAGTGCTTATTGATTTATCATCCATAGTATCAACTACAGATACTGACTTATTTGTTTCTGTTACCTTTTTTATAATGCTGGAACTTATTTTTAAATCAATTTCCCGGTTTCCTTCCTTATTAAGACGTGCTTCACATTTCAGCTCATCTCCCGTAAGTACGTAGCCAATTTCTCCACCTGTAATTCTAATTGCAAAGCCAAGGACTTTATAAAGTAGTTCTTCTCTGGTGAAGGCATTGGCAATGGTTCTGGATAACTCATTTAACATTTGCAGTTTTTCATTTTTTTCATTTGCTTGTTGGTGCAGACTGGCATTAACTATTGCAATACTGGCAAATGTAGCAATTGACTCTACAAGATTTAAATCATCCTCTGTAAATGTTTTTATAACGGACTGGCGATCCAGGTATATAAGACCGATAACTTTTTCGTTATCTTTTAGAGGGACGCAAATAACTGTTCTAAGATCAAGGGCTAATACACTTCTCTGTGTCGAAAACCTGCTATCAGCCTGGGCATCAGCAACCCATAAAGGTTTTCCGGTTTTTAAAACATCCTCTGTAAAACTTTTACTAAAAGTAAGCATTTTGTTTTCACCTGATGAACCTTCTTTTGTCCTGACAATTTGAGAATAAAGCTCTCCCCGTTCATTCAGAAGAATTAAAAACCCCCTGTCTGCTTCACTTACATCAATTATTTTTTCAATAACAATATTTAAGATATTATTCAGGTTAAGGCTACTCAGAAGCATTTGTCCAAAATTATTAAGCAACTCAACTCTTTTTATTTTTTCTATCAAAATTTGGTTCTCAACAAGGTTCTCCGGGGAAAACTCTTCTTGTTCTGTTTCTTGCCTATTTCCTGTAATTCCTAAAGCAGAGAAGAGGTCAATAAGTTTAAAGCCGATATCTGTAGCATGTTCCTGTGATGAATTACGGTTAACATTATTTGTTACAGATTTTAACGGTTCTAAAGGTATATTTGTTTCCTTTTTTAGAGGAGTATTTTTTGAGAGCAGGGAAGGTTTAGGAACCGAGTTTAATCTTGGAAGAAGTTTATTCGCCTGATATTCATTATTTATTTCCCTGAATTTGGCAATGGCTTTTTGCCAGGTAGTTCTTGTCAAATCAAATTTCTTCCTTTCCTGCCAAATTTCACCGATGGCGATTTGAGTAAATGCTTCCTGTATGGTTATTTCATTTTCTTTGGCAATTCCAAGGCTTTTCATTAAATAATCATGTGAGTTTTCATAATCTTTTTTTTCGGCATATACCTGCCCAAGTAATCTGTATGTATTTGCCAGATGATAAGGGTTCTCAAATTCATCTGAGCTGGCAAGAGAATGAGCTTTTTCAGCAACTTTTAAAGCTTCTTCAACCTGATGGTTTTTTAAATATGCTTCGGATAATCTATAAAGTGCTGGTAATAACTGGTCATTCCGTAATTTTTCGTCTTCATCCTGGCTTAAATTTACGGCCTGAATAAATAATTCAATTGCTTCTTTAAACTTGTTTTCTTCCATTAGAAGCATTGCTTCCAATATTAAGCCATTAGCTTGTTGATGAGGATTCCCAAGTCTTTGTCCCAATTCGACTATTTTTTTTGTCATTGATTTTGCTTCCAGAATCTGACCATTTTGGATAGCGGCAAAAGCAAGGCAGACGTTAAATCTGTTTTCATGCTGGATTGGTCTTCCCATACGCTTTACCATATTCATCAGCTTTTCCTGAAGATTTTTTATTTTGTCATAATTTCCAGTTAGGCTAAAATGTACAACATCAGGATAATAGGACCAAAAATCAAGATCAAGGTGATTATATTTTTTGGCAATTTCAATTACAGTCTCTGAATATTTATTATCACCTACAGGCTCGCCAAGCCAGGCAACCGCATCTTCACGGATAAATGAGGCGAAACCATAAGCCCATACCAGAGGAGGATGAAGTTTTGAAAGATTCTTCTCCAATATTTCAACTGATTCTTCCATGTCTTGTACCAGTTGTCTGAATCTACCTGTTGTAAGAAGGCCGTTTAGCCTGCCAAAAAGCATCAGGCCACTAATAAGTGAGTTCCTATATTCTTCATTTTCAATAACAGGATTGGTAATAGAAAAAGCCTTCTCATTCTGCCCGATCATTGTATAACTTGATGCTCTTATGCTTTGAAACTCTGCTGTTGTTTCCAGTCCCAGCCCTTTTTTTTCCAGGGCAGGAATCAGTTTTTCAGTTGTATCAAGACATATTCTGGGGGCAATCATATAGCTTATCCAGGCCAGTTTTTTCCAGGCTAACTCCAGGACAAAACTTTTATTAAAGTAATCTCCTGCTGTTTCCCTAGTTAGGTTTACCGTTTTTTCATCTCTACTGCATATTTCAAATAAATAAGCATTTAACCATGATTCTCCAAGATCTTCTTCCAATTGCTCTAGAAAATCTGTTGCTTGCTTTAAAAGCTGTGATGATTCCATTCTTACTGGAGAAGAAAAACCTGCCATCAATAAATATTTAATAGCCCGTTTTAGATCAAAGCTTCGGCTAAAGTGGTAAGCTAATTCGCCTGAAATATTTACCAGTTGCTCCATATTTTCATTTTCGATAGTCTCTGCTACCTTTTGGTGCAGATTTTTTCGGTTTTCTTCTCCCAAACTGCTGTAAAGAGTTTCTCTTACCCTGTCATGAGGAAACAAATATTCATGTTCAAATCTATTTAAAAATTGCCTTTCGATTAACTCATCAATTGAAACAAAAATTTCTTCTTCATCCCAGCCACTGACTGCTTTAAAAAGGGATAGTCTGAGTTTTCTTCCGGCTACTGCAGCCAGCCTGATTAGTTCCATTGCTTTTGGGCTTAAAGTATTTAAGCGCCTGTTTACTGTAGCTTCAATACTTGTAGGTAATTCCCAGGACGTATAATCGGTTGGTAAAAACCAGGTACCAAACCTTATTTGTAATATTCCTTCTTCAACAAGGTAACGCATTACTTCGCTTATGAAAAAGGCATTTCCTCCGGTCGCATTTTTTACATGTTCAACAAAATCCATCTTAAGTTCAACACTGCCAAACATTGCTTTAATAAGGGAAGCAATATCTTCTGTTGTAAATGGTTCAAGCTTTACTAAAGTAGTAAGTTCTTCTTCAAGTGTTTGCCATAATGGGTGTCCTGGTGGTACTTCATCATCTCTGAATGTTCCCATAAACATTATTTTTGCTTTATGTAAGTCCCGGATACAGGTGTTTAATAGATCAATACTGGCCTGATCGATCCAATGTAAATCATCAATAAAAACAACTAATTCTTCTCTGATGGATACCCCTGACAGCCAGGCTGTAACAGTATCAAACAGCCTTAATTTTTCGGCAATTCCCTGTAAATTTTCTAAAGGTTCAAACCCTTTTTCTTTTAATTCGGGAAATAGTTTAATTAGTATATTTCCATACTTTTCCAGTTCTTCCCTTGTTGTTAATGGAATAACCTGCCTTAAAGCATCTGCAACAGGTTTATATGCCGACATACCCTGCTCAAAGCAATGCCCTGTAAGAAAAGGATGTTCAGCAAGTTGCACATGAAGTTTAAATTCCTGGACTAATCTTGATTTACCTACACCAGCCGGAGCCGCAATAAATACTGATTTACCATTGCTTTTAGAAACATTTTCTAATGATGCTTCAAGTATTTTAAGCTCTTTACCCCGACCAACAAGCACACTACTGCTTAAATAGCTTCTTTTTTGTTCCAAGGTCTCTGCTAATACTTCTTCACCAATAATTCCGGTAAGATCTGCAATTACTTCGGATGCTGTTTTGTATCTGTCCTGCTGATTTTTTTCCAGTAATTTTAAGATTATTTTTTCAAACTTTTCAGGAAGGTCATTTTTAAATTCGCTGGGTGGTGTAACCTGTGTATTTATATGTGCCCTGATTACTTCAAGTACAGTTTCTCCAGTAAATGGTAATTTTCCTGTTACCATTTCATATGCCATTACTCCAACTGAGTAAAGATCTGAACTGGCATTGATAATTCCTCCGGTGGGAATTTCAGGCGGAAGGTAGTCTACAGTTCCTGTAATCTGACCATTACTTCTTAAGCCCATTTGATTCATCAGGCCAAAATCCATTACCTTTATAGTGCCATCTCCTTTTATTCTGATATTTTGTGGCTTAATATCACAATGAACCAATAATCTTGAATGGATAAAACTTAGTGCCTGACATATTTGTATTAGTATCCTACAAATTTCTTTATAATCAAGGCCTTTTATTTCAGAAAGTTCTTTCCCTGGTACAACTTCCATTGTCAGGTAGGGTGATTTATCCGGCATAATTCCATAGTCAAAAACATTAACAGTATTTGGATGTTTTAGTTTATTCATTACCCTGAATTCCTGTTTAAACTGGAGTAATGTTTCCGGTGAATCAGCAATTTGTTTTGAAAGAATTTTAAAGGCTACAATATCTTTGCTGAGATTGTCTTCTACCTGAAAGACGGATCCCATACCACCTTCACCTAATTTTTTTAAAACTTTATAACGGTTTGCAAGAACCTGCTCAGTCATAAATTAATTCTCATATTCAATTATTTTAGTCCTAAGATAATCATAATCTTTTTGTCTATCATGAATTTTACCATCAAGTTTAATTTCCAGTTTAGATTCATGGTGAAAAAAATATTCTATAAAGTTACTTATAGGCTAATTTCAAGTATTTTTTTATTTGAAATCTGTTTATCCTGAACATCAAAATTACCATTATTATTTGAATCTTCATAGAAAACAGCAAAAGCCTTTTTTCCTTCATCAGATTTATCGATAGAAACGTTCAGTTTTTCATATTTTCCCGGAGTTAATAGTTTTGTGCTTCCTAAAACCTCTCCTGGTTCCCCTGCCTCATCTTTTTTAATTACGACAAAACCGGGTTTTTCAATCTGAATTGAATTAATGGTTATTTCATAATTTTGAACCTGCTCCCTTTTTTTCCCTTCATTCGGTGTTGCTGCTACTGCTACTTTATTAGTATTAACTGAAGGAGGTTCTGCATTTCTGTTTCTGGCAGGTTCAGATAGTTTATTGCTATCTGCTTTTGCTTTCTTGTCTTTAGAATCGTCCAGATCAAAAGTTTTTTCTTTATCTTTTAGTGAATCAGTTTCACCTTTATTTTGGATATTATTTCTGGTTTCTGTTTTTTCCAGGGGAATATTATCTGCAATTTGCTCTTCTTCGTTTTTTAGTAATCCTGTTTCTTCCGGTCTTTGTGCCAGAATCATTGGTTTTTGTTCTGGTGAAGGTATGCTTATGGCAGGCTGAGGAACACCAACTGGTTTAACAGGTTCTGGAGTTATAATCTGTTTTTTTACTAAAGGTTCTGTGACTACTGGTCCTACCTGACCATCTTCCTTAATAACAGAAGGTTTATCTGGTAAAGGACCAGCGTTCCTATATTCAGATTTCCCTGCTAAATAATGATTTTTTTTCTCAGTAGCTTGTTTTGGTGCTGATGGAGCCTTTTCTGCAAGTATTGAATTCTCTTTAAACTTTTCAGATGTGTTTTTCAGAACTGAACTCTTAATTTCATCTGTTGTTTTACCCAATAATTTACCTGACACATTTTCCAAAACTTTCGCTTCTTTTTGTGGCGCTTTTGCAACTTCCATTTTTGTTGCTTTATCACTGAGAGGATTTATAAAAATAAAGATACAGGCTACCATCGCAACAGCAAGACCAGAAGCCTGAGTAGCTGGGCTATTTTTTAATTTTAGAATAATGGCAAAAATATTTTTCTTTTTTTGTTCATTTTTTTCCAGTACTTTTTCTTTGAGCCATTGAGGTGAATAGTTTTCCAGTTCTTCAACTTTTGTTTTTAATTGGGAATAAACTTTGAAGCAGTTATCACATGAAAATAATGTATTCTCAATTTCTACTTTCTGTGTTTCATCAATATTATTATCATAGTAGGCACAAATATCCTCTATATCATGTCCACAAGGTAAATCTGGGCTATTTGAAACTATTTTTTTTACAAGGTCAACAGTTTTAAGAAGCGTTTTTCCCTTTTCTATATTAAGAAAATCGCCTTCCTGTTCTTTATTATCCAGGTATCTTAAAACTTTTTCAAAATCATCCATATTAATTTTTTATTATTCCTCATAAATATTAGACAGCTAAATTTTTAAATTTTTAAACCTCCGTTACTTTAAAAATGTCATAAAGTGCATCCTTAAATTCTTTTAAATCAACATTACTGTCCTGATAATGCTCTTTTATATTATTAACAAGGGTTTTGATGGATTTATCCAGTTCAGGATATACTTCCTGTTCCGTTTGAAATTTAAAAAGAGTGGCATATTCAGTAAAAATATCTTTTACTGATAAATTATTCTTAAATTTTAATTTTAATAATCTTTTTTGTTTGCTTTCTAAGGTATTAAAGCATGATTCAAATACTTGTTTTACTTCTGTATTTGTATAATCTGAATCATAAATTTCTATTTCTTTTTGGGTTTCATTTCCATTTTCATTAATAATGTCCAATGTTTCTGTTTTTTTATTTTTTGAAAATTGTGAGTAAAGATGTTGCCAGGCTTTATCATTACCATCACTTTTTAGCAGAGTTTCAATTCTCTCAAAACTCTTTAACGTACAATCCTTATCTATTCCAAGCCTTTCAAGTTTCTCAACAGCATTATCTACATCAGAGCTTCGGCATAATACTTTATAAACTTTTTTATCTGTTTCAGTTGTATCTTTTAAGGCAACAGGAATATTTATTTTTCCATGTTTGGTAATAAAGTAATCACTGTATATGAAATTAAGACAAGCTGTAATATAGGTCTTTAGCGAACTTTTTCCCTGGTATTTAGCTATTCTTGTTTTTAAGGCATTAAAAATATATACATACAAATCAAGGCCTTCTTCGCAGGTTGAACCAGAGTCAGTTAAAGTCTTTTTATTTCTGATTATTTCTGCTGCACAGTCCTTTGTTTCAGAAATTATTCTACATGTTTTTCTGCACCAGGAAATAATATTGGAAAGGATATAATCTGAATATTGATTGACAAACTGATTCCAGGCATGACTATCACCTTGAGCAATCATACTTGCAAGGTTTTTATCTGGTTTATATCTTTCAAAAAACTGCATTACTTTTATGTTTTCGTAAAGTAATCGAATTAACTAAAAGTTTATCAGAAAATCAATTAATGTTTTAAAAATTAATCAGCAGAGTAACAGAAAAGCCACCTAAAACTCTTAAAAATAAATTTAAAAGGTTTCACTATAGACTATGGTGAAACCTTTTATAATAATTACTTAGTTTTCTAACTTTGGATTATATTGCATTGCCCGTTCATACATCCAGTCCCAGAATGAGGCCCGTAATGCTAAAGCCTTCCTCATCCCTTTTGCCAGTTCACGTCTTGATTGTTCAGTCTGTGCGTAATATTTTGCTATATTAAGCAATGTTGCCTGATGATGATCATCTACTGCTGTATGTAAAGGGAAAAATACCATATCACGTGGATCTAAGCCAGGTATACTTTGCAAAGCCTTAACAAATGGTTTGTAAAGATCACGTACAATACCCTCAGTACCAAGGCCAAGTGCTCCAATTGCTTCTGCTGGTGAACCACCAAGTACACTAAGAAACATTTCACGCCAGCAAACAACTTCAATTGAATCATCTTCAATAGCACTGTCTACTACACCAAGCGCATTTCTGAAGCGTTGAAATAGTTTCGGATGTGGAATACCAACAATCCATTCGGCTTCAATACCAAATTCAGCCAGTTCCTGAATCTCTTCTTCACCATATACTCCAGATTCTTCTGTCAGGTTTTCGAGCAGGGCAGAACGATGGTCAGGTTTTTCTAGCCTGCTGATAACTGTTGTAAGGTAACGTGGAAAATGAGCAGAATAACCAAAATAATGACGACCAAAATCAGCCATAGCCCAGCGTACATCTGGTAATGTCCCTTCAGCCAGAGCTTTTAAATACCGATGATTTACTGCACGATGGTTCCTTGCTTCTTCAGCCAGGCTTTCGAGATAGTTATCTACATCATCTGAGTCACCAGAACCTTCAAGACGTGTGTGCATACGTAAAGAGACAGCATTTATCCATGAAACGAGCGCATCAGAGTCATCTGCAAGAGCTCGTAGAAGTGTCTGACGGTCAAGAACACAAACATTTACATTGCCAACAGCCTTTACAGTTGCTGTTCTTGGTCTCCGATCCAAAAAGGCAAATTCACCTACAATATCCCCTGCATGTACATAAGAATGAACCTTATCTTTACTATTTACTTCAACTTTGCCATCTTCAATAAGAAATAATCTTTCATCGAAATCGCCTTCGCGAATGAATACTTCCCCGTCAGAGAGCTCTTTTATTGTACCTACGGATCTTACGCGGTTTACAACATTTTCAGGAAAAGCAGAAATCCATGTTGTCATAATATATCTCCTTTTTTTTCAATTGAATCTGCCCCACCTTCACGAAGGCGGGTCCGGCGATCATAATCACCTAAAACAGCTGATGTAAAACCGAAATCTGTTATTGCAAGAAGTACAAGAGTTACATTACCGGTATTAATTGTTTGGTGAAACAGCCAGCGTGGAACAAAAGCTATTCCACCATTTTTTAAAGGAACCCGGGCTTCACCAATTAAAACTTCGCCTTCTCCCTCCAAAGCTACAAATATTGTTTCATGTGCATGACGATGCCGTTCATTGTTCCGGCCAGGAGGAATCCGTACAATACGTGGATCCATTGTTTGTAGCCCAGGAAATGCTAAGCGTTCAACATTAAATTCAATATTAAGCTTTTCATTGTGGTTTGAATACATCATATTGCTGACTGAATCAGAATTTCGGACAAATTCTGATGGCTGTGTTGATTCAACAGGGGGGGTACGTGAGGCAGCTACTTTAACAAGATTTAACACCTCTTCTGTCATTACGTCATTCATAGTAAATCTCCTTTATTGCTTATAAAGCGTTAATAGTCAATTATAAAACTATTGCTACATTAGATATTTAATTTGATTCACCAAATCAGGCGGCCTCATATTACGAGGAGTAATTCAGAAATTTTTGTTATATACTTCCTGATTTGTCAAAGGATTTTGACTTTAACGATACTGAGATCAGGAGTAAATATAACAAGTGGAATTATATCAGAATAACCTTTAAAAGGATATCTGATTAAATATTAAAAAATTAATTTTTAAGATATTTATTATTTGAGTATTTATTGTATTGTTTGCTCAAATGAACTTATTTTATCAAGATTATTTTTAATATAAGAGTTATAAATATCTCCATTTGAAGTTTTGCTAATAACAATGATTCCATTACTATCTTTTGTCGCATTTTGTAAGGTTGAATCATTAAGACTTTCAACATTTAATAATGAGTTGGGCTTAACTACAATTTTAACCCCATATACTTTTCCGGGTTCAACAAGGAACTCTTCTGTTTTGGCATGAATATCTTCCTGATGATCATTTTCGATTCTAATATTATTTCCTTGCCATGTACCATTAATTTCAAAATTAAGAGCTTCCGGTTTTAAATGTACTTTAAATTTAGCTTTTTTATAAAGTCCTGGCTCTAAAGTAACAGCTGGTAAAGGAGGATTTGCTGTTCCAGTTGATAAATCTAATGTACTTTCCGCCTCAACTGTTTTAACAATTGTTGTTTCTGCACCCTGATACTCAAACTGGATATTAGTAATAATCACTTTTCCACTACTCCAGTTAGGTAAAGCTGATAAAGCCTGAGTTACAAAGCCATTATTTAACGCAGCACTTATATTAACTTGACCTGGCCCATTTGGTGCGGCAGGATCTTCAAGACATCCTGTTAATAAAATTGCTGATATGCTTGAAATTGCAACAAACTTTGAAAATTTTTTTAACATAATATCTCCGAAACAACTAATAAAAGATTAAAACAACAAATATAATTATAAATATAAATATAAAATTATTCAATAATATAATTAATAAAAAAATATGCTAAAAATGTAAATTTCACTGTTAACTTTTGTCAAAATATTGTTAGATTAAGTAAATGGTTCGAATTGGGTTTTGATTAAATCCCTGGCTTCGTTTTTAACATGTCAAATTTATGAGTTTTAACAGTAACAGTGGAATTTGAATAACTTGCTCCCAACAATTCCAGCTGACTTAGCACATCTTCAACATTTTTAGTCTCTTCTTCCTTTTTGGCATTAGGGTCTGGAACCATTCCTCTTTGAATAAGGATATCATCCATTGCTTTATCCAGTTTACTACCTACAGGGTCCCACTTAGCAGTTAATTTAACTCCAAGCCTACCTTGCCTGTAAATTAATGCATCCTGATCCGGTGAATTAAACATCATAATATCTTCGTTAATCTTATTTTCATTAAATAGTTTAACCAGACATTGATCATAAGACATTGAGCCATTTGATGAATACATTTCGATAATTTCTCTCATACTAAATTGCCTATCTTTTTCCTGAGTATGTGTAATAAATGCTTTAATATCAGGGTTAGTCTTAAATATTTCCAGAGCAAGTTCTGTCTGACCCTGGGTTCCTTTTACAAGAGTCTGTGCCACTCCCATTTTATATTGTGCAGCCAGTAAATCTCTTACCTTACGTGATTGATCAGAAGGAAACATTTCTACAATTCTGTCTATTGATTCTCCGGTCGAGCCTGCATGTACTGTGGCAAATATCAGATGTCCGCTTTGGGCCAATTCTATTGCCATCATTGCATCATGAGAGTTTCTAATCTCACCAACCATGGCAATATTTAAGGTTTGGCGGACTGCACTTTCCATTGCTTTTGGCTGGCTTATCGAGTGCTTTCCTACTTCCCTCTGGGTAATAACTGATTTTGGATATTGTGGGGATGGAAATAATGTTTCTATCGGGTTTTCAATTGTTAACAGGTTTATACTCTTATTTTTAAGTAGAAAATCAATTAAAGCACTCATTGTAGTTGATTTCCCACTTCCGGTTGTACCTGATACCAGGATTAATCCCATTTTAAGATTAAAAATTGTATCCATTAGTACCTTTGGTAACTTAAGTTCTTCAACAGTAAATGGTTTTTCAGGTAACAGACGCATAGTTATCAGGCAGCCATGCTCAGTTTCATTATCGAAAATATCAGCAATATTAACCCTAAATCTCCTTCCTGCTTTTGTTTTATAAGCCAAATCAATATCAAGAGTATCAAAAATATCTTTATTATTTTTTAAGATAGCTTCAATCGAAGGGTTATGTGAAAGACGGACAAGCATTCTGGCAACCCGATTGGTTATTCCCGGTGTCAGAATAGCATCGGTTATTGGCCTTAACCCTCCTGTTACTGTTAAAAACGGATTACTTTTATTTGGATGAAGAATAATATCTTTGGGTTTGGGATTGTTCATTGCCAAAATTTTTGTTGTAAAATCATCAAACCAAAGCTCAAGTTTATCTTCTGAATCAATACGTGCTATTTCCAGCGGTTCTGAATAACCTATTTTTATTTCAGGCTCTACGACCATTTTTAAGGTAATTTGCCCATTACTTGTTACCAAAGGAGTGCTTTTTAAGGTTTTTAACCTAAGTCCATGTGGTGTTTCTATGTAAATATCATATTCAAGCAGACCTCCTGAGACTTCCAGAAAATCTTTTTGTTCGACACTTTCTATACTGCGGTTTTGATTTTCAGAAATAAGTTTTTTTACTGCTGCCTGTATTAAATCATCTCTGATTGGAAGCTTGGGATTCTCTACAATTGCATCTTTTACTTTTATTTTAAGGTTTTCTCCAGGGTTTAAGTAAAACTCAGTTACACCCTGTGATACATGTGCTACAAGCATTTTGTCAAAATAACTTACAAATTCCTGAATATTTGCTTCCATATGATTTTAATCCTAATCAAGATAATAAAATTTTTTTGAGAAATAAATTATACTATAATAAATTTCAAATCATTAGTTTATATTTTAATTCTTAATTATCAGGAATAACATTTATGACATCTGAAAAATCAAAGTTTAACCCAACCAACAGGTTTTCCAACCGGGTTGAAAATTATATAAAATATAGACCCGGTTATCCTGCTGAAATTATAAATTTTTTAAAGTTAGAATTAAAGCTTTTATCTTCGGATATAATTGCTGATATTGGCTCGGGCACTGGTATTTCTTCTGAGTTATTTTTAAAAAATGGAAATAAAGTTATTGGTATTGAACCAAATGATGAAATGAGATTAGCAGGGGAAAACCTCCTTCGGAAATATTCTGACTTTACCAGTATTATTGGAACTGCTGAAGCAACTGGTTTATCTAACCATTCTATTGATTTTATTGTTTCTGGTCAGGCTTTTCACTGGTTTAACCCGGAAAAAACAAAAACTGAGTTTAAGAGAATTCTTAAACCAGAAGGCGTTAGCATTTTATTGTGGAATTCAAGAAAATTGGATTCAACTCCCTTTCTTGTTGCCTATGAAGATTTACTAAATAAATATGCTACTGATTATAAAGAGATTTATCATCGTAACTCCTTTCAAGATTTAAATTCATTTTTTGAAAATGGTTATCAGCAAAAGACTTTTGAAAATTATCAGCTTTTTAATTATCATTCACTAAAAGGAAGACTCTTATCTTCTTCATATGTTCCATTAGAAGGCGATGAAAATTATGAAAAAATGCTGGTTGGCTTAAAAGAGATATTTGAAGAATTTAAAACGGACGAGTTGGTTAAATTTGAATATCTGACAGAAGTTTACTATGGTAAAGTGTAAAAAAGTGAGGAAGAAGTGAGGCGGTAAACAAGTTTACCTGTGAGGCGATAAGCAAGCTTATCTGTGAGGGGGAAGTAAAAAAGTGAAAAAAGGAATAAAAGAATAATCTTTATTCTTCCTTCTCCCTCACTTCCTCCTCACTAGGACAGCTTTAGCTGTCTGACCTCACTGAACGAAGTGGCCTCACTTCTTAAATAGTTAGGTTATGATAAAACCGGAACGTTTTTTCATCAAGTTCCTCTTCTTTTCCTAAATAAACTGTTGTTAGTTTATTATTTATTTCTTCCTGCCGGATATCTTCTTCAATTAATAAGTCATGAAATCTTTTCAGTATGGGGTTTTGCTCTTCAAAATGAAGCTTTAAAAGTTTAAATTTTACTTCCTTTGTTGAATTTACAATAGGATCAACTACATATTTTTGCAGGAAAAAACCTTCTTCTTCAGTATATGCAAGAGTGTAATGATCTAATTTATGTAAGTATAAAAGTGTTTCTTTGGTAAGTTCCTCAGATTCACAGGGAAATAAATAAGGGTTGAGTTCCCAGTGTTCTTTATCTTTATAAAAATCAAGATATTTAGGAAACTCTTCAGTACCGGGAATAGGTGTATACATCATAATTTTTGGACTTAAACCAAGGCGCCAGCCAAATATCATAGTTTTTATTATCTGTTCCAATGTCTGGTTTGGTAAACCAGTCATTATATAAAAACTCATATTTTTATAATTTGCTGCTTTTAGCTTTTCCACAGTTTCAGTAATGACTCCCAAATGGCTATTAGGACGGTGGAATCTTGTTTTATAAAGATCATATTCTGAAGATTCAATAGGTACATAAAGGGCATTTTTAAGTTTAAATTTACTTAAGATTTCAATAAACTGATCATTAATCAATGCAAATTCAAGTCCATAAGAAAAATCGAGGGTAATAGATTCATTATAGCCATAGTCAATTAAATAATTTAAAAGAACATATAGATTTTCTTTACCAAATAAAAGATTACTATCCCAGAAAATATAATTGGTATATCCCATTGAATAATATTCCTGAAAATGGTTTATTATTGCTTCTTTCTGATATTCTGTTATTTTTCTTCCTTCAAGGTTGGGTACTACACAATATGAGCAGGTTCTTGGACACCCTTTTATAATACGCATAATTGCGCTGTCTTTTCCGCTGGTAAGTTCTATTAACGGTCTGTAGCTGTCAGCATTATGATAGGGTCCAACATGTACATCTACCCCAAGTTTTTTCATTTCATCCGGGCACAAGGATGGGTATACTCCCCCAACTGTAATTTTGATATTACCAAATACTTCTTTTATCTTTTCGATTATCTTAGGTAAATGAGGATAATGAAATGTCATTGTCATAGTTATATAGACTTCATCTATATCCTGTAAAGCTCTGATATATTTTTCAAAATCTTCAAGTGGTTTGCCATAGACAAAAAGTTCTGCTTTTGATTTTAATTCTGATTTTTGCCCTTCCCGATAATAGTCGTAAGGTTCAAAATCATAATAGGCCACTTTTTCACCCTGGTTTACCAAATAGTGGGCGACTCTCAGAAGACCTGAAGGAGAAACAGAAAGCAGATATGAAGTTTCCCAGATATTCCCTGTTTCAGTAATAGAAGGATGTATCAGAAGATATTTTTTATGTTCAGATTTTAAATTTTTATCATAATAAAAACCATCATCATCTTTAAGGATTTTGTGGTCTGTCGTTGTTGGAAACAAATTTGCTGGTATATATTTTATATCGGGATGATTTTTCCATTTTTGCCTAAAAATAGTAAAGTTTATTGGTATTCTGTTTTTTGTAATTTCCTGATTCTCTGCTCCTTTATCGTAATAAACTATAGTTCTATTACTAATATAGGTTTTAAAGCCTTTTTTAGCTGCCCTAAAACATAAGTCAAAATCTGCAAAAGACAGACAATTTTCAAAAATAGTATCAAAACCACCACATTTAGCAATAACTTCCCGGTTTATCAAAGCACAGTAGGCAATTGTAAATGGAATTTCCGAAAAATTAGGATGGCTACTATTTTCCAGGAATTTATTAAAGTATTCTAGTTGTGGAATGATTTCAATTTTCTCATTAAAATTTACTGAAATATTAGGAAGTAAATCATTGTTGCATCTTGGTGCGACAATACCTGCATTTTTGTCTGAAAATACCTGTATTAATTTAGATAACCAGTTTTTAGAAACGATAATATGAGGATGAATTATTCCTACTATTTGAGATTTCGAGATTTCCAAACCTTTGTTTAGACATGCTGTAAAACTGGTATTTTTATCTTTGGCAACTAAACTTACATTATTATTATTTTGCTTTAAATGAGTTAGGAAATCTAGTAAATTCCTATCTTCTATCCCATTATCTACAATTATCAAACGAAATGGTAAATCTGTGTTTTTAAAAATAAAATTAATGCATCTTTTTGTTTGAAAAAAATTATTTGATACAGGAAGTATTAAATCAATAATTTGGTCTTTATTTTGCATTAAAATCAAATTCTATAAAGAATTGCCTTTATTTTAGTTTATCATTAATGTTTTAGAAAAGCAATAAACATCTTTTTGCTATTTTTTAAGAAAAAAGTGGTTTTACGTTTAGATTTATCTGATTTTAAGTTTATTCAATCTGATTTTCTTCATCTTCTTCCAACTCTGCTTCCAAAAATGGAACCATTATACCTGCTTCTTTATCCGAGGGATTTATCTGTAAAATTACTCTATATTCATCTAAAGCATTTTGTAAAAAACCTGTCTTAAAATATACTGAAGCTAAGTTTTGCCTTAGAGTAATATCTCCGGGTTTTTCAGCAATTGCTTCATAGATTCCTTTTATGGTTGCCCTTAACTGCCTTCTTTTTCTGTGGGCAATACCCATATATCTCTGTGCTTCCTCATCACTTGGTTCATACCTGACAGATTCTTCAAAAGCTTCAACTGATTTATCAAGCCTTTCCAGGGCCAGAAAAGCTACCCCCAGGTTTTTGTAGGCAATTGCATCTCTTTTATCTGCTTTGATTGCCGCCTGATATGCCTGAATAGCATCTGCTGTTCTTCCCTGTGAAAAATATATATTACCCAGATTAATAAAAGGGCCGGGAAAACTGCTGTCAATTTTTGTAGCACTTATATATTCATCAATTGCTTTTTGTACTTTTCCCTGTTCTTTGTAAATAATTGCCAGATTATAATGAGCGAGAATAAAATTAGGATCAATTATTAAAGCTTCTTCGTATTCTTTTATCGCCTGAATAGACATTCCTTTATTTTTATAAGCAACACCTAATAAGTTTCTGGCATATGGATCCCCTGGGTTTTTTTGTACTTCATGCTTTGCATCTTCTAAAGCCTGGTCAATAGCCTGTTTTTTTGCTATAGAAATAAGTTTATTTGTTTGTTTTGGTCTTATCACTTTAACAGGATCTGAGCCAGAGGGCTTTTTTATTGTTGACTTCGAATTGCCTGAATCAGCCATTTTTTTTGTAGAAGACTTTGTACTGCTGGTTTTTGAGCTACTGGTGCCTGATTTTTTATCTCCTGAAGGTTTTTTTGTCCCTCCCGAACCAGTGGTCTTTTTAATTGCCATTATGTATACCCTTAACTAACTGTACAATTATTATTAAATGAAAAATAGTCTAAATTTTTAATTGTTTTTTTAATCCCAGATTTTGCTCAAGTGTATAGGATACCTGATATAAAGTCTCTTCACCCAAAGGTTTACCTATAAATTGTATACCAATGGGCAAACCATTACTATCAAAACCACATGGTAGAGAAATAGCCGGAATACCTGCCAGATTTACCATAACTGTTAAAACATCTGTTAGATACATGCTGATCGGATCTGATTTTTCTCCTTGTTTAAATGCAGTTGTTGAGGCTGTTGGAGAAACAAGAAGATCGTATCTGGAAAAAGCTTTTTGTAGTTCAGATATTAATAAAGTCCTGTATTGCTGGGCTTTTTTATAATAAGCATCATAATACCCTGCGCTTAATACATAGGTACCAAGCATAATTCTTCTTTTTACTTCATCACCAAAACCCTTACTTCTTGTTTTTAGATAAAGTGATTCAAGATCCTTAAGGTCTTCTCTTTCACTAAGTCCATATTTTACACCGTCATAACGGGCCAGATTTGAGCTTGCTTCGGCCGTTGCGATTATATAATAGGCTGCCAGACTATATTTTACTAGTGGTATGTTAATTTCTTCAACTATTGCCCCTAACTCTTCAAGTTTTTTTATTGATGAGTTTACTGAATTTCGGACATCTTCATGCAGGCCCTGTTCAAACATTTCCTTGGGAACACCAATTTTTAGGCCTTTAACATCGTTTTTTAATGAAAGCAGGTAATCCGGGCTCCCGGATTGAACTGAAGTAGAATCATTGGCATCATGACCAGAAATAACATTTAAAATCAATGCGTTATCTGTAATATTGTTGGAAAAAGGGCCAATCTGGTCAAGTGATGAGGCGTAGGCAATTAAGCCAAACCTTGAAACTAATCCATATGTAGGTTTTAAGCCAACTACACCGCAAAATGAAGCCGGGAGTCTAATGCTTCCACCAGTATCAGAGCCTAAAGATATTGGTGCTTCCATTGCAGCAACTGCTGCTGCACTACCACCACTACTCCCTCCCGGTATTCTTTCCAAATCCCAGGGATTATTTGTTTTCTTAAAGGCTGAGTTTTCTGTGGATGAACCCATTGCAAATTCGTCCATATTAGTTTTTCCAATAGGTATGATATTTGCACTTTTTAACTTTTCATAAACTGTGGCATTATATGGTGGAATAAAATTTTCCAGAATTTTTGAGGAACAGGTTGTTAACATAGATTCTGTACAGATATTATCTTTTATTGCTATTGGTATCCCTGCCAGTTGGTGTACACTTTCTCCCCTTAATCTTTTTTCATCTACTTTTATCGCTTCTTCCAAAGCATTTTTATTAATATAGTTAAATGCCTGAATTTTTGATTCAGTTTGTTCTATCCTGTTTAAGAAACTTTTTACAATATCATGAGAACTAATTTCTTTATTTTTTAAGCTTTTAGCCAGATGACTTACAGGTAACTCAAATAACTCCAATGTTCAAACTCCGCTTAAATATTTAACTAACACAGTATACAGAATTTACTAAGGATAAAGAATAGTTGCAAACTACTCTCCTTAATTACAATAATCATTTAATCATATGAATCACAGTTCAGACAATGGGTTACTTATTTCTTCTTAAATAATCAAGTAATTTTATAAACTCATCTGGTTCTTTTGCTATAAATTCCATATTTTCATTTGTTTTTGGATGTCTTAATGCTAATTTATAAGCATGTAATGCCTGGCCATGTAATTTCACAGGAATTTTTAGATCCGGACCATAAACTTCATCGCCAACGATCCCATGTTTGATGTAAGCAAGATGAACCCGTATCTGGTGTGTTCTACCAGTTTTTAATTCCAATTCAAGCAGAGTAAATTTCCCAAATCTTTCTAAAACTGTCCAATAAGTAATTGCTTCTCTTCCATCTTTCACTACAGCCATTTTTTTTCTGTCTTTTGGATTTCTGTCAATTGGCTGGTTTATTTCTCCCTGATCCTGAGTTATATTACCTATTACTACTGCTTTATAAAATCTTTTTGCTTCTTTAGTTTGAATTTGCTTTGATAAATTCTGATGGGAAAAATCACTTTTTGCGACCATTAATAAGCCACTTGTGTCTTTATCCAGCCTGTGAACTATACCTGGTCGTAATGCTCCACCAATTCCTGAAAGGTTCTTACAATGATAAAGCAGAGCATTTACTATGGTCCCATCCTTGCTTCCTTCCGCAGGGTGAGTTACCAGTCCTTTTGCTTTGTTAATTATTATCAGGTCATCATCTTCATAAACAATATCCAGCGAAATATTCTGAGGTTCGGCAGAAATTTTTCTTAATTCAGGAATCATTATTTGAACTTTATCACCAGCTCTGACGTTATAAGAAGCTTTTGTAATATTTTCATGAACCAGTACATTTTCCTCATCAATAAGTTTTTTTATTCTCGATCTGGTTAGTTCTTTATACCTTTCAGTTATAACTATATCAAGCCTTTTATTATTTTCATCAGGTTCAACAATAAATTCAAATTTTTCCATTCTTTATCCCAAATGAAAAAAGGGAGCAATTAATTGCTCCCTTTTTTCATTTATTAATTATTAATCTCTTTTTATAATGTCTAAATCAGGGGCTGCATTAATACTTCCACTTACAACATTAAGAAGGGAATAGGTCGCTGGTAAGTATGCATCACTCAATACACCACCATCAACAACGCCAGCAACAATTATTTTTGTTCCTGTTGGAGCGTTCTTTAATGTGTAAGTTCCATCAGCTTGCACTGCGTCATCATATGATGATATCAGATCTTTGACATTTGTATCATCTCTGTTTTCAAAAATAGCATTAATTACTTTCTTGGTATCACCACTAGTAAGAGTAACATTACCAGCAAGGTTTAAACTTGCATCAATAGCTGCTACTTTTATTGCTCCTGATAAAGAGGCTTGTTTTCCAGCTCTATCCTTAATCAGAACTTTTCCTCTGATATCTCCCACAGAAATTACCTGAAGAACATGCCTCATTAAAACACGTTCAGTTGCTATTGTGTCATTGGATGGTATTACCACCTTTAAGCCTTTTTGGGTCTGGTGAAATGGCAATACAACAGTCAGATTATATTCACCACCAGGAATATTATTTAGTGGTACTGAAAATTCCAGATTTGATAGAAATAAAATCCTGTCAGCTGTTTCTGTTGCTGTAATAAATTCTTTTACTGTATATATTGGTGTTTTAGGATAAGTAAATGATTTGGTAATATTAGTACCTTCCAGTTGCAAAGAACCTTGTATGTCATCAAGATAGTGGAATTCATTATCATAATAACAGTTAGAGGTTGTTGAGTTTACTCTAATTGCAGAATACCCACGTGGACATACACCATTTACAAAAAGAGCTGTGGTCAGCACAGGACTACTTTCTGCCAGAAGTGTAACAGACAAATTACCTATTGGTCTGATATAAAGTGATTTAAGATCTGTTTCAGTAGAATCATTTGATGATGCAACATTTTGGGTAAATGTTACATAAGAACCATCAGCACTACTAAATTCAAGAGTTGTTGATGTCAGAGGAACCCCTCTCATAGTAAAAGTTCCGTTTGTATCAGTTACAGTTGAAATAGTTGTTCCTACTACTCTTACTGTAATATTAGGGATCACTTTATTTCTAAGGACAGAATCAAAAACAGCTCCTTTTACGGACCTTGAATTAGCAATTAATGGTATTGTTAAATTTTCTATTTGCTCCGGTGTAACTGCAAGCGAAGTAGTTAAGTTATCTGATGAAATTTCCAGGTTTCTTGATGTAGTAAATTGAGAGGTTGGAAGGTTAAATTCACCCTCTGAATTTGTGGTTGTAAAGTTATTGATAAAACCTCCGGTAACATCTGAAACTCTTGCACTGGCAATTGGTGTCCCATCAGCTCTTACAACCTTACCACTAATAGATAAAGTTGGGTGAACCTGAGGTGCACCACTATTTGGTTGGTTAAATGCCACATTTCTGAGTTTTGTTACCTTTCCTGCTTCGATAGTTGAAGCAAGTTCAGAAGGTGGTTGTTTCGCACTACTTATTGAAACTATTACTGTACCCGGCCTTAGGTTTGTTACTAAAAATGTTCCTGTAGATGAAAGCTTTATGGAATCTAGGGTCTGTCCTTTACGCTCAAGTATTTTATCTTTTTTTGTTTTAGGGTCCTGGACAACTTTACCGTTTTTATCCTTTTCAAAGATATCCTGATCTCTGATTATTTTTACAGTAGTTTCAGGAGGTGCATCATTTGAAGTGTTATCAAATGTTACAGAACCACTGATCGCTCCTTTGTCAGTACTAGGTATGACCACTTTTGGATTTCTTAAGCTTTCTTCAAGAGCTGCTGCATCTGGATTAACTAATGTTGGCTGACAGGCACTAATACCCATAACTACTGCTAAAAGTATTAATGGCATCCTTTTTAGATTATTTTTCATTATAAAATAAAACTCCTTATAATTTTTTTGGCTAATTTCCCATTTTCACTTCTTATGTTAAGTGGCTCTATTAAGTTGTTGTACTATCCTCTTTTTTAGTCTCCGGGGTTACAAAGCCTGAAGGATCAGTTTCAAATCTGAGTGGTGTAGTAAATTTGAGCGTAACTATATGATCATTACTATCAACACCCAGTAATGTTACTTCTGCGAGACCTGAACCGATACTGACAAAGGCATTATTTGGATAAACAGCATTGATTAAATCATCTGATAACTGAAGTATTGGAATACCACCAGAAAAAGAACCTCCATTTGGTATGGTAAGAATCAGGGGAAATTTTTGGGCAGGTAGCTTTTTATTATTTAATGTTATTTCCACTATTACCTGCTTAAAAATTACCCTTGGTAAACCAGGGCGGTTTTCAATAGTGACAGTTGGCTCATTAAATTTGTACTCCGCAATATTAAAAGCACCTGATGATTTAAAGCTTTGGATTATACTTACACCTTTTGCTTCATCAGCACTTGTTACTTTTGTTACAGTCAGCTCCGCTTTTGGAACAATAGGATTATTTAATTCTCCACAACTTGTTACAGTTAGTCCTGAAAATATTAATAAACTAAAGATTACTAATCTTTTTCTCATTTTACTTTTTATCATCCTCATAAAACCTCATAACTTTATCGCTCTTACAATATAACCAACAAGAAAGCCAAATATGAAGGCGAAACCTTTATCACTAATTATTAAATGAACAAAATCATTCCAGTGACCCTGAAAACTAGGCATAATATTTAAACCTCCAGACTGCTACCAATTTCAGATTCTGCATCAATAGACATAAAAACCTGTATTACATTTGGATCAAACATAATTCCTGCCATTCTTTGTAACTCTTTCATCGCATTTTCCGGTGAAATAGAATTTCTATAAGGTCTTTCATGAGTCAAAGCATCATAAGTATCAACTACAGACAAAATTCTTACAGGCAAAGGAATGAATTCTCCCGAAAGTTGGTCAGGATAACCACAACCGTCCCATCGTTCATGATGCCACCTTACCCAAAGTGCTGATGAACCTATATTGGCAATTTGTCTTACTAACTGCTCCCCAAGTATTGGATGTTCTTCGAGCCTTAGTCTCTCTTCAAATGTCAATCCTCTTTCTTCTTTAATAAAATCAAAATTGTTTACCTGGCCTACATCATGTAAAAGGGCAGCACATTCTAAAGCATCTAATTCATCATTAGGCAAACCATATCTTTCTCCGATCTGTCTGGCTAATTCTGCCATTCTTCTGGAATGCCCAGGTGAACCTTCGTATTGATCAGCAGAATCAGACCATTGGCTGATACTACTCATTAATTCTGATAAGGAGCCATCAGCACCCGCCCCTGAACGTGATGAACCTTTTTTGCTGGTAAGTACAGGAATAGATAATACCAATGCATATATAAATGACACAAGGTACAACCCATAAGCGATATATCTAATTGTTAATGCAGTTGACATACTAAAAACCGTATCTCCCGATTTATATTCTTACTTTTTATCAGAAATCATTTCTAAAAATTCTTCTTCCATAATTGTTTTTACATTTAAATCTTTTGCTTTATCAAACTTGCTTCCCGGATTCTCTCCAAAAACAAGATAGGATGTCTGTTTATTTATCGAGCTTGAGACTTTTCCTCCCATCCTTTCAACAACTTTTGACGCTTCATCACGACTTAAAGATTTTAATGACCCAGTAAAAACAAATTTTAATCCTTTTAATAATTCACTTTTTATATTATTACTATTTTCGTTGTCAATATGTGACTTTTGTAATGGTTTAACATTATATTTATTAAGTTTGTCTAAAATATACAGGTTTTCCTGATCCTGAAAATACTCATAAATGCTTCTTCCAGTAATACTTCCAACACTTTGGATATTTTGTAAAGATTCCAGATCAGAATTTTTAAGTTTTTCTAATTCTATAAAAGTATCAGCTAATATATCTGCTGTTTCTTTTCCAACATGCCGGATTCCTAATGCAAAAGTAAAACTACCTAACTCTGGATTTTTTGAGCTCTCAATATTATTAATTAATTTTGTTGCTGATTTTTCGCCCATTCGATCGAGCTTCACTAATGAATCCTTCTCAAGAGAATAAAGATCTGCGAAATCTTTTATTATACTTTTATTTATCAGTTGCTCAATCAACGCATCACCTATACCATCAATATTCATAGCATCTCTGCTGACAAAATGTTTAATTCTTAACTTAACCTGTTCCTTACAATTTTTATTAGAACATCTAATAATAGTATCATTTTCATTTATAGTTTTGCTACCACATACAGGGCAAAATTCAGGATAAGTGAAGTCAATCTCACTTCCATCTCGCATTTCTAAAACTACACTTAATACTTCAGGGATAATCTCACCTGCTTTGTGTATAATAACATAATCTCCAATTTTAACACCTTTTCTTTTAATTTCCTCATAATTATGTAAAGTTGCCCTGCTTACCGTACTGCCTGCCAAATTTACCGGTGTGAGTACCGCTACAGGGGTTAAAGCCCCAAGACGCCCAACCTGTACAATTATATTTTCCAGTTTGGTTATTGCTTGCTCAGGAGGAAATTTATAGGCAATTGCCCATTTTGGACTTTTTGCTGTGAATCCTAAAACTCTCTGGTATTCATAGTTATTGACTTTTACAACAATACCATCCATAGCATGTGTTAAGTTTTCTTTTTCTTTTTTCCAGTATTCACAATAATCTTTTACTTCCTGAATATTTTTACATAGTTTAACATGTTCATTTATTTTAAAGCCAAGATCTTTTAAATATTCTAGTGTTTGATAGTGATTTTTAAATTTCAACTCAGAATCTTCTACTATGCCTGTATAAACGAAAATATCCAGCTTCCTTTTTGCTGTAATTGATGGATCTAACTGCCTGAGGGCACCAGCTGCAGCATTTCTTGGATTTGCAAATGTTGCTTTATTTTCTTTTTCCTGTTCAATATTTAATTTATCAAAATTCTTTCTTGATAAAAAAACCTCTCCTCTGACTTCTAATTTTTGGGGAATTTTAACATTGTCCAAAAAATTTAGATTTAAAGGGAGAGAATTAATAGTTTTTAGATTTAAAGTAATATCCTCTCCTATTTTACCATCTCCACGGGTTGCCCCTCTTAAAAAATGACCTTCTTTATATGATACACTTACAGCTAAACCATCTATTTTTAATTCAGCAACATATTCTATTTCTTCCAAATCTATTGCTTCTCTAACTTTTCGGTCAAAATCAAATAACTCATCATCAGAAAGAGCATTATCAAGGCTATAAAGAGGTATTTCATGAATTATTTGTTGAAATTGAGCTGACGGCCTATCACCAACTCTCTGTGAAGGAGAGTCATCTTGTATAAGCTCCGGGTATTCATGTTCAATAGCTAATAATTTTCTATAAAGAGTATCATATTCTTCATCGGTAATTAATGGATTATCAAGAACATAATACTGATAACTGTACTTTTGTAGAGCCTTTTTTAAGGATTCGTATGTATTATATTTATTAATTGTGTTTTGCTCTGCCATAGCTAACCTTCTTGGCCATAAAGGGTAACTTTGTTCCTACCACTGGCCTTTGATTTGTAAAGCCCAATATCCGCTTTTTCTATTAATTCCTGTACGGTTAATGCCTGATCTGGAAATGTGGATACACCCATACTTACTGTAATTGTTAAGGGAGCTCCTCCTGAAGGATTTTCCAAGGGAGTATTCTCAATTGCATTTCTTATTCTTTCTGCCAGAATCATTGCTCCATTTGAATCAGTTTCGGGCATTACTACGGTCAATTCCTCTCCACCATATCTTGCTGGAATATCAACACCTTTGCGGACATTATCTTTTATTTTTTTTGCAACAATTCTTAAAACATCATCACCTGTTTGGTGTCCCCAAGTATCATTAAATTTTTTAAAGTGATCAATGTCAATTAACATAACTGATAGTTTTCTCTCAAGACGTTGCGCTTTCCTTATTTCTTCCGCCATTCTCTGTTCTAAAAACCGTCTTACATATAACTGGGTTAAACCATCCACTGTAGCCATTTCATAGAACCTAGCTTTTTGCCATAAAGTAGATGTGTGGTTGGCAAGAGAGGAAATCATATCTTCATCTCTTTCACTAAAAGAAGTAATCGGACTTTTATTTTCTTTTTCCACTTTGCTTTCTTTATCAAATAAACAAAGTACTCCCAAAATCTCTCTTTCTGATTTTAGGGGCACACAAATCAGGTACTTGGCATCAATATCTAAAAAATCTTTTACATCCCCTCTTTGTGGTTCCCCTGTTTCTACCAGGTTTACCAGTAATTCGCCTGCTTTCGCAAGAGGTATTGTTTTTTCAGGTTTTAAATGAGTTATTTTTGATACAGCACTTACTTTTAAATTTTCTCCTTCTAATTTAAATAAAATACCTTTCGAACAAGCCAGATATTGAATAGATTTGATCATAAAAGTTTCAAGAAGGCTGTTTACATCCATAATGGTACTTAACTCATTGCTTATTTGTTTCATTTCAGCAATGCCCATATTGGCTCCAATTAGTTCATAGTTTTGTTTTCTCAATTTATCATTTGTTTTTTTCAATTCATCAATCAATTGAAAATTAGCAATGGATATAGATATCTGGTTAGAGATTATTGATAAAAGGATTAAATCAGTTCTTTCATAATTCTGTTTATTTAATTTTTTGCCCAGGACTATAGCCCCAACTAATCTTCCTTTAACACTTAAAGTTACCCATAAATCAAAACTATGCTTTTCAAAAATCGGCTTATTTCTTTTGACAAATTCTGAAAACTTACCTTCCAAATCGCTGATAAAAAAAGAACCTTTATAATTAGTAATTTCAACAATTTCTTTTGTATTAGCCCTGACATTTATTGCCCCTTCAAAGCCTTTTGTAACACATGATTCAAAAGCCAATTTATATGGTGCATAAATTAAGATTGCGCCTTTGGTTGAGCCAATTGTACCCATTAATATTCTTAGTAAATTGGCTAAAGATACATCAAGGCTACTGTCTGAAGTAATTTCAACAGACACATCATTTAAAGAATTAAGATTGTAGATAAGTTTATCTACATCAACATTCTCAAATTCATTTAATATCTGGCTCACTTTTTTTATTAACTCGATTATCTGTTCTACTACTTAACTATATTATTTTTCTTCATCTAAACTCGGATACCCGATCAGTTCCTGAACTAAGTCAGCAACTTCTCTGGGGTAATAGGTAATTGATAAGCCATCAGGCGAAATTTTGGCTAATTCATTACCAACAACCCATCCCTTACTGAAAAACTTGGAGCTTTCTCCACCAACTCTTGATTTTGCGTCTTCAATAAGATTATCAATTCTTTGTGGCTCATTATAACGAATAATTGTTACCCCATCATCATGAGATGTTTCAGTATACTCCCTGCTTACAGCAGCATCTTTGGTCAGACTCATATTACTATTGGCCATAAGAGGCCCTGTCCCTCTTTCAGCCTTATTAGTTCTTTGAAAGCTGTCCATTTTTTTATCTGCTGGTTTGGCAGGCTGTTGCCCTTGCGGTTTATTTAAATTGCCAGAGCCAGATGCTGGTTTCGCAGGAAATGGAGAGGAGGGAAACCGTTTAGACTGGTCTGTACCTTTTTTATCAGGATCTCTATTGTTACCTAACATTTTATAATCTCTCTTACTTCGATATTGCTTTAATTGAATCTTCTTCAGTTTCAAAAATTTCTGAAAACTGGGTAAGACCCATAATTGAAAATGTTTTACTAATTGTTTTGGTTAAATTACAAAAGTAAATCTTTCCTCCAATATCAACTAATTTTTCAATTACTTCAATTAAAATTGAAATACCTATACTGTTAACAATATTAGATTTTTCAAAATTAATAATAAAATTTAGAATCCCTTCATTTATTAACTCATCTACTTTTTGACTAATTTTTTCGCCACCAAGATTATTTACATATCCTTCTGTTCTAAGGATAGCATAATTATTTTTTTTCTCTATTTTAACATCAAATGTTTCTACCACTTGTATCTCCATATTTATTTTAATTTAGTCATTTTAAGAGTTGTTCCTTCTGGACTGCTTTCTATATCAACCGTATCCATCAACTTTCTTATTAGCATCAGACCCCAACCACGCTTATATGTAGATTTAAGTTTACTTTCTATTTTGGGATTTAATTCTATGGAACCTGGATCAAATCCCCTACCATTGTCTCTTATAATAACAGCCAATTCAGTACTATGCATAATAAATTTTATATAAAGTTTATTATCTTTACTGTTACTATGTTCAAATGCATTAATACAAGCTTCAATTAAAGCTAATTTTAATTCATCTATTTTGTCTTCATCAAATTTCATATATTCGGCTACAGCAGCAGCAGTTTCTATAGCCGCAACCTCAATATCCGGTACAATAGGTATTACCAGAGAGACCTCATTTAATGGTTCAGTATTCATCTAATTAACAGAATATTTTCCATTGTTAATTTTTTTGCATTATATCATGGGATAACAGGTAATTCTATATCAAGCCGACCTTTTCCATTAAAGTAGGAATTTTTACTAAATTTTTTCCCATCCATTTCGTCAAAAGGAATATATACATCTACGAAAATTTCTCCTGCATCAACAGTTATAATATTACCTTCTTCATCATTAAAGTTTGAACCTATAATTTTACCCTGCAATTCTGTATAGTATTTAGAATCCAGGTTATTTATTTTAGATTCCAGTTTAATGTCTGTTAATTCAAATTCTTTACAAAAAAGAGTAAGTCTTACATTAAACTCTTTATTAATCTGAAATTTATCAAGAGTAAAACCCTTTAATTTTTTTGAACTGTTAAACTCTGCTATAACATCAGCTTCGCCTGTTTCTGCATCCCAGATTTCAAAACTTAAGAGCTTTACTTTATTCAGCATAATTAACTTATCTCATTTCATCAGGTATAAGAATATACCTGTCCGGACGAAGCTTTTTATAATAATAATAAGTTGCAATTTGACCATTTAACCTTGTTACACAAAACTCCCCGGTTTTTGGATTCCATTTATCAACACTTATTAGCTTTTCTTCTATATATGGACCCAAATCAAAATAATATTTCCAATCGGGACTTTTACTTCCTGAAGCTTTTAGAGCCATACTAAGGTAGTCTTCTATTTTTCTTACTGGAGGCTTAAAATCAGGACCATGTTTGATAAAATGTTTGGTCAGATTTGCTTTGGGGTTATTTTCTGGTCCAGGTGTCCATTCTCCGGTCGGATTTACTCTTGTTAACATAGAAATTTGCTGTAAATCGTTATTAGTAAGATTTACCTTGAAATTACGAATGATTGATACAAATTCAGCTGTTGATGAAGCATATAGATTATTTGGTAAGGGCATTGCTGGAATTGCCTGAGCTTGTACTGAATCTGCAATCTGTTGGTTGTTTATATTATCTAAAAGCGGGGCTTCATCTTCACTACATGCAGCCATGAATAACATTAAGAAGATACTGATAAACCTTATTAGTAGTATATTTTGCTTATTCAAAATAAATTCTCCCGGTAAAAAATATTTCCAGTAGTTAAATTATAGAAATTTTTATATTAAAACTTGTTAATCAAAAAAGTATCAATGACAAGTTCCCATAAACCTTATTTTAATTTTAGCATAACTATTTATTATGGTTATAACTTTTCCTGTTAATCAATTTGTTTTTTTACCCTTGAAGAGAAAGCTCTTAATAAAAACTATTTTTTTCGCTTGATTGTTTATTGGTCGCATTTAGATTAGTGATTATTTTTTTAAGAAAAGAAAGTTTTTAATTTTGCTAATTCATAAATCCTGGTAATTCTGATTGTGACTTTTTTCCTCATTGACCATCGTAGTAAATCGTTACTAATAAATGGTTTCAATAAATCGTGAATGCTCAAACTAATGATATAAATTAAAGTTATTAAATAGAATCTGGCACTCATTACCAATTTGTTTGAGTATTTACCTCTTTGGTCAATCTAAGCTCCCTTTCCTTTGAAGGAAAGGGCTGGGGTATGGTTAGAAAAAAAGTATTACGGTTCAGGAAATTTTGCGTCCTGAATTTTTACAACAACACCATCATGTACTACAAGTTCGCTTATTACGTCATTTACAACAGGCAATTTATCTTCAATACCAAAATTAATCCTGCCTGGAATAAACTGATAAAAAGGTCCAGCACTATAACCAATTTTTTTAATATATTTCTGAAATTTATCAAGAAAGTCAGGGGGAATAAACGGTTCTCCTTCTTTTATCTGAGAAGTAAAAATCTTAACTGCCATTTCAGTAGCTGAAGGTGAATCAAATAATGAATAAGCTTCTCTTGATAATTTGTTAAAGTATTCCGGACTGTTTTTTATTCTTAATTTTACTGCACCTTCTAGGGTAATGCTGTTTTCTTGTGCTGACATTTATTTCTTTCCAAATCTTGTCATTAAACTTCTAACAAATCCAATATTTTCTAATTTTTTAAGAGGCATCAATATCATACCCCTAATTAGGTTTTTTTGGAAGTTTTTTTCTTCTTCAATTCTGCCTGCAACAAAACGATCCGTATTTGCTCTGGCATGACTTTCAGAATAACCTGATATTTCTCCGGTGGCTTCCCATATGCCATCATTACAAGCATATTTTAATTTCTGATCCAACTGCTTTGTATATTCTAATTTTGACTGATAATTTTTAAAATAGATTGATAACATGAACAAAGAAGCCCCAAGGCTGTGAGCTGCAAGCTTCATACTGTAACCAATATTAATCTTTCCAAATATTATTTCAGAAGAAATAATTTTCATTGCTTCAGCCATAATCTTAGGATCATCATCATGTGGAGAAATTGCCATAAGGCCAGTTACAATCATTTTAATTGCTTCCTGTAACCGGACTTCATTTTCTTTTGCGGCTTGCATTGAGCCCTGTACTATTTCTCTGGTGATATTTCTATATTCAGGAGAAAGAATATCAGGTGTGTCCGCCATTGCCTCAACCATTTGGTTGAGAAGAGCTTTTTGCATATTTGTTCCTACACCATTTTCGGCATTAGGATCTGCATTTGCCGCAACGGTATTAAATACTGCTGAGCCAATTGCACCAAGACTATATTCTTTTATTTGCTCAACAATTGATTTATCACGGACATGGCTTACAACCTCTGCCCCGGCAGGGACAAACATGTCCTGTGAATGACCATCAAGAACGCTTGAGCCCTTGATAACAGCCGTTGCCCTCCTTGCATTACTGGAGACATTCCGGCGATTCATCTGGCCTCCGGCACCGCCTTTGCGATTACCAGATCCTTCTTTTTTTACAAGTTCATCTGTTTGTTCAGCCATTTTTTACTTATACCCTAAACTCCATTATTAAGCTTTTTAGCTATTAATCACTTTCTTTAAGGGCGAAAGAATCATCCCCTTAACTAAATTTTTCTGATAAGATTTTTCTTCTTCTAATCTTCCAGTCATAAATTGTTCAATATTTGCCTTGGCATATACCTGTGAAAAATTACTGACTTCACCAGTTGCTTTCCATATTGCTTCACTAAAAGCTGTATTAAGTTTATGCTCCAAATCTTTTGTAAATTCAATCTCAGACTGATAATTTTTTAAATAAATCGAAAGTGTAAATAAAGCTGCTCCAAGACTATAAGAAGCTGACTTCATATTATAACCAATATTTATCTTACCATAAATAACTTCCGAAACGATTGATTTAATTGTTTCAGCCATGATTCTTGCGTCATCATCATGAGGTGACATTGCCATAAGACCTGTAACAAGCATTTTTACCAAATCTTTTTGTGAAAGATTTGATTCCTGAGCTGCCTTTAAAGAACCCTGAACTATTTCTCTAACCAGACTTTTGTATTCAGGTGTAAGAACATCATTAATGTTTTCCATACCATTTACTATTTGGGCATATAGATTTTTTTGCATACTGATACTTATGCCATTTTTTTCTTTACGATCAACATTTGCTGTTACAGTATTGTATATGGCAGAACCAACCTGACCAAGGTCATATTCTTTAAGGTTGTCTATTACTGTTTTATTTCTAACACTACCAATGCTGGTCGTACCGGATGCAACAAACATATCCTGTGTTTGGCTTTCACTAACTTTTGCCCCTTCAATTACTGAAAGAGGTTTTGGAGCAAACACAGCTTGTTTACGACGACGTCTGCGTCTGCCATTTTCATCTTCATCATCATCATCCGAATTACTCCGGCGATTAACCCAACTATTACTTATCTGAGATTTACCTCTCGGAACTCCTTCATTAAATCCTAAAACACTTTTACCATTAGCATTAGTATGTTCACTATTTTGATCATCTGTTTTTGATCTTCTTTCGCCTACCTGATCATTTTTATCAGCTGTTGAACCTTTTTGGGTACTTAACTGAGTCATAAATTTCTGTGCTTCCTGAGTAGATGTGTTCTGTGGGCTTACTGGTTTTCCGCTTATATCTGGACGGGTCTCTTCATTTTTTGGCGCATTTGCTGCTGTTTTAATAGCCGTAAATGCTGCTTTATCTTCTTTAACTACAGTTTCAGCTAACATTTGTGTCTTGGCATCTTTGGCATTTCCTAGTTTTTGCCCGAACTCAGGGTTTTTAACATCACTTTTGTTATTAAAATTAGCGTATCTTTCTGCAATATTGCTTGCTGCATTTGAAAGATTAATGTTTGAACTCCCATAACTCATAGTTTATTTACCCCAGTCTAAAAGATAGATATAAGATTACTATTTTACTAATTCTATTATAAAGCTTTAATTCGAGATATACCATTATAAGTTCAATAATTTTATTTTAATAAATTGTAAAAGTTAAACTTCTGTTTATATTACAGTTAAAATTTGATTCATAGTAGCAAGAATTTAACATTAAGTGATATATTTAAAAAAGAGAGTAAATTTTCAGAGTTGAGGGTTGAGAGAAAATGACACAAGTTTATGGTAACTACGGTGCGCAGCCAGTATATGGTGCTCAACAACCTGCCGGTGCAGGGCCTGTTACTTACAGCCCAGGTATGCCTACCCCATACAGAAATGATCAGTTTCAAAATACTCAGCAAAATAATGGCGGTTTATTAGGTGGCTTAACAGCTAATAACAAACCTTATGTAACCAAACAAACTGTTATTACAGCAGCAGCTCTGGGCATCGGTGGTTTTCTTTGTTTCGGGCCAATTGGTGGAATAATCGGTGCTATCGTTGGTTTATTAATCGGAATTTTCTCCAATATGTCAAAAATGAAATCTGAAGAAAAAATGGCTCAGCAACAACCTAATGGCGGTATGCCAACCCAGCAAATGTATAGCCAAAATCAGCCAATGTCAGCTAATCAGCAATATTATCAGCAGAGAATGCAGCAACAGCAACAACAGCAGCAACAACAGGGTGGGCAACAGCAGCCTTTCAACCCTTATCAGCAATATCAGCAAAGATAAAATAAACAATAAAAAAAAGGCTTTAAGCCTTTTTTTTATTGTTTATTGGATATGAGGTTTTTAGATTGTTGGATAAATCAGAGTTTAAAGTTAAAGGAGAATCATTTGACCAAAAAGATTGGAAAGCAGTTCAAATACATTGTCATTCTAAATATGGAGATGGTACAAAATCAGTAAAGCAATTATTAAAAATTGCCAGAAAAGAATCACTTGATGCAATAGCAATTACGGATCATAACAATATTAACCAGATTAATGATCCTGATTTTAAATCGAAAGATAATCTGACTGTTATCAGTGGCTATGAATGGGGAAATGTCTCAAAGCATACTCCAGGAGAAAATGAAGAATATGAAACTTCAAATCTGACAGGAAAGGCAAAAAGAATTACAAGAGGCCCTCATGCTGGAATATTAAATATTGGAAATGATACATTAATCAAAGCTTCACTTGAAATTGATAATCTGATTGAGCAGGTTAGACATACAAAAGCTACTATTATAATTAATCACCCAAAATTAAAGGGCCATAACTGGCCTGAAGATATTCCTTCAGAATTTATTCAGGCAATTGAGATCTGGAATTCAAGATTTTCTGTCTTACCGCGAAGGAAGACAAAAACTGAAGACTTTGAACCAATTGAACCAGGCAATTTAGCTGTCCATAATTATGATGCCTTAAAATGGTGGGACAGTTTGTTAAAAATGGGACTTAGAATAACTGCTGTTGCTGGCAGCAATTTTCACCGATGGCCTCAAAGGCTTAGTAGCCCCTGTATACTCACATATGCTCCCAATAATACAGTAGATGAAATTATGAATTCTATCAGAAATGGGAATGTTATATTGGTGCAAAAGCCTGAAATAAAAGTTTTTTTTAAAGCCAGAGAAAATAAAAATGAACACTTTTATTTTAATGTTGGTGATTCTATAAAATCATCAAGTAATATTTATTTTACGGCAATACTTGAAAAAGTAAAGGGTAGTACTCTATTTATATATACCAGAGACGGGCTTTATCAGAGTCTAAAAATACCATCCAATAATTTTATTTTTGAATTTAAACATGCTTCCAGAAAATCCGAAAAGGATTTTATTCGCCTTGAAGTAAGAGCTTCTATCAACTCAAGGATTGTCCGGGCAATAACCAACCCTATTTATATAAATTATTAATATCAATCATTGATACAAAAATATTCATATTATCCTGATTAATAGGTTATAATGAATCGTCTCTGTTTTTGCGGGACAATAAATAATAAAATCTACCTGATGGAGTTTTACAAAAAGAATGATTGAAGATTATAAAGTAAGGATCAAAGAGGCAAGTGATTTTATAAAATCAAAAACAGGCTGTATTCCTGAATATGCACTTGTTTTGGGCTCTGGACTCGGTGAGCTGGCAAATGAGGTAGAAGGTAAAGTTGTCTTACCTTATAAGGATATACCCAATTTTGTTATATCAACTGCTCCTAGTCATGCTGGCAATCTGGTAATTGGAAAACTTTCTGGTAAAAATGTTGCTGTAATGCAGGGTAGAGTACACCTATATGAAGGTTATTCCCCAAAAGAAGTTGCTTTACCTGTCAGAGTAATGCATCAGCTTGGAGTTAAAACTCTTTTGACTACCTGTGCTACAGGTGGTCTTAACAAAAACTTTAAAGCCGGAGATTTGATGCTGATTACAGATCATATAAATCTTTCAGGATGTAATCCTCTTACAGGTGCAAATGATCCTGAAATGGGTGTGAGATTCCCTGTTATGTTTGATGCTTATAATCCAAAACTCAGAGAAATTGCCAGGAAAGTTGCCATTGAAAATAAAATTTATCTTCATGAAGGTGTTTACCTTGGAATTGCCGGACCTGTATTTTTTACCCGTGCTGAACTTAGATATGCAATAAGTCTTGGTGCTGATGCAATTGGTATGTCAGTCATACAGGAAGTAATTGCGGCCATTCATTCGGGAATGAAGGTTATGGGGATTGGTAATATTACAGATATGGCACTTCCTGATCTTGAACATCATGCTACTGAAAAAGAAGTTTTGGAAATTGCCAATCGTACAGGCCCTGTCTTTAGACAGTTGTTAAAATCAATTCTTGCTGAAATGGAATAGTTAGATGGTTGTTAAAGAGAAAACCGAAAAACAGGAAGAAACCTCATCTCCAAATAAATTTAGTCTTTTTTTCCGGAGAGCCCGTCGGAATAAAGCTTTTATGCTTGGTGGTACTGTTATTATTGTATTTTTTATTTTAGCTCTTATTCCAGGCGTTTTTGCTCCTTATGACCCATTTGCCAAAGATCTTTCAGATCGCCTGCTTAAACCTTCAAATATTCATCTGTTGGGAACCGATGACCTTGGAAGAGATATTTTAAGCCGAATAATATATGGAGCACAGATCTCTTTTGAATATGGTCTTTTAGCGGTTGTAATAGCAATGCTTATTGGTTCTACAATCGGTGTAATTGCTGGTTATTTCGGCGGAAAAATAGATGAAGTCTTGATGCGCGGTATAGACGTTGTACTGGCTTTTCCAAGCATTTTACTGGCAATACTGATAGTAGCCATTCTTGGGCCTAAACTTGAAAATGCAATGATTGCTATTGGTATTGTAAATGCACCTGCTTATGCAAGATTATTAAGATCTTCTACCCTTACCATTAAAAATAATGAGTTTATTGAAGCTGCTATTGCTAATGGTTCTTCTCACACCAGAATTATTTTTTCCCATATTATTCCAAACTGCATGACTCCAATTATAGTTCAGGCAACTCTTGGAATCGGTTCGGCAATTTTGGAAATGGCTGGTTTAAGTTTTTTGGGTTTGGGGGCACAACCTCCTACTCCTGAATGGGGAGCAATGTTAAATAATGCCCGGGAATTTATTCGCTCAGCTCCGTGGGTTATTACATTTCCTGGTATTGCAATAATATTTGTTGTTCTTGCTTTTAATTTGCTTGGTGATGGTCTGAGAGACCTGCTTGACCCACATACTGCAAAAAAACATTAGTTTTCACAAAAAATTAAAACCACAGATTGTACAGATAAACTCCAGATGTTAACAGATATTAATTTAAAGTTTATTATATAATTTTTATCTGTATTAATCTATGTCCTTATCTGAATATATCTGTAGTAAATAATAATTAAGGTATAAAAATTAGTGCTTGGAAAAAATCTGGAAACACAACTACCAAATCCACCAGGTCCGGTGGGTAATTTTATTCTTGGAAGTCTAAAAGAGGTTGCAGTTAACCCGATTCGACTTTTTATGGAATCTACAGATAAATATGGTGATATAGTACGCTTTCGTTTTGCAAAACTTGTTGCTTATCTGATAAGTAATCCTGATTATATTAAATACGTTTTTATTGATAATGCTTCAAATTACAGAAAAGCTTCAACATATAAAAAATTAAAGCCAATACTTGGCGAAGGCCTTCTTACCAGTGAAGGAAACTTATGGCAAAAGCAAAGAAAGTTTTTTCAACCGATTTTTCAGCGAAATAAAATGGAAGGTTTTTTTGATACAATAACTGATTCAATAAATTTAATGCTTGAAAAGTGGGAATCTTTGGCTCCTGAAGATTCTCTAATAGATATATCAGCCGAAATGATGAATGTTACACTTGGGGTTACTACTCAGGCTCTTTTTAGTAAGGATATCAGTAATGAAGCTGTTGAATTACGACAGGCTTTTACAATTGCATTAGAATATGCGAATCATCGGATGACCTCACTTGTTTCATTTTCAGAATATCTGCCAACCAGTTTTAATAGACGTTATAAAAAGGCTTATGAAATTTTAGAGCGTTTTGTTTATGACCTAATTTCAGAACGAAAAGGGAAAGAATCTCAATACCACGATCTTTTGTCAACAATGCTTTTTGGTGAAGTTTCTGCAAAAGATGAAAAAATGAGTGACAAGCAAATTCGTGATGAAATAATGACTTTTATTCTTGCTGGTCATGAAACGACTGCCAATACTCTTTCATGGGCCTGGTACCTACTTGCAGTGAATCCTGAAGTTAAAAAAAAGCTGGATAATGAATTAAAAATTGTTTTAAATGGTAAAAAACCTACTTATCAGGATTTAAAAGAATTAAAATATACAGCAATGATTATTCAGGAAGTGATGAGATTATACCCTCCAATATGGATAATTGAAAGAGATGCTTTACAGGATGATGAAATAGGTGGATATTTTATACCTGCTGGAGCAATGATGATGCTTAGCCCATATGTTACTCACCATAGCCCTTTATTATGGGAAAAGCCTGAGGAGTTTATTCCAGAAAGGTTTTTACCTGAACTAATCGCAAAAAGGGCAAAATTTGCTTATTTTCCTTTTGGAGGAGGTTCAAGGCAGTGTATTGGTAACCATTTTGCGATGATGGAGGCACAACTTCTGATTGCTATTATTGCTCAAAAATTTGATTTTGAACTTGATAAAAACCATTTAGTCGAAAAAGAATCAGTAATAACTTTAAGACCCAAATATGGAATAAAAATGAAAATTCATAAAAGACTCAAATGATAATTTAAACCAATTGACACAGCAACTTCCATAAATTTTTCTGTATTAACCGGTTTTGAAACAAAGCTATCAGCATTTAAGTTCTCTTCTTTCAGAAAATCGATCTCATCTTCAGATGGAGTCAGAACTACTACAGGAATCTCTTTTAACCATTTATCAGCTTTAATTTCTTTTAAAACCTGTCTTCCATCCTTTTTTGGCATATGTAGATCCAAAAGGATGATATCAGGTTTTGGAACATTTTTATAATTTCCTTTGTGTTTTAAAAATTCCAAAGCTTCTACACCATCATTTACTATATGTAGGTGATTTTTTAATTTTCCTTCTTTAAAATATTCTTTTACCAGAAGAACATCAGCCTGATTATCTTCAATCATTAAAATCTCTAAAAAGTTTTCTTCCACTTATACCCTCTTTTATGGCAGTTTTAAAACTCCTACTCTTCAAAAACTAATATCAAAAAAATATCAATATCAAACAAACTAAATAAATTTTAAATCTTTTCATTAATAAAAAGGAACTAATGTTTTGATGGTTCAACATGCGTTATTACATCTTTAACCCCATCCAACTCCAATTTTAATTTATTTTGAACCTGATGACCTATGTTATGGGCTTCAGTAATTGTCAACTCCGGTTCAACCTGAATGTGTAAATCAATATGAATATTGTCCATAAGTCCTCTTGTTCTGATTTTATGAAGAAAAATTGCGAATATGAAGATAATAGATATA
>CAYRDV010000002.1:0-47865 GCA_964422885.1 uncultured Candidatus Sericytochromatia bacterium
ATATTTTTAGGTTTTGTTCCATCATGGGATATTTCCAGTGATGTTTCTATTTCTACTGAATTAATCTTAAATTGTTTCACTGAGAATGTACCTGTTTTATTCTGATTATCATTATAGGGATAAGTATCACTTGCACCCCAATACCTGTCACCAACAACATTTCGATAAACTTCATCGCCATCTTTTAATAATGAGAAACCATAAGAATAAGTTCCTGAAGGGTTTACAACCTCTAACATCAGTTTTTCTGTTGCCAGATTAAAGAAAGGACTTAATCTGAATAATTTAAGGTTGGTCGTATCTGAATTGCTGGCTATTTTTTCCCATGAGTTATTGTTGTATCTGTATACATTTAAAGTATCTCCTGGGCTAACATTGAATAGCTTTATTTTCCAATCTGCTGATGATTGTAATAAGCCATTTTCTTTATTGATAGGCATATTTACCTGATATTCAGGCACATCATTGGAAGAATGATTACTATTATTAAAAGCACCAAAAGAATTGATCTTTCCTGCTACATCTCTGAGTATCAGTTGGTTTCCTTTTTTAAGTTCAACGCCCCAGGTGGTTCCACCGCTGAAATTTTTTACTTCAAATGCAAATGTGCTGTTTCCTGATGGCAGTAAATTTGTAATATTTTCCTCTTTTACTTCTCCACGGTTGACTCCAGCTATACTTACTCCGCTTAAAAGATAGGAATTTATGAAGTCATCTGCGTTAAATAGGGTTAATGTCCAATCTCCACTGTTTGGGTTAGAGCCAGCGCTTGCTATCCAGAAGGTTTCAGTATTGTTTACTCCTTTAACAAAATTACTTGTATCATTTCCCTGAAAAGCAACTTCGTAATTCTTTGTCATCCCATCAGTTTGAATATTATTTAATGGGTCTCCATCCTTAATTGCTAATGCTGGATCAAATATAACTTTGGCAGATGTTCCATATTTGTTTAGATCTTTTCTTTCAATTTTTAATTTATAAAATTCCTCTTTTGCCTCACTGATATTCCTGTATTTAAAAACTAGATATGGAGTTACATTCAGAGCAATTAAACTAACTCCTTTTAGTTCAATTTCATAACCTTTTTTGAGTCTTCGGTCTGTAACAATTGTTGGAGGTGTAGTTGATCTATCAGTTACTGTAATGTAATCAGATAAAGCAGCATCGATTACAGAGCCTATCTTATACTCAGTTACATCTAATGCTTCATAGTTAGATTTTGTATAAGAGCCTTTTGTAACTTTATCATCCCAACCAATAACTTTTACAATATCACCTGCTTTGTGAGGATTACTGTCTGAATGATATAAAGTTTTTGCTGTAGTTGGACCATTAAATATAATACTTTGACTATTATTATCTGTATTATTTACCGAACCTACCAGTATTCCGATACCAAGCTCTTTTGCTGCAAATGTTTCATAGTAGCGCGGGTCATTGGCATCATTCTGATTTTCACTACAAAGATTAATGGCTTTCTCAATGGCTGCCTGTGCATTTATTAATTTTCTTGGGGTATTGAATTTTCCACTGGGATCTGTCATCATAGCTACATGCTGGCTTACATCTATACTTTCTCCACTGATCTTGCTGGTAGTATGAAGAATATCTTCTATTTCTTCAGGAGAAAGGTCTGGGTTTCTTGAAAGCATGAGACTAACGATTCCAGCAGTGAAGGGTGTTCCGCTTGAAGTGCCGCCATAGTTTACTAAAGTATAATTATTTGTTTTAGAGTCTTTATCATAAGAAGAAACCTTCAAGCCACCCCAGGGAGCCCAAACAGTATATTCGCCAAAGTTTGTACCTTTACCATTGAAATATGAGTTATTATTAACATCAAATGCCGCTTTTAGATTACCACTTGCATCAAGATCTGCTGCACTTACAACAATTACTCCACTTATAGGATCTAATCGTCCATTTACCCATTTATCTATATTTTCTCCATAATTATGGGCTGCTACAATTATAGGGAATTTTTTACCTGTACTGTTGTTACCACTTACAGAATCTTTTATTTCATCTTCAAACGATTTATGACCTGAAAAAATACTTACAATTGGTTCACCTATACCATTGCCAAATGCATCCAGGCCTGTAACAGGAAAATTTTGATTAACTGTAATAAATCTGGCATTATGATTTCTTGCTTCTTTTACTGCTGAAGCAGCATCCCAGATTTGGTTATAAAGGTATGGTATTACTTCTGAACTTGGAGAAACCCCTACAGTTTTTATACCATTGTCTCTTTCTGCAAAAGCAACCATTAATCCTCTATGCCCATGTGTGTTAATAGGATATATTCCAGTAACAGGATCATTTTTTGATTCTAAAATATCAATTTTATTTCTGTCACATGTTGGGAAACAACCAGTTTGATTATTCTGCATATTCATTTTTATTCTTCTGGTTATTTCAGGATGGTCTTTATTAAATCCCTTATCAATATATGCTGCTAAAACACCTGTTCCTATTGAATAGTTCCATGCCTCCAATACTTTTGCTTTTTTTAATCCCCAACTTGGATTTGGTTGGTCATCCTCCCAATCTTTGAAAGATGTAACCGGAGCAATAGGTTCCTCATCAAAAAGAATATTAGCATTAACTGCAACAACTTTTTCCCGGTAATTGAGCAAAAAATCAAGAGCTATAACGAAAGTTTTTAATGAATTAAGCGATGAAAATTCAATACTTTGGATTTCTTCAGGGATTCCCTTGTTAAGCTCTTTAAGTAAACTTTCTATTTTATTTACCGGGCTTTTATTAAGATCAATTTTTAATTTATAAAAGCCATCCATCTCTGCTAAGATTTCTGCATTATATAAAGATTGAAATGTAGATAACCCATCAGGAGAATTAAATTTGAGTATTAATACTCCTGGCTCAAATTTGACCTCATCTTTTCCATTTACAAGTAGAGAAGAAATATTTGTACCTATCTCTGGTATGACTATATCCCCGTTATAGGCTTCAAGAGCCCCCAGGCTTTCAATAGTCCCGTCAAAAATATTGATATCGCCTGCTTTTACATGCTGTTCATGAGTTCCGTGATTTCCAAGTTGAATTTTATTTTTTCTTAAAGGTACTTCAAAAGATTCAACTTTAAAAACCTTTGAATCCTGAGTATTTTTGTTTAATAGCCCGGTATTAATTGCAAGCTTGATATCACCATTATAAGGAATTTTATGTTTAAATTTTTCTCTGAGCTTTCTTTCATAAAGCCTGTCAGCCTCTGCGGCTGACATACCTGTAGAAAACCCTGATTTTTTTATTGTTGAATTAATAATACCTGGAGGAAGGCAGGATGTTAAAGCTATAAATATTGAAACTGCGATTAAGTTTGAAAAGTTAAATTTCATTTATTTTCCTCCATTTTAATACGACTTATATTTGATTTATGTGGGTTTAATATATAAAGGAATTTATTTTTATTATCAATTGCTAATTTAACATCTTCATCAAGATAGGTATTTATTAAAACTGTCATTTTTCCTTCAGGAGACACTTTATAAATAGCACTTGTACCAGCAAAATCATCGCTCATTGGTAGAGATACAAAAGGATCTCCAAAATATACATTATCCTTATCATCTATAGCTATTCCTGTTGTTTCTGCCAGATTATTTGAATTTAGCTTTGGTTTTATGTTATTTAGAAAATCAATTAATTCACCATCAGGAGTTATTTTAGTTATTTTCTTATAAAAAGAACTAAATTCATGGATTACATATAAATAATTCTTACTATCTATAGCAATATCATAAATTTCATCGTTACTACTATCAACCGCAATATTACTACCATTTTTATAATTTAACTCTTCTGCAATTCCATTCCTGATTCTATAAATTTTACTATAACTAACTATATACAAATAATCATTTTTATCTATAGCTATTGCTTTGGGGTAAAATGTAAAATCAACTAATTCTTTATCTTCTGGACTTTTTTGTATTTTTATTTTTAATGTTGTTACTTCTCCTTCGGAAGTTATTTTTCTGATTTTACTATCATATATAGTTTCAACAGTTTTTCTTCCTTCAGAATTAATTTTTTCTATTACACTATTACTTGCGTCTGCAACATAAAGATTCTCATTGCTATCAATGTCTATACCTACAGGATTTTTAAATCGTGCCTCTGTTCCCTTTCCATCCTGAAATCCAAATTCTCCATTACCAGCAAAGCTTGTAACTTTTCCTTCAGGGGTTACTTTTCTTATTCTCGCTCTATCAGTTACATATAAATTACCCTCTTTACCAATAGTCGCATTATCAACTCCCCAAAACCTAGCTTCAGTCCCAATCCCATCTTTAAAACCAGATTTATCTTTATCATCATATTTACCACTTCCACCAGCAAAAATAGGTAACTCTATATACTTAGTTCCACAATTCATAATCAAGAATGCAAATATTGAAACTACTATTAAGTTAGTAAATTTAATTTTCATATTTTTTCTCCAGTTTGATACGGTTTATATTTGATTTATGAGGATTAATTAGATAAAGTATTTTATTCTCAGTTGTCATTTTTATATCCTCATCTATATTACTTGCATAATGTATTACCATAATAAATTCCTAAAACCTCCGAATTGCTGTGCCAAACGGGGTTGAGTAGCTTATGACGTGACTTGTAAGTTTTTGAAATTCTTTATAATCTGGAATATGAATAATAGATTCATAAACAATATTTCCAGTCGTATCCTTTGATATTACAGTACTATGTCCCCAGGAAAATCTAGAATCAATTTTTGAAAAGCTAAACTTGTAAAATACAGGAAAGTTTTTTCCTTTTATTTTAATAGCAATAGGTGTTTCTTTGTTGAGTTTTTTAAAATCATCTTCATCATGAGCAACTTTAAAAGCAAGCTCATCTTTATCTTTATATAAGTCTTTTACCTTTAATATCTTTATTTCTTCAATTACCGGAGATAAACTTGTTTTTGGTGTTTCTGGATTACCAAACCTGATTAATGTATCAGTTATCTCTTTATCCTTTGATATGATGCTTAACTTATGAAGCCCTAACAGGTAATAATCACTTACAGCATGAGTTTTTACTTTTACCTTAATTTCATCTCTTGTTGCCGAAACAGGTTCAAGTAATATTGAATCATCAATCAATATTTTTGTTTTTGGGTTATCTTCGCTAGTATAAGAAAGTTGTAAAAGATTTGGCTCATTTTTAAAAAATATATATGGTGCAGCTATAACATCATCATTAAATTTACCTTTGATACTTATTACAGTTTCATTTTCATTTGAATAATCAGGTTTTATAAATCCTATTCCTTTTTGATCTATCTGTTCACCAGTAGAAGAAATAATAACCTTATCAATTACAATTTTTGAGTGTTTTTTTAGAAAATATTTAAACCATGATTTTATTTCTTCTTTATAATCTTTTTTATCTTTATCAAAAGATTTTAAATCCAAAGTTTCAAATGAAAGCCTTGTATCAGCAGTTATTTTATCAGGGATTAAGTAATCTTCAGCACTTTTAAATTTTTTCGTATCTGAAATTACATTCCCACAATTAGCTAAAGATAATGCTATAAATATTGTGGATAAAATCCTTAAAAGCTTCATATATAGATAACTCCTGTTTTAATCAAAATGTATAATTTATTTGAAACTTAAATTATAAACTTGTTGATAGTTTTATATCATTGCAAACATAAAATGGTATTAGGCACTAAAATACCAAAAACTATACTACTTCCATGTAAATATGGTTAAATTTATTTGATTATTTGATTATTTGATTATTTGATTATTTGATTATACTATAACGAATAATTTTTACATATAGGATTATTATTAAAAATCAGTTAATTTTTATAGAGTTTTCATTTTAATTAGGGAATAAGAAAGATTCTGGACAAGCCAGAACGACAAGTTTTAGCTTATAAATATTTTGCTATATAAACAAACTTTGCTATAGAATAATTTTAATTTGAAAATAAGTTTTAACTGGTAGAAATGATGCTTTTAAATTATTTTTTGACCACCCCAAAAACTTTTAACCTCATAAATAATCAGTAATCGAAAAGCTACCAATCAATGCTAAATTGGTTGAAAGCTATTTCTGATTAAGGATTTATTTTGCAGTTCTGAAGCCGATATAATTGCTCCTGTTGGCAGGAGAACTATAGAACCTGGAATAAGATTTCATGGAATCATTTATTTTTGCAGTTTCATTTTCAAATGCCGGGTGATTATACCATGAACCTCCCCTGAGTGACTTGGAGCCACCTATTCCAGGCCCCTGTGGATTATCAGAAGGGCCATTACTGTAATATTTGTCATTATACCAGTCATTTACCCACTCATAAGCGTTTCCTGACATATCTCTCAAGCCAAAATAACTATCTCCACCAGTAAACGAACCAACATCAGCGGTATATTGAAAACCATCTTCTTTTCCAAGCGTTCCAAAGAATCCGTTCGCTTTTTTATTGCCACCGGAAGCTTCATCACCTCCCCAAGGATATATTCTTTCATCTTTGCCTCTGGAAGCATATTCCCATTCAGCTTCAGTTGGCAATCTTCTACCTTTATACCGGGCAAATGCTTCTGCTTCATACCAGCTTACTCCAACAACAGGCTGATTTGGACGGTTAAACCTGGTATCATTCCAATACAAAGGTTCCATCACATCATTATCAGTTTTCCATTGCCAACCTTCAACAGACCACAAACACTGATTACTATAACCACTACCACTAACAAAACTTGAAAACTGACTATTTGTAATTTCATTACGATCAATCAAGAAATCACGAAGTGACACTTTATGTTTTGGATCAAAGTCATCGTCATCATCTCCATCATGTCCCATATTAAATTCTTTTACAGCTTGGATATAAACCATACCATTAGTGTCAGGGCTGGTACTGCTACAGTTTGCATCAGTTGCTCCGGTTGTCAGGCTAAAATAATTTGTACTGGTTTCAGAACCTTTTGAAGAACTTACTGTTACCAGATACAAATCTACACCTGCAATATCAGGAAAATCTACAGTTAAAGAAGTTGATGAACCTATAGCAAGATTTGAACCACTAAATACATGGCCTGTTTTGAGATTTTTAAAGCTTACTGACAAATCGGATGAACTATTAAAATTATTCCCGCTAATAGTTATAGATGTACTCTTTGCCCCTGATGTTGGAGAAAAGGATGAGATGCTTGGCCTTGAATCGAAACTGGCTTTGCTGAAATAAAAGAAATTATTGTGGATATTATTTCCTTTGGAAGTCTTGACCATTATTTTAGAGTTTGTAGATGAAGAACTAACATCAGGAACTTTCGCTTTAATTTCTTCTTTTTTTACAGAGACATCTGCATTAGGAACTTTTACATCATTAAACCATACTTCAGTAGCTCCTGGATTTTCATCAAAATTTGTTCCTTTAATTACCACAACAGTGCCTTTTGTTCCTGATGCCGGACTAAAGGAATCTATCCTTGGGCCTTCACCAGTATCTGAATGAACAACTTTTATAGTAATCACTTTTGTTGTTTTGGTAAGATCGTCTGTTGCTTTTGCAACAATAGTAGCAGTCTTTTCAGATGAGCCATCAGTAATACTTAATGCATTGACTGAACCACCTCCGACATTAACAACAGTACTATCTGAGGTTTCCCATGTAATACTCTGATTTTCAGTATCATCTTCCATAATAACAATTGCTTTCAGATTAATATTTTGACCTTCACCAAGATATATTATGTCAGGAACCATAGTGCCATTTTCCAAATCCTCAAATTCTATTGAACGAACACCAATATTTTCTTTAACTAAGGTTAGAATATCATTAGGTCCAACATCAATTGTAGAAGAAAAATCTTCTTTATTAGAAACAATAACTTTACCATCGGTAACATTGATAAACCTTTTTATAAAGAAATTTTTACCATCATCAGAGCCGCTGATTCTCATTTCCCACTTACCAGAACTAAGGTCTTCTATAGTTGTTGTTTCATCAGCAGTATTGTCAATATTTTTGGCAGTTAGATCATTTATTGTAATTTTGAAATTTTTTAAAAGAGTTCCTGCTCCATTATCAACTCTGATTCTTAGTTTACCTTTTATTTCTTTATCCAGCTTCCCGGTTTTATATGAAGGAACATATTCATCTGGACTATGACCGGAAACATAAAAACCCGGTACATATTTTGGATCATCAGCATGATCTTCAAAATCGCTAATAATCGAATCAATATTCACAAAAGAAGGATGAACACCACCATAAGAATTGGTGTTTGGATCATAACCTGTAATATCTCCCATCAGAGTTTCAAATTTTTTAAACTCATTTACCTGAGCAAATTTTCTTACTTTTTTGTCAGAATTTTCCATTAACCTTTTCAATAACATTGCCAGCGGAAAAGTACCATAATTAATTTTTAGGGTAGTATTTGTTCCGGCAACAATATTAGTCGCAGCCATAAATTTTGTCAGGGTAACATCATTACTGTCTCTTGATTCAATCGAAATTACTTTGTTATTGCCCTCATTTATAGCAATTTCAATAAATTCGCTTGAATTAACCTTATCAGTAATTTTTTCCAATGTTGGTAAAACATTACCAGCTTCATCAACACTATAAACACTTACTTTAATATTTTGAACATTACCGCTATTAAAATCAAATTTCTTTACTGAGAATTTCTGTTTGCCAGGATTTAAAATATCTTTCAGATTTATTCTTAAAATACCCTGCCGGGTCTTAGATTGAATCTGCTGATCAGGTTTTAAAGAAATTGGCGAAATATTCTCGGAACAAGCTACTACAGAAATAGCCAAACTAACTGATAGTAGTAGTTTCGGAAAGTTTTTTATTTTCATAATTAGTTATACCTTTTAATTTCTATTTAACACATCTAAAACCAAGATTGAGATTTCGGCTTCCGGGGCTGAAAAACAAGTCCCTGTAGGAGGTTGTTAATCTTTCAGCATTCTCACTCCAACTACCACCTCTGGCTACTTTAAATGAACCTGAAGCAGGACCAACAGGATTAACAGATTCTAATGTTCTGCCATAATATTCAAACTGGTACCAGTCATTAACCCATTCAACAACATTTCCGGACAGGTTGAAGACGAGATCTTTACTTCTGCCATCCGAAGTCCCGGCTGTCCCATCAAACATATTTATATTTGCAACAAGTTTGAATCCGTCATCAGAGCCATCAGTGCCAAAATATCCATTGGTTTTGTTATTGGTGCCTGAAGGAACATCATTCCCCCAAGGAAACATCCTACCCCATGGATTAACTGCTTCAGGTGCACTTCTTGCTGCAAGCTCCCATTCAGCTTCTGTAGGTAAACGTTTACCTGACCATTTGGCAAATGCTGAAGCTTCATACCAGCTTACACCCACAACTGGCTGTAATTCCTGATTATATTTCGGATCATCCCAGTATAATGGCTTTGTTATAGAATTGCCTGTTTTCCATTTCCATCCTTCTGAAGTCCAGAATTCGGGATTATTATAGCCATCAGCGTCAATAAATGCCTTATAATCTTTATTTGATACTTCTTTAGTATCCATCAGAAAAGTTGATACTTCCACAACAATCATTGGATGTTCACTAGGTCCAAAATTCAGTGAACCGCCGAATTTCTTTGAATAATTGCGTAATTCTCTTAAAATACCGATATCATCTGTATTGTTTGTACCAATAACCTTTACTGTACTTTGAAAGGCATTATTGGCAATTACCAGATCTAGAACTGCTTTTTTAATACCAGTAAAACTGGCAATGTCATCTATCATAGAAGGGGTTATAACCAAATCGCTTAAAGTAGAATCCACGGTTAAACCCGCAACTTTTGAAGGCACCAGTACCAGTTCATCAATTTTAGAAACCTGAGCATCACTTGGAGTACCCATTAAAAATTTTACCCCGGTTCCTGGAACAGTAACTACTTCACCAGCTACAGTAGAATAACCGTTAAATTTACCATCAGAAATATCTTTTCCTCTCGCAGTTTCCACTGAAATATAACCGATAGTTCTGGCAGTAGGCACCTTTACTTTTAGTGATTCTGTAGAAGCAGAAATAACATCTGACTTTACACCATTAATTTTAACAATATTATTTGCTGGTACCCGATCATCAAAATTTCGGCCAAAAACAGTTACATAATCAATATTAGTTGGATCCACATCTACACCTGACGGTGAAAATCCGGTTATTACAGGGCTGATACCAGAATCTTTAACAGTTACATTAAAAGTAGCTGTTTCATCTTTATCAATTATTGCTTTTAGATTCAAAGTCCCACTACCAGTTTTAAGACCTGTAAGTAAACCATCAGCATTAACGGTAAAATATTCTGAGTTGGATGTATCCCAGATTACTTCATCTTTTACATATGAATCATCTTCAAAATAAACCCTGGCATCAAAGTCTTTTGGATCATTTATTTCGACATCAACAGCAGTTAATTTATTTTCTTTATCATATAATTGAATTTCTTTTACCTTCAGGCTTTGCAGATTTAAAGTAATTTCCTTTTCCTGAGTATCTTTTACCTCAACAACAGCTTTTGCATAAAGACGGCTTCCGCCATTAATAATGATATTTTTTTCTTCATCATTATTTGTAGGAATAGAGATCGCACCCGAAGAATTTACATAAGCTTTTGCTGTAAGATCCCAAACTCCCAGGTCCGGTTTTACCCGTTTATAAATACCTTCTTCAGTGGCAATACTGGCTGAGATATCATTTATATTTACAGTTATACCGCTGGTAATAGGGTTTCCCTGAGGATCTTTAACAGTAACCTTTAAATTCCCGGAAAGCTCATTTTTCAAATCTTTGGTATTTTCAGTATCAATATCACCATCATTGGAAATAACTCTCTGAGTAATATTATAAACATCAATTTTATTAGGATTTACTCCATCCGAGGCATAACTTGTTTTTCCATCACTATCTGTTTGAAAACCAGTAATATTGTTAATTAATTTTTTTAATTTTTCACCATCAATTTTATTCGCCAAATCATTCCGGTTACTTTTCAAAATTGATTGCATAACTCTGGCAGCCGGGGTTGTACCATAGTTTATGGAAAGTATATTGGTTGTATCTTCTAAAACATCCAGAAGTCCCATTAGTTTTGCAACAGGATTACCAGAGCGATCAAGCCCTGTAACTGAAACTACTCTGTTTTTTCCCGAATTAACTTTAATAGACAGGGTTTTGGTTGATTCTGACGCTTTCCAGTCATCAATTTTTACTATTTTATCCGAAATACCCAGTCCTTCTACTTCAATTCTAACCTGTTCAATCGTGCTATCTTCAAATGTACCTTTTACAGAAAAGTTTTGGATATTTTTAAATGAATCTATTTTTAAGACAATAGTTCCAGATTTAAAGTTAGGCTTCTTAACCATATCAGTATTTACTAAAGGAGTTTTAAGATCTGAACAGCTGGTTATATTGGCTGACAAAATTATCCCTAACATCAGGGGTAACAGATACGATATTTTTTTATTCATAAAAAACAAACCTTTCAAATTTAAATACTTAGTGAATTAAATGTTCTAACAGCCGGGAGTTCCTCTTTTACAAGGTGGCTTGGGGTTTATTGAAATATTAAGCTGACCTGAAGGACCTGTCACAGAAGAAGTTGCCGTAGGAGTTGGGACAGGGCTATGAGAATTAGCCGGGGTTGGGGTTGCTGCTGTTATTGGGTTAGCATCAGAAGATTTATTGTTTAATTCCCCATTTGCAGATGAATTATTAGGTCTGTTATCTATAATATTTTTACCTGATGATGCAGTATTTGCATTGTTTTGATTTGAGTTACCGGTATTGGCATTATTTCCCTGGGAAGCTGTTGTTTTATTTTGAGAAGAATTTGGATCTACAGACTTTCCTGAGGGAGAATTACTATTACAAGCTTCGAATATAAAAATAGTACAGAATGCTATAAAACCTAATCCTGATAATGTTTTTTTATACATAGCGCTCCAAGATTTAATAAATATTTAACAAAAAATAAAAAATAATGAGGTTTTTTATTACATTGTTAATGTTAGTTATACTAAAGTCATTTTATCATAAATAACAAGATAATATAACTGTTTTAAATTGCAATAATTTATTAAGTTAGAATGATTAGGAGGAGACGAGCATGCTCGTCTCCTCCTAATCATTCTATATTTTCTAATTAGAACAATAAAAATAGGGAAAAGTGTATTCCATTGTTTTTTCAAGATAAAATTCATTTTCAAAAAAATGAAAACTCTTAACGTCTGCCTTAACCTTTGTCAGCTCAGAAAAATTGGTTACAAATAATTTTTTCCTGACATTCTGATAATTTTGTTTAAAAAGAGCTTTTTGATCTCTATATTCTTTTTCAACCTGTTTTAAAGCATTAAGAAATTTATTTATTAGTTCAGGGGTATCAGGAAGCCTTGATGCTTTATCTGAAGATATGGTAGTTATAGTCGCCAGTTTTATTCGACCATCCATTTTTCCATACTTCTCAGCTTTTTCAAAAATATTTATTAATTCCTGACCCATACCTAACCTTCTCCTTTTAAACCAAAGTTTAATTTAAAAAACAAAACTAACTTTACTTAATAAAGGCTTTACTTTTAGCATTTAAATATCTCCTCTTGAGGGATTAATTTTATTATATATAGTCTATTCCCATATTTGAATAAATTTACTATGAAATAAATGTGAATTTAATGTGAATTTTTAAATTAACACTAAATTAACAAATTTTCTTATATTTTTCCAAATAAGTGTATTTATCACTAAATTATGGTGATTACAAGCACTGAGTTATATTTCTATAAAAGATATGATGTTTTTTGTAAAGGGCATTAAGTGAGACAATAAATGTTGTACCGAGAAAAAGAAACTAATGTAGCAAAAAAATTGGGAGTATCCACAATTACACTAAAAAACTGGGTAGGCCTGAACAACTTTTCTGCCAATATAAATGAAAGTACTATGCAGCAACAATCACACAGAAACGAAGACAATTTTTATGAAGTAGCCGGTAAAAACGCAGCAATTAATGAAAATACTTCAGATTTTTATGCAACAGAGGTTGATAATATTACTAAAGATACGAATCATTCCTATGCCCACTGTTTACACCAAAGCATTGAAACGCTCGCACTAGGTTTACATGAAAAAATAGATGTACTACACGATACGCAACTAGATATACACCATATTGAAATAGTCACCGACCGGGTTTTCAATAATATTGAAAAACTCAAAAATGAAATCAGGGCTTCTAATACTTATATTCAAGCAATTGAATATCAGAATAAGAGCCTTGAAGCAAAATTCGATGTACTTTTGATGCAGAATGACACAATTACGCAAAAATGTACTCAGCTCGAACTTTTGTGCGAACGTTTTTTTTCTAAAAATATTGAATTGGAAAACAGATTACTTGCTTTAGATCATAAATTGTTTTTTTCTAATACAAGTGAAACCTTTCCCGATTCAAATCAAAAGACCAGGACAACAACTGATCTGGATGAAAAGGTGAATGACAGAGAAACAACAAAGCATATTGATACCAGCAATAATGCAAACATTGAAGAAAATAATTTTATATTTAATGAAATATTTGAGTCTCAGGATAAGTACCAGCCCGTCATAGAACCGGAAATAAACAAATATAGCAATTATGAACCACTACAGGAAACAGAAGATATTGAAAACTTTATAAAAGATGAAGGACATGAAGACTACAACATGCTGCAATCATTGAAGCAGAGGCCTTTTGCCAAATGGTTGAATAAAGTTTTGGGGTTGACTTAGTTTTTAACAAAAAGGATAAAGAGCTTACGCTCTTTTTTTTTGCTCTTGTATTGAAGGTAGGGACAGAACAGTGTTCTGTCCCTACCTTATGTTTTTATTGATCTCTTGAAAGAAGGAAAGGAAAACCTCTGTACTGAGCCAGTTCAGATACATTTGTATCCTGGATGGTTAATGTGATATCGTTCGGTGACTCTTTAGCAATAACGATTTTAGCAAATTTACCAAATCCTTCAAGATTTAAAATAACATTTGAACCTTCTGTTGCAACCTGTGCTTCCTTGGAGTAAGTTTTACTGTTAAATGTTGCAGAAGCCCGAAAGACATTTTGGCCATTACCACGTCTGATAGTAAACTTTATTTGGTTACCGATAGTAGAATTATTCCAAAGTCCGACATAATCATCAAGTGGATCAAAGTTTGTTCTACTTTCCTTCATGGCTTTGGCTGCTTCTGCATCATCTTTTACCTGCTTTTTAATATCTTCCGGTGAAATAGTTTCTTTCGTAAATATCGTTTTCAGATCAAGGGTTTCAGATTCATTATTGGGCTTAAAAAGGGTAAAGCTATCATTTTTAATATCAATATTAAAGCTGGCTTCATTATCATCCGCTTTACCATTTCCATCCTTGTCATATACCCCGTTTACCTCGGTAACATTGCCATCAGCATCGGTCTGAATAACAACCTGTACGCTGGAGTTTTGAACAGCTTTAGTTTTGAAACCTTCTTCTGCTTTGTCTTTAAAAATAGGAATAGACACCAGATCTTTGGCATCATTTAATTGCAGTTTTACCAGATCGACATCGGTTTGAGGGACAGTACCAGTACCAATAAGTTCCATTAATGTTTTTTCATCAATTAAACCACTACTTACTACCTGTTTAACAACATCAGGGGTAATTTTACCGGTTTCAATTACTTCTTTAACTGTTTTTTCATCTACAATACCTGAGTCAACAAAACTTTTTATTGTCTCTTTATCAACTGTCTTAAAATCAAAAGTTCCTGTACCATCAAATTTAACTTTGCTTTTTTGCTCCTCATCCTTTTTGGAGATCTGGATATCTTTGGGATCAACTTTTGTTCCATTAATTTCCAATGACTTAATATCACTGGGAACAATAGGGTTTACGACACCTTTTTCATCTTTACGGGCAAGAACAATTTTTGTCTCTCTTAATTTAGGTTCAATTTTTTTGATAACTGTTTTTTGAGTTGACTGAGTATTATTTGTTGGGAATGAACAACCAAAAATAAGTAAATAAGTGAGTGAAATGCTAAGTGATTTATAAAAAAAAGATTTCAATTTTTTTCCTCCTAATGGGGTTTTAGAATCTTCAACGCTCTCTAATAATTATAATTCTACTTTAAACTATTATGTTTTTAAAGCTGATTAAACAAATCACATTTATTAAAAATTTGTGCATTATTTTTCTTTTGTTTATTAAATAAAATATCAGAATAATAATTAGTGAATAATAAGAGGCATTTTCAGGTTAAAATATTATTTTGGAAAAAAATATTTTAGTCATATTTTTAGTTTTTGAATTTAAATTAAGAATTATAAAGAGACAGGTGTTTAAAATGGCTGACAGAAAAGCCAGATATTCAGAAAACAAATTAGGGCCATATTATGTAGATTACGAATGTATAGCATGTGATGCCTGTGTAGGGATTGCTACAGATTTTTTTAAAATGAATGATGATGAGGGCCATGCATATGTTTATTATCAGCCCAAAACTAAAGAAGAAATCGCTTTATGTGAAGAAGCAAAAGCGGCCTGTCCGGTAGATGCAATTGGTAACGATGGAGATAAAACTTGACCCTAAAATTATTTAGAGCTATAATTCATCCATAATTAACTTTATGGCGGTGTAGCTCAGTTGGTTAGAGCACTCGGCTCATACCCGGGTTGTCGGTGGTTCAAGTCCACTCGCCGCTATTTTATGAAATATGCAAATACCCCCTCTGCTCAATAAAGTTTTATCTTTTATCACAAAAAACAATCTTATCGAAGATAATGACCAAACTTTGTTAGGTGTTTCCGGTGGACCTGATTCAGTAGCATTACTTAATATTTTTTATCAGTTGAAAAATATTTTAAAAATTACTATTGGGGTTGCTCATGTCAATTATAATCTGAGAAAAGATGCTTCTATTGAAGAAGAGCTTTATGTAAAAAAGATTTCTGAAAAATATCAACTGCCTTTTTATAATCTATCCCTTAATTTAAAAGAACTTCCAAAAAATGGTTCGCTTGAAGATAACGCAAGAAATATCCGTTATGATTTTTTTGAAAATGTCGCTTTGAAAAATAATTATAATAAACTTGTGCTTGCCCATAATGCCAATGATCAGGCCGAAACAATCCTGATGAAATTTATCAGAGGGGCTGTATCAGGTCTAAAAGGAATAGAGAGTAAAAGGGAATTTTCCCTAAAAAATAAAGAATTAATTTTGGTCAGACCATTATTATGTTTATCTAGAAATGAGATTGAATTGTATTGCCAGGAACAAAATTTATCTCCCAAAACAGATCTTTCCAATTTTGAAGATATTTATACCAGAAACAGAATAAGAAACAAGCTTATTCCCTTAATAATTGCTGAAAATCCAAATTTTTTAGAGGTTGCTGAACAAACATCCATAGTTCTAAATCAGGAGGATAAGTATCTGCAAAATATTGCCAGAGATGTTTTTACTAAAGCTTTTATAAAAAAGGATTCTGACAAAATAATTTTATCATATGCAGTTTTTAAAAATTTTGAAGATTGTATCCAAAGAAGAGTAATTAAAATTGCTTATCAGGAGCTTACCCAAAATACAAAAAGTTTTAGTTATAAAAACCTTGAAGCTATCAGAGAATGTATTACCAAAAACATTAGTAAAAAAGTAATTGGTTTACCTGATAATTATTTTTTTACCAAAGAAAAGGAACATCTTATTTTTTACAGACTGTAGGGACAGAACAGTGTTCTGTCCCTACAAACTACAAGCGTCACTTTTGCATGGTTAGACCGTGAATAGTACCAGTTGTATTATTTGTTAAATTTTCAAATTCATTTTGAGATAATTCCCGAACATTTTTTCCGGCACCATTTTCAAGTTGTCCAGTATCTGCCACAAAAAACTTTTCATCTTTTTTAAATATCACTACAAAATGATTTTGTCCCTCTTTTTCAGGATTGGAAATTTGCCCTGTTTTAGTATCCATGTGAACTCCTACCTGCAAAACTCCATTTGGATTTTCGGTCAGAAATTTATTTACTGCTTCACTTTTTTTATTAATTGTCTCCCTATAAGCTCCTATAAGCACCTGTAAATTTAGGCCAATACTTTTTGTAGCATTAAAAATCTCACCCTTGGGAACAATATTGGAGATTTTTCCTCTTAAATCATAAGAAAAGGAATAAGAAGAATGTAATCCATCACCATCAGTCTCTTTTACAAAGTCATAAATTTTTTCCTGTAAAAGATGGGTGTTTTTATAGGTAAGTTCTGTTTCAACGCCATAACTATGAGCAAGTTTTGAAAAATCTCCGTCAAGTAAAATAAAAGCATTAAGCAAAGAGCCTGCACCACATCTGAAACTATCGTCATCCGTTTCTCTAAGGTTATCACCCTGTGCAATATTAGCAACAACTTCATATTTATTTCCTAAGATCTTATTTTTTTCACTATAATTAGGAGAAAAAACAAATTTAAGATCGTATTTTCTGGCTCCTTCCATTAATGTATAGTTAAGGTTGGTTATTTCTCCAAATTTATCAAGATCTTTAATAATATTTTCTGCTAACTGATGATCCTTTACTTTCGGATTTTTAGCCATATTTTTTAATGATTCAATTTCATCTTTGTCCAAAACATCATCATTTTTGATATATTCAATAAATTTATCTCTAAAAGAAATATTATCCATTCTAAGCCCTGATATAACTACCTTGGGGGTTCATCTTTCTATTCCCAAAGATAAATACAATAAATTACAATTTAAGTTATAGGGAAAAATAAAAAATTATTTCTTAAAAATTTTAAATTCTATATGAAAAAACTAATAAACTGGCATCAGGCAGATATCCTTGCGGAAAGATATCTGGATATTATATTAAGTGACATTGGCAATACTTTGCTGCTACTTATTCAAGCTCCACTAATTGCTCTGGCAATTTCTCTGGGCTGGTATGAAATAGGTCAGCCAACGGACTCACTTTATTATATTATGCTTGTTTCCTGTGTTTGGTTTGGTTGTATCAATGGCTCAAAAGAAATTGTCAAAGAAAGAGCTATTTATCGCCGGGAAAGAATGTTTGGGCTCAATACTTTTGCTTATGTCTTTTCTAAAATAAAAGTACTTTCCATCGTCTCATTTGTCCAATGTTTATTGTTTCTTACCACTATTCATTTCTATATACCGCAAAAGGGAAATATCATTCTGATTTTTATTATTCTCTTTTTATGTACACTGTGTGGTGTCTCATTAGGTTTACTTTTATCCACAATAGTAGATACACCTGATAAAGCTGTTGCTCTGGCTCCAGTTATCACTATTCCTCAGATCCTGTTTTCAAAAATGGTCATTCCCGAAAATTATTTAAGAGGCTGGGCTGCGATTGTTGAAAAGCTGATGATTGTAAAATGGGGATTTGAATCTATTCAGGAAATTGCTGGAAGAAATATTCATTTATTTACTTTACTAAAAGGAATAGGAATATTAATTTTATTTTGCCTTATTTATTTTTTTATTACCTTAATGCTTCTAAAATTTAATAAATTTAGGGAAGAATAGTGTCTTTTGATCTTGTAGAGACATGCCATGGCATGTCTCTACAAGATGTGTGGTTAGGTTTTTAAAAGAAAGCCAATAATAAACCTGCCAAATTTATTCAGTAGCGGTAAAGCAGAAATGGTTTGTTTATTAGCAATTATTACTTCTTTATCAGTTATCACTTCAGGAACTGTAGTTTCACAGAAAATACCTATTTTGGAAAGCTTTGTAAGGCTGCTGCCAGTTATCATATTACAAATTTCGGCAATAAATGATTCATCCATTTTATTTGATTTCATATGATAAGAAACTATCAGTGAATCCGTTAGATTTTCAAAAAAGCTGCGATCAAAAATATAAAACACCTGCCCATTTAAATTTCCACTGATATTAAAAGTGATACAAATAATATTAGTTAGAGGCGTATTAAATGATACTTTAGCAAACTTTCCCATTTCAGTTGGAAAATTAAGATAAGTACTTAAAACTTCATTAATAGAAGTAATAAATGATGTTTCATAAGAAATTTTTGCCAGTATAGTATTGCACCATCTTAAAATTTTCAGACATTCTTCCAGATTTTCCTTAGTAAGGTATTTAAGTTCTACCAAAGCCTCACCTATATGCAACATTCGGTTAGCCAATTCATGGCGATATCTGAACGTTTCATCTATCTGAGCCTCGTTTACCAGCCCAAGCTCAACAGCAATCTGGCCAAATTTTAACCAGGCTTCACGGGTTTCCAGCCCTTCATTTTTTCTATACAGCAGGAGTTCCTGAGCGTCTAGTTTCAGAATAAATTTAAAAAATTCCAGTTTAGAAAAGTTAAAGACCTTTTTATTATCTTCAAAAATTTTATATAGTGATGCATTGCCATCAATTATATTTAGCATCATAGCATAAGCCCGGTTCTCTGGTTTTGACATCAAAACCTTTGCTGCATCAGCCAGAATCGGTATTATAAAATCCAGGATGCTTCCTGCACTTTCAATAAGGCTTCTTTCAATTTTGTTATTCATTGAATTTGACTGGAGCATTTCAGTTAAAAAGAGAGACTTATCGATAAGATGTGCCAGCCATTTCTGAATTTTTAAAGCATCTCTTAAAACATTTTCGGTGATAAATCTTAGTTCAATCATTGCCTCACCGATTAACATACCACTGGTTGTTTTTTTATAATTTGCCGCATTTCTGAGATTTACTTCATGAATAAGGTCACATTCCAGCAATATATCCCCTATTTTTACCCAACCAGATTTTTTATTTATATTTTTTGTTTTAATAAAAGTAACAAGGCTAGCCATATCAATTTCCTGCATATAAAGTAAAAATTCCAGAAAATTTTTATGAATATTATTTTTTTCAAAAATCTCAAAAACCGAAGAATGATTATCAATCATTTTTAAAAAAGAATAAATTTTGGTTGGAGTTGATAAATCATCCATAATAATCCGGCCTTTTTCAGTAAGTTTTGGGATTAAGGCTTTTGTTATCATTGTTAAAAAAGTAGGCTTTTCTGAATCATCAGGGTTTGTAACAGGAACACTGGGATTTGTTGCGGTAACACTTATTTCCGATTTTGTAGCAACATTGGCTGAAGACCGGATTTCATTATTGTTTATTTCTTTTTGCGATGATAAGTTTATTGCATGATGGGAGATAATATTTTTTTTAGTACTTTCAATTTCTTCTATTTTAGAGACTATTTCTTCTTTTATTCGCTCAATATGGCAGGCAAAGCCATACTTTGCACTTTCAGGCAAATATTCCGAGTATTCTGATAAAGTATCTATAATCTCAAAAATATGATCTTTAAGCATTTAAATTACTATAAAGAAAATTTGAGAAGCTCCCATCAAGCTAAAAATTTTCTTACCTATTCAATTTCTTTTTCTTATTCTATATAGCTATTATTACTTAAAAATTACAAATTTTTCCTTTTTTAAAAAATAAAAAACTAAATTTTTTTTAAGCAGGTCAATTTTTTGTCTGTTTTAATAAGATTATATTTAAATAATTATTAGGTCAATTTATCTGGTTCAGAGAATTTAATGTCCAAGTATCCATTTGCAAATTGTGCATCACTTGGTTCAAGTGCAGTTAAAGTTCTGGGCAAAACAATATTTTTTCTAAAGTTTCCAACTTCTATAATAAAATCATCATGTTTTTTCTTCAGAGAGAATTTTTCCTGCTCAACTAATGGCAAATAAATTGATAAAAAGTAGTCATTACCCTCTTTACGTATTTTTTGCAGTTGCTCTTTAAACATAATATCAGTAGGATCATGATCACCAAAAATTTCATTTCCGATCATTTCTAATAATTCAACACCAACAGCCTCAGTATTTAACATTCGATTTTTCAAAATGGGAATAGGAGAAAAAGAATCACCTATTTCCGAAATATATTTATTTTGCAACTCATTCCAGTTTGCAAAATAAGAGTCATTAATTGGGGGAAGAATCCTGTTACAGATAACAGCATCAACATTATAACCATATAGGTTAAAATAGGTAAACGCTCGCTGTGATTCTTTCAATACCATTTTTTCAGGATTAAGAATAATCCGTACAGATGTAATCTCTGGATTGTTTACTATTTCTTTTACTTCGGCAATTTGTTTTAATAATCTCTCAATTGACTCAAATACACTATCTTCAGGTAATAAAAGTGATGTTTTCATAATTGGTCTGATAAAACCAACTGCTGTTCTGGTAATAGAAAATATTTTATTTACATACCAGTCAACCACATCAGGAAGGGTTAGCAGCCTGACTGACTCGCCTGTAGGTGCACAATCTATGACTATTAAATCAAATTCACCGGACTTTGTATGCAGATTTAGCTGAAAAAGACTGGAAAGTTCTTCCATACCAGGTGCTACTGCCAATTCATCAGCAACAATATCATCAAACCCTTTTGTTATAAGCAAAGAAGACATATAATTTTGAAGCTCTCCCCAATGTTCTCTTATTTCATCAAGAACATTTACCTCCTGGGCCCAAAGGTTTTTAACAATTTCAACTGGTTGACCGCTAAGAGTTATTCCAAGCGAATCGGATAAACTATGGGCAGGGTCGGTACTAATAACCAGAGTTTTATAACCTAATCTTGCTGCTTTAAGAGCAGTAGCAGCAGACATTGTTGTTTTTCCAACGCCACCCTTTCCAGTATGAAAGATAATTCTCATTTTAAAATAAATTCTCCATTTGATATTTTTTAAGTGTAGTAGTAAGGACAGAACAGTGTTCTGTCCTTACTACACTACGTCCTCAACAATTAACCGGTAAACCTGATATTATTATCTTCCAACCGTTTTATAGCCAATCTTATTCTTTCTTCAGGGGCTGTAAGAGCTATTCTGAAATAACCATCGCCATAATCGCCATAACCAACACCTGGAGGGACTATTATTCCTGCTTTTTCCAGTAATAAAGCAGAAAACTCTGTTGAATTATATCCTTTTGGCACAGGGGCCCAGATATAGAAAGTTGCTTTTACAGGATTAAGATTCCATCCTAATTTATTTAGTCCCTCTGTAATAATATCTCTTCTGGATTTATAAATTTCATTCATTTTAGCTACATGCTCCTGTGGTCCAAGAAGTGCTTCTATTCCAGCATATTGAACCGCCTTAAAAACACCTGAATCGATATTATTTTTTAAGCGGCCTAGAGCACCTACAGCTTGAGCATTACCTACAGCCATACCAATTCTCCAACCTGTCATATTATAGGTTTTACTAAGCGAATTAAACTCTATACAGACATCTTTTGAGCCAGGAACTTCCAGAAAGCTGGGAGCTTTATAGCCATCATAAGCCATTTCTGAATAAGCCAGATCATGGCAGACTAGGATATCATGCTTTTTGGCAAAATGAACGGCCTTTTCAAAAAATTCCAGAGTGGCAACTCCTCCGGTGGGATTATTAGGATAATTTAGAAACATCAGTTTAGATTTATCCGCTATATCACCAGGTATTTTATCAAGATCAGGAAGGAAATTATTTTCTTCAAGCAAAGGCATTATATATGGTATTCCACCAGCAAAGTTTGTAGTAACCTTATATACAGGGTATGCAGGATCTGGAACAAGGTTGTAATCTCCGGGATCTACGTATGCCAGGTGGATATGTGCCAGCCCTTCTTTTGAACCGATGAGTGAAAGAACTTCATTATCGGGATTCAATTCAACATTAAATCTTGACGCATAATATTTTGCAACCGCTTCCCTAAAGTTTTTTGTCCCTTCATAAGGTGGATAATTATGGGTTTCAGGATTATCAACTGATTTATGCATTGCCCTTATTATATGTTCAGGAGTCGGCAGATCCGGATCTCCAATACCAAGATTTATAACATCTACACCTCTGGAAATAGCTTCGGCCTTTTTCTTATCTAATTCTGCAAACAAATATGGAGGAATAAGATCCATTCTCTTGGCTGTTTTCATTTCTATATCTCCTAAACTTTTATAAGCTTTCAAGTAAGTATAACAAAGAGGGAAAAATTATTTAAACTACAATTTGTAAACAAAAAAAATGGAGATTATATTTTCTTAGTTTAAAAAATATTTAATAGATTTTTTCTTTGTACTTAACTATAATTTAAAATTTAACCATTTTTTCAATATTTATTAATTAATACATAGCCTTTTCTTAATGTTATTCCATTAAAATATAATTAAGTAATAAATTTAATTTAGAGAGATAGAGAAATGGTTGGTACAATTACATCAACACCTCCTGCCAGTACAGGTGCATTAGATAATATAGTTATATTGCAGCCTGTTTCAACGGACCCACCACCACCTGAGCCTCCCCCGAAGAATTTTTTTCAGAGGTTAATGGGGGCAGATAATTATATGAAAAGCTTTATGGTTACTCAGATTGGGATTAGTGGTATTGCCAGCTATAAACTTGCTCCTTCGATCAGTGAAAATATGCTGAATTTCTTTAGCAAAGAAGGGCCGGGAATTGGTGTATCAGCTAAAAATATGGGAGTTACGACATTAAAAGGGGTTGTTGGCGGTTCTATTGCTGCTGCGGGTATAGGAGCGATCAGCACTATGGCAATAGGTCTGGCAACAGGAAATACCAAAGATGCAAAACAGGCGGCCCTTCTTTATGGAATTGGCGGAGCTGCTGGTGGCTTTACTGCTACCTTGGCCGGTGGTTTGTCACATACTCTGTTCCGCTCTCTTGGTGTTGCTGGAATTCCGCTTAGTATTGCCAGTACTGTAATAGGAACAGCAGTAGGAACTGTTGCTGGCATTTATACTCCTCTGGCAATTGCCTGGTCACAGGTACATTAAAAGGTTAAAAGCTTTATTCAATTGTGTCCTATTTAATACTTTTTATAAAAAAAATAAATTAAGATTAAAATAGAAAATTTACTAAAACGTTCTGTTTTAAATTATTTTCAATGTGGTTAGTTAAATTCTGATGTGGAAAATTTATTTTTCCCAGATTATGAATTATTCTATTCCATTCTATGTTCTTTGAAAATTTAATAAGGAATTCTAGATATTTAAATAATGTGTTTAGGCCCTGTAGCACTTATTAAAGGAGGAAAAAAATGCAAGTAAAATGCTGGGGAGCAAGAGGCTCCATCGCAATTTCAAATAAAAACAGTGTACATGCAGGTGGCAACACTACCTGTTATGAAATAATAAGCCAATGTCTTCCCGAAGGGAATAAACTATTTATAGATGCTGGCACAGGATTTGTTCCCGCAGGCTGGTCTTATCTTCCATTGATGAAAAACGGTAAACTGATTTTTAATATTCTTTTTACTCATTATCACTGGGATCATATTCTTGGCCTAACTTTATCACCAACTACTTTTATTACCGATATTCCTGTAAATATGTACGGGCCTGTTGATAATGGAGTGGGTGTTCATGATATGGTTAATCATTTATTTAAAAAACCCTTTTTCCCAATCGAAGCATCACGGGTAAAGCATCATATGACATTCAAGGATTTACATAATTATGAAGGGCATGTAATGGCTGTTCACCCAGAAGGAGGGTTTCAGACCTATAAGCTAGATCGTTTTGTTTATCTTGAACAAAAAGGTCGGTTACCGATAAACAGCAGCAGTTTTCCTGTTGATGAATGTTTGGTTATTAAAATGCAAAAGGCTAATCATGGAAATAGCAACTGTATTACTTATCGGTTTGAAGAAAGACCAACCGGAAAAGTTTTTGTATTAGCAACTGATCACGAAAATTATGATGTTCCACCACTGGAAATCCGTCAGCATTTTGCCAATGCAGACCTTTTGATTATTGATGCCCAATATTCAGAAAACAAATATATGGCAACGGCTGGTTATGGTCATGGAACATCTCAGGGAGCGATTAAACAGGGGGTTATAGCCAACGCAAAGCGGGTCGGCCTTACACATCATGACCCCGTAAGTCAGGACGCTTATCTGGAAGATGTTATTCTCAGTGAAGCTAAAGATTTGCTGGGGAATTACTCATCAACTCCGGACATGCTAAGAAAATATTCTATCGAAGAGGTAATACTTACAGATCAGAATGTGTTTTTATGTTATGACTATCAGGAATATGAAGTTTAAGTTTTAAGATAATAATTATGAAAAATTGTTCTACGGTAAAACCTTATTCCATTAACTTAAGTATCAGGGTTTCTTATTTATTTTTCACTTTATTGCAAAAATTATTTAATTTTATCCGCAAAACGCTTTGTTATTAAATGGGGCCTGGTAATCGCACTACCAATAACAACAGCATAGGCTTTTCTTTTAAAAGCTTCTTCAAGCTGAAATGGTTCCCAGATTTTTCCTTCCATTATTACCGGAATTTTTAGTTTTTTTGTTAGCTTTGATAACAGCTCAAAATCTGGCTCATCAGATTGGGTACTGTATGGTGTATATCCTGATAAAGTAGTTCCGACCAGATCAAAACCAAATTCCTGAGCCTTAATACCTTCTTCATAAGTTGAAATATCAGCCATAGCAGGTAAATTAAATTTATGAATAAGTTTAATTAATGATGGAATTTTCTCATCAAAAGGGCGTTTTCTCATTGTAGCATCAACCGCTATAATATCAGCGCCAGCAATAATAATAGCTTCAACTTCCTTTTGCGTTGGGGTAATATAAACATCTGAATCAGAGTAAATTTTTTTGTATAAACCAATAACCGGAACAGCAAAAAAATGCTTCATTTGCCTTACAGGTAAAGGACCATTTGCCCTAAGAGCAGAAGCTCCACCTTCGATAGAGGCTTTTGCCATTGCCATAAGTGCTTCCGGGCTATAAAGAGGCTCTTCTGGCGAAGCCTGACACGAAACAATAAGTTTTCCTTTTAAGTTTTTTAAAACAACATTCATCTGTTTAAGTAATGTTTGGCATATTCAACATAGTTTTCCCATGTCTTATGGATTAATTTTAACTGGTCTTCAGTAATTTCTTTTTTTACCTTGGCTGGCATGCCAACAACCAGTGAATTGGGTGGGATCACTACACCTTCACCAACGAGTGCTCCTGCTGCTATTAGCGAGTTTTTACCGATTACAGCTCCTGTTAATACAGTTGCCCGCATCCCAATCAGAATATTATCTTCAAGAGTACACCCATGCAGAATAACTCCGTGCCCCAGACTGACATTATTTCCCATTATTGCCGGATATCCGTGAACACAGTGAATAATAGAACCATCCTGAATATTACAGTTTTCTCCGATAATTATTTCATCGACATCACCACGTAAAACAGATTGAAACCAGATGCTTGAATTTTTACCAATAGTTACTTTTCCAAGTATGTCAGCAGAGGGAGCAATAAAAACGCTTTTATCAATTTTTAAATCATCATTTTTATATTTAAGGCTCAACTAATTTTCCTCTTACAAAAACTAATACTAATAATTTTTTTTTGTTTCAGGTGGAACAGTAATATCAACAGTAGTATTATCGATTTTAGTTAAACGGAATTCAGGTGTTTCATTTGCCCGGAATTTTTCAAGTAAACATTCATAGTGATAAAAAGCTAAATCATCAAGATTATAAATAACTTCATTTTTTAAATTACAATAACAAAAAAAGCATCTTATTTCTGTTTTTGGTATTTCTATTGCTACTTCTCTTACTTTTTTCATTTTTTCCCTTAATAAATAATTTTTTTTAAAAGGCTATAAATGTGGTCTAAGATTACATTTATAGTCTCTAGCTAATTTTATTTGTTTTTTACCAGTATGAAAAGAGGAGCTATATTTTTTTTCTTTCAAAGATATTGATATTATTAGTAAGCCAGTCAATTACCAAAGCTTCACGAAAAAGATTTTTTATTTTTGTTGATTTCTCTTCCATATGGATAAAATTTTTATCTTCAAAAAGGCTTATCCAAAACTCATACGGCTGTTCATTTATATGACCAAAACCACCCTGACCCGGAGGAGCTGAGCTAAAGATTATACGATTTGCATTGGTTGTCAGAAATTCAACCAGTTTTTCTGACATATCATTTGGAATATGTTCAGCAACTTCAAAACAGATTGCTGTATCAAATTTTTTTGAACATGGAGAATCCTGGCCAATTTCCCAATGATATGTTTTTACTATCGGAGAGCATAATTTAATGGCATCTTTGGAACTATCTAAACCAACAGAATCAATATTAAGTTTTTGAAACTGTTCAATGTAAATACCACAACCACACCCTATATCAATAATATTTTCAGGTTCTAATACATCCTTAATTATTTTACAGGCAATTTCTGCACTTGGATTTTCGAATATTTTACATAATGTATAAAAAGAAGTATTATAAGATTCGCTACCTTGTACAGGTTCATCCAGATCTTCGGGTTTATAATACATAAATTCTGTATCTGTATATCTGGATTTTATATTTTCCAGATCATTTTCTTCATGAACTATGTAATCATACTTTTTTTTATCTAATTCCTCCAATAATACATTTTCAGAAGCTATAGATCTGATTTCATAAAAATCTTTTATACCAGAAAAAACATCATTTACAGTTTTTAACCTATTAAAATCCTGATAGAAAAAAATTAAACTTTTCATTAAAAATCCTTTTTTACTGAGATAATTTCTTTCATTAAAATATCTATTGTCTTTTTATATTCTTCTCTTGCTGGTAATTTTGCAATTTGCGATAAATTTTTTCGATCTTCAAGAGTATAAGTTTCTTTAAAATCAAAATAGTATTCTAAAGCCTGTTCAAGATGGTTTTGCTCCAGATAAAACATTATTAATTCTTTTAGAACTGGCTTATATCCAGTAGAAATTGAATGAGCCTGGTGCAGATAAATTACTGTTTTTGCCTGATCATTTAGCTGATTATAACAACGTCCTAATTCAAGGTTTAGCCATAATGTAATATTATCTTCAAGAGAATTAATTTCTAAAGGGTTAGTATTTCCGCTAAAAATCTGATCATACAAATACTCATAAATTTCTACAGCATTTTTTAAATCTCCAGATTTTCGGTTACAGTAACCGGCAAAAAACAAAGCATCCTGAAATGTTGGTGAAATATTTAAAATTTCTTCTATAAAAGGAAGAGATTTTTGATAATCCTGATGAATTACTATTAATTGGCGAATAATTTTAATCAGGATATTACAATAAAATGAATTTTCTTTCGGTAATGATGTTTTATTAAAAAGTTCATATGAAATAATAAATGAATTAAGAGCCTGAGCATATTCTTTAATTGAAAAATATAAATCACCAAGATGCAAATAGTAGTAATAATTATCTGGTAAATCACCTTCTTTTTTTATTGCATCATTTATTAATAAAATATTTTCATTTGCCTTATTAGCCGAAATCACCTTTTTATCCACATTTAAAAAAGGGATATTAAGCACCTGCATTTGACCATCAGCTTTAAACAAGTGCTCAGCCACCGGGCGAACAGAGATAATTTCAAAATTATTTTTAAATAAGGAATCCTTAAATGATGAAACAGAAAAAATAAATTCAGTAAAACTTTCCAGATACTTCAGACAAAATACAATTGGATTATTCTGGTAAGGTTGTTCTAACAAAAAAGGCAATAAATTTTTTTTACACTCTTCAGTTAAAAGCTCATTGGGTCCTAATGATAAAATCCAGTCGCCTGAAGCACTTTTATAAACTTCATTTTTAATTTTGCTATAATCATTCTCATTTGAAAATTCTAGTATTTTAATCTCTTTAGATTGGGCAAGGGGCTTAAGCCCCTTGTTGAATTTTTTGCAAATATCAACTGTTCTATCTGTTGAACCAGTATCCACTACTAATATTTCAGACGCTATTGGCAAAATATTTTTTAGCGATTCTTCAATCTTTTTTTCATCATTTTTTGTAAAAATACAAACACTAACCTTTGGTGATAAAGAATTTACTTTTTTCCTTATTGGTTCTAATTCTTCAGGCGAAAATCCTTCCGTATATTCGACAATTTTTAAAAGCTTTAATAACGCCGATTTATATTGTGGTGATTCTGGTTCGAGCTTAATAATATTTTCATAACTCATTTTATCCTGCTGTGAATATTGCATACCAGCCTGAGAATAATAAAAAACAGCTTTTTCAAGATTTTCTGCAAGTAAATAATAACGAAGAAGATGAAAAATTACAGGCATAAATTTTTTATTGGAATTATAAAGATTTTCCAGATATGTTAAACCTTTTTCCTGATTACCCATTAGCAGATAACACCGACCAATTTCAAGAGAAACCATAAAATTAAGCTGTATACCAAGATTGTCTAGATTAAAAAGTTTGCTTTTCTGCTGTAAATTTATTGTTTTCTGATAATTTTTTAGAGCTTCTTCAAGCTTTCCGGTATGGTGCTGACAATATGCCCTAAAATAGTAAATATCAGGTAAATCAGGGACCAAGAATTCAAGCTTATCTATAAATTGTAGTGCATATTTGTATTGCTCATGAATAAAAATAAGTACCTTAATAATGATAATCAAAGCGTTCGTACTAAACTTATAATCAGTTTTTTCTTTGAGTTGATTATAGGAAATATTGTAGTATTCAACCGCTTTATCAAATTGTTTCAGTTCAGCATATGAATCAGCAATATAGTTATAGTAATAGTAATAATATTTATCTTTTTCTTTTTTATTTTTAATAGCGTCAAAAAGAATATTGATATATTTTTCTGTTTTTGTTCTTAATTCTTTTTCAGGTCTAAAATTTCCACGATGTAAAAAGGAAAAATCAGGACAATCAACTTTTCTGAGATTTCCTTCTTTTATTGCAAGATTCTCATGAATTGGGCTGATATAGTAAATACCATAATGATTCCGGAAAAGATTTTGCTGAAAATAGGAAGTATCAACCAGATTATTTTTCTTTGAATTTAAATTTTTAAAGCAAAAAGCAACTGGTTCATACTGAAATGGCGTTTCCAGTAAAAAAGGGATTAAATTTTTTCGGGTTTCTTCATTCAATATCTCGTCAGCGTCAATTATTAAAATCCAGTTTCCGGTAGCATGTTTTATTGACTCATTTCTGGCTTTGGCAAAATCATTTTCCCAGGTTGTTTCAGATACTTTTGCATATTTTGCAGCAATTTCCTTTGTTCGGTCTGTTGAACCTGTATCTGTCACTAAAATCTCATGAGCAATCTGTAAAACACTTTTTAAGCAGGATTCAATGTATTTTTCCTCATTCTTTACGATAAGACAAACACTTATTGTCGGTTCTACAGGTGTTGCAAGCTCATCCAGCTTTTTTAAAACAGAGTCTTCTTCTTCTTTTAGCCAGCCTTTTATTTGTAATAAATTTTCCAAAAGTATAATTAGGGTTTCTTTATATAAATAATCATGTTTGGGAACATTAATTCTAGACTCTAAAACATCCTTTCCCTCATCACCAAAAGTTATATTATTTTTTAGGTGATGGTTAATTGCTTCAGGTAAATCACCTTTTAACAAGTAGTATTTTTCTAATTGTAAAAGTACCAGTGAAGATTCAGGCGATAATCTATATGCTTCGGAAATATATAAGCCATATTTTTCTTCATTCCCATTGATAAAACAACATCTGGCTAGCTCAATATAAATACTGGGTAGAAGCTCTTTTTCCTGGGAAACAATACCAGGAAATAAATTTATTGAATCAACATTTAAAAGCTTTAAGGCTTTTTCAAAACTTTGGATTGCCTCGCCAAAACGACTCATTTTTTCCTGACAAAATCCTTGATAAAACAATGAATCAGGAAAATTAGGGTTAATATTAAATAATTCATTTATAAAAGGTTCAGCTTGTTGATACTCCTGTAAATGTAACAGCAATTCTTCAGTTATTTTAAGCAGAATATTTATAAATATTGGTTCATTGAAGTAATTTTCATTGACTGAATAATTTTTCTTGTATAGCTGGTAAGACTGAAAAAAATTATCAAAGGCTTCTCTGTGTTTATTAACAACTGAATATGATTTTCCCAGCTGGTATAAATAATAATAATTTTCAGGAGCCAACTTATTTTCAGTAATAATTTTTTCTAACTGATAAATATATTTTTCATTTTTTTCTTTAATTTTTTCTTCACCAATCGCAGTTCCTTTATGAAAAATGGTTAGCTGAGGGCAATATTGATAAGAAAGGTTAGATTCTTTGCTATAAAGTTGTTCATGGATTGAGCCGGTGAATTCAAGTCCCCATTTTCTTTTGAAAATGGTATGTTTAAAATAGGAAACAGTTGATTTTGTTCCTGGTTTTTCGGCAAGATATCTGAAAAAATACACAACAGGCTTCTCTTGATCTGCTTTTTCTATTAAAAAAGGCAAAATATTTTCTTTTGTCTCATTTGTTAATTCTTCATCAGCATCAATAACCAAAACCCAATCTCCAGTTGCATGAGATAAAGATTCATTTCTGGCTTTGGCAAAGTCATCTTCCCAGGTTGTCTGAAATATTTTTATGAATTCCAAACTCTCCCCAGCCCTCTCTTGAGAAGAGAGGGAGTTAATTTGTTCTCCTCTCTTTGCAAGAGAGGAGTTAGAGGAGAGTTGAAGTTTTCTACAAATATCCAATGTTCGATCAGTAGAACCTGTATCCAGAATAATAATCTCATTTGCTATTGGTAAAACACTATTAAGACAGGATTCAATATATTTTTCTTCATTTTTTACAATCAGGCAGACGCTTAGCGAAGCTGTAAATTCTGAAGTTAAATCTTTTATTTTCTTTCTTATTGCTTCAGACTCAACCGGGTTCCAGCCTTCAATACGGATAATTTTTAATAATAGCTTTACCAATACTTTTTTATATTTTGTTTCTTCAGGATTTAAATTCTTTATCAGGTTAATTTCATTTATTTCTTCAGGAGCTATTAGCTCTGTTTTTTGCAAATAAAATAAGGCTTTTTCCAAATCACTTTCTAACAGATAAAATTTTAAAAGGTGGTAAATTAAAGGCGTTGAATCATTATTAGTTTTATAAGCTGCCTCAAGGGTTGCTATTGCTTTTTCTTTATCATCTAATGCCAGATATGCAGTACTTAATTCAAGCAGTAGCATAGTAATAAGTGATTTATCCTGAGAAACTATTCCCAAGGGATTTAACTCTCTGTTATCAACAAATAGCTCCAAAATTCTTTCATAGTATGTAATTGCTTTCTCAGTTTTTCCCAGATTTTGCAAAGAATATCCATAATAAAAAAGGGCATCTGAAAAATCAGGCGAAATTTGCAATAGCTCATCCAAATATTTTAAGGCTTCTTGAAATTTCTGATGATTAAATATTAATTCAGAAATTATTTTAATGAGAATACTTCCATAAGCCAGGCTTTCTTTATCAAAATTTCCTATTTTATACAAATTATAAGATGTAAGAAATGCTTCCAGTGCTTTTTCATGATTATTCTGCTGAGAATACGAATTTCCAAGGTGATGATAATAATAATAGTTTTCAGGATTTTCAGGCTCTTTTTCAATAATTTTTAGCAATAATGTTATGTATTTAATGCTTTTTTTTATTAAATCATCAGCTGATTTTAATGTTCCAAAATGATAAACTTCAAAAAATGGACAGTTAATATTAATCAGGTCTTTTTCCGGTCTGTATAACTGTTCATGGATCGCCCCCCTAAAACTGATACCCATATTATTTTTAAAAAGAGCCTGCCTGAAATATGAGGTGACAAAGCCTCCCTGTTCCTGAGGATTTAGTACTTTGCAACAAAAAACAACAGGTTTTTCATCATAAGTATTTTTTTCTAAAAAAGCAGATAATTTTTTTTGGGTATCTTCAGTTAAAACTTCATCCGCACCAATATAAAGAATCCAGTCACCAGTAGCATACTTTAAAGATTCATTTCTGGCTTTGGCAAAGTCATCTTCCCAGGTTGTCTGAAATATTTTTATGAATTCCAAACTCTCCCCAGCCCTCTCTTGAGAAGAGAGGGAGTTAATTTGTTCTCCTCTCTTTGCAAGAGAGGAGTTAGAGGAGAGTTGAAGTTTTCTACAAATATCCAATGTTCGATCAGTAGAACCTGTATCCAGAATTATAATTTCATAAGCTACAGGTAAAAGGCTTTTTATGCAGGATTCAATATATTTTTCTTCATTTTTGGCAATAAGGCAGACGCTAATTTTCGGTCTTCCCGAAAACAGGGGCCCCTTTAGGGGAGTTAATTCTGTACTCGGAATCAGGGGCTCGGTATTCCCGGGAGTTTTTTTTGGAGTTATTAATCCCACTGTATTTTCCTGAAGCTTAAAGTAAATTTTATTTATTTAGTAGTTTATCATGATTCTGTTTAAAAAAATAAAATAAGGGTATTAAAATACTAGTGTTTAATAGTTATAATGAGAAATAGTATAAAATTAAAATAATTCAGAAAAATTAAGCAAAATTGTAATAATTAAAGTAGTAAAAATTGGTGGATAGAAAGACTCACATGATAATGAAATTATCAAAGAAAATAGCTATTTTAGGCATTTTATCATTATTTATTTCTGTAACTTCGGGGTGTGACAGAGATATTCCGCTTGATTTTCAGGCCAGCGATTTTCAGCAGCAGCTCAAAAACACAGGTTTTAATATTTCTTCAACTTCCGGGCAAATTATTATTAAACGTAAAAAAGGAATAAATTCTTTTAATTCTATTTCTCCAGACTTTAAAACAATAAAATCAATAAAAAATCTGAATGTTGAGGTCGTACAGGTTAAAAATTCAGGTTCAATGGATAATATTCTAAAAAATTTGAGAAATCATCCTGGTGTAGAATATGCCTCTCCTAACTTTATCAGAAAGATCGTTTTACCAAAAAGAAGAAGGAGTACAATGCTGGCAGTAACTCCGATAAACCAGGGAACTCCTGCTTCGACAGCAGGCTCTGATCCTATGCGTAAAGATCAGTATGCTCTTGATATTACTCATGCAGAGCAGGGCTGGAAAATTACCAGAGGTAAAGCAAATATCATTATTGCTATTGTTGATACAGGGATAGATCCTGAACATCCCGATTTAAAAGGTAAAACAGTTCCTGGTTTTAGTGCGATAAAAGAAAGTCAGACAGTAAAAGATGAAAATGGACATGGAACACATGTTTCGGGTATTGCTTCGGCTATTACAAATAATGCAGTTGGGATTTCGGGTATGGCCCCGAATTGTAAAATAATGCCGGTAAAGGTTCTTGATCACTCAGGTTCTGGTGATGATGCCGGTATAATTGAAGGCATTACCTGGGCAGCAGATCATGGGGCAGATATAATAAGTATGAGTCTGGGCGGTGGTGGAACAAGTGAGGCTTTTGAAGAAGCAATTTCCTATGCTTTGAAAAAAAATGTGGTAATTATAGCTGCAATGGGGAATGATGGTCAAAATATCGAAAATTACCCGGCAGCTTCCAAGGGGGTTATTGCTGTTGGTTCTACCGATGCAAAAGATAAAATTTCTGATTTTTCAAATTTTGGTAACTGGATAACTGTTTCGGCTCCAGGTACTCAAATTTTATCAACTTTTCCAACATATAAAGTTGATTTAAACAATGAAGGACTACCGCAAAACTATGCCACACTTGATGGAACCTCTATGGCAGCGCCTTATGTTGCTGGACTTGCGGCACTAATCAGGAGTAAATATGGAAAAATTTCCCCAGAACAGGTTAAAAATATTATTATTAAAGGTGCAGATGATTTAGGCCACCCTGGTTTTGATGATTATTTCGGACATGGAAGAATAAATGTTTTAAAAACAATCTCTAATAATAGATAATAATTTTAAGTTATCAAGCAATATTTGTAGTAAATTTATAAAAATAATGAAATTAAAAAATAATTCAGGCTTTTCCCTGATAGAAGCAATGACAGTTGTAGTAATCCTTGCTGTTTTATTTGCGATTGCTATACCAAATTATATTAACGCTCAGGATCGAGCAAAGTACGCTAATCTAAAACTTAATATGACTATTGTCAGGACTTCTGTTGAAATTTATGCTTTAGATTGGGGAGGAGCTTATGCTGCCAATAAAACAGAGCTATACAATGAAGGAAAATCAAAAAAATATCTGAGAGATTTTAAAAACCCTTTTACAAATTCGGCAACAACAATCAAAGATGTTGGTGATATCCAGACAGACTCTGATTTGGAAGCAGGTCTTATTGTATATGGAAGTAGTGGTTCTGGTACCAGTCCAATAGTTAATTATTTTTCACCACCGGATTCTACCCGTATTTATGTAATTTATTCAATAGACAAAGATCTTTTACCTTTTAAAGAAAAAGGCTCTATATTTTATTTATCAAACGGATAAGCCGCCTTCCCAAAGTAGTTGTAATTTTTAATTTATTTTGAAAACTTTTATGCATATAAGTAGCAAAAAGTTCTTTAAGTAAAAAAATGGAACTTTTAACTGCATAATTATTTTCAGACATTATTCCCATTTTATAAGTAGAAATAACTATTTTATGACATTTTTGTTTCATTGATAAAAAATTACTATTTTTTCTATTTATTGATGAAGGTTTTGAATTATTATCATGGTTTATTATCATAACCTCACCTTACTACATTACAAATTATTAAGCTACTCTAATATTATAATTAATATTTTTGAAAAATGTTTTTGATGTTTTAAAATTATCCCCAATATAAACTACCTACAATTATTATTTTTTTATTATCAGGAAAATTGATGTTATATAATTACTATTGTTTGATTAGAATCTGGATAAATAATGAAATTACGTTTAAACTCTGAATTCGGTACATTACGCTCTGTATTAATTCACAGGCCGGGTAAAGAAATTGATCGGCTTACACCTTATAATATTTCTGATTTACTTTTTGAGGATGTTCCTTATCTCGAAGAAATGCAGGTTGAACATGATAGTTTTACCAATATAATAAAACAGGTTTCAGGGGCTAAAGTTTATCGTTTAACTAATTTACTGGGGCAGGTTCTAAAAGATAAGAAGCTGCTGCTAAATGTTTTTGAGGAAATTCTCGCCGATTCTGGTCTTTCGTTCCTGGCCCAGGATGTTATTGAAACTATTTCCACAGCAGAAGCTACAACTGCACTAGTAGCAGGGTTAAAAGTAAAAGAACTGAAAAAAAAGCTCCATAATAAAGCGCTTGATAAACATCAGGATAATGAGTTTTTAATCCAGCCAAACCCTAATCTCTATTTTATGCGTGATCCGGCTGCATTAGTGCAAACCGGAGTTATTTCTTCCCAAATGAAATATCCGGCTCGCCAGCGAGAATCAATGATTTTAAAACTTGTTTTAGAAAATCATCCTGATTTTAAAGAAAATTATCAGCCAATATCTCTTAATTCTGATAATACCAACAGTTTACCTTCAATTGAAGGTGGCGATGTCATCGTCTTATCCAAAAAAGCTCTGGCTATTGGGCGCTCAGAAAGAACCGATGCGGAAGCAATAGAAGAAGTTGCCAAACAGGTATTAAAGGATGATCAGGTTGAGCGGGTTTATGAAGTGGATTTACCCCGAAAAAGAAATTTTATGCATTTGGATACTGTTTTTACTATAATTGATGAAAATCTGGTAGTTACATATCCTGATGCTGTAAATTCGGTTTTAGAAACAAAAGTATATTACAAAAAAGCTCAGGATTCTGATGGGAATGTTATTTTAGGTATTCATAATCTTGGAGAATCAATACTTAAAATTTTGAAAAAAGAAATTCCGCATCTTGATATTATAGAAACAGGGTATGGAAATCCCGATTATGCATCAAGAGAGCAATGGTTTGATGGAGCAAATGTTTTTGCAATCGGCCCAAGACAGGTGATTTCTTATAATAGGAATCGTTATACTAACAGAGCTTTAAAAGAGGCTGGTGTAGAAGTGATTGAAATCAGGGGCTCCGAGTTAGTCAGAGGATTAGGTGGGCCAAGATGTATGACAATGCCACTGGAAAGGGATGAAATATAATGAGTAAGATAAAACAAATTACAAATACAGTACTGATGGTAAGGCCATTTGACTTTTGCTTTAATGAAGAAACAGCCCTTGATAATGAATTTCAAAACAGACCTACCGATTCACAGGATGAAATCAACCGAAAAGCGCTGAATGAGTTTGAAAATATGGTACTTACTCTCAGGAAAGAAAATGTAAATGTTTTGGTTCTTGAACAGGGAACCAATTTAGCTAAGATGCCTGATGCCGTATTTCCTAATAACTGGATTTCCACTGAACATGACGGAACAATTGTTACTTTTCCAATGGCAACTCCTAACCGGAGAGCAGAAAAGTTAAGATTACAGGATGCTGAAAATCTTTTCATGGAAAACCAATATCTGGTAAAAAATATAATAAATGTTGGCCCTTTAAGAGAACAATCATTATTTCTTGAAGGAACAGGAAGTATGATAATAGATCATCCCAACAAAATCGTTTATATGGCTGAATCAATTCGTTCAAACCCTCTTCAGCTCAACAACTTTTTACACTTGAGAAATTATTCCCAATCTGTCATTTTTCAGGCTGCCAGTTCTGGTGGCAAGCCTATTTATCATACAAATGTAATTATGAGTATTGGTGAAAAGTTTGCTGTTATTTGCAACGATTGTATCATTTCTAAAAATGACAAGGATAAGTTACTTACAATACTTGGAAAAACACATGAAATTATTGAAATTTCAATTGAGCAAATGGAAAATTATTTTTGTGGTAATATTCTTCAGCTTTCCTCAAATGATGGAAATCCATTAATTATAATGTCAGACTCAGCATTGACTGGTTTTAATAAATTCCAGATAGAAAAGCTGGAAAAGCATGGAAAAATTATTTCTGTTAACATCGATACAATTGAAAAAGTAGGTGGAGGGAGCGCCAGGTGTATGATGGCAGAAGTATTTTTACCGAAGAAACTCTCCCTGACCCTCTCTTGAAAAGAGAGGGAATAAAAATAATAGAAATAAGGAGATAAGAAATGAGAATTAAACAGGATGATGCTATAGCTGTCATTATTGATATTCAGGAAAAACTTTTTCCGCATATTTATGAAAATGAAATATTATCTGCCAATTGTGTCAGATTATTATCCGGGTTACAGGTCCTGGAAATACCACTACTTATTACTGAACAATATACCTCTGGTCTTGGTTATACAATTAAACCCATAAAAGAAACGATTGAAAAAAATTATTACCCAATAGAAAAAATTGATTTCAGTTGCTGTGGTTCTGTTGACTTTCTGGGAAAATTACAGAGCTTTGGAAAAAAACATGTCATCCTTTTGGGTATAGAAACGCATGTATGCGTCTTACAGACAGCTCTGGATCTGATTGAAAACAGGTTTATACCTGTAGTTATTGCAGATTGCGTTTCTTCAAGAAAGCTTAATGATAAAAATATTGCCATTCAAAGAATGAAAACTGAAGGAGCAATAATTTCAACTTATGAATCAATTTTACTTGAACTTTGCAGAGTTGCCGGAAACGATAATTTTAAAGCAATTTCCAAAATAATAAAATAATTTATATAGTTGGTATTTTAAAATTTTTTAGCCACAGATTTTCACAGATAAGAACACAGATAAAAAATAGTATTTTGTATTTTCCACTTTTTATTTAAAATCTGTGAGAATTCGTGTTTATCCGTGGCTTAAGATCTAAATCAGGATTCACCGTTAAGTGCTTTGAGTAAGTCGTCAACACTGATATCTTTGGCTTCTTCAGTTTTCTTTTTATTAACTGGAGGGCTTGTATTATTACCAGTTAGATTATTGGTTGACTTAATATTTGATTCTATATCTTTCATAATAGAACTAAGTTCGCCTGTTTGTGACTTTAGAGGGGTTGGTTCTGATTTTAAGGCATTAACCAGACTATTCTCTTCCTCCGGTGATAATTTAAGCGGGCTGGGCTCTGATTTTAAGGCATCTAACAAGTCCTTCTTGTAAAGCTCCTGAGTTGGAGATTTATCGACAATAACAGTAGGAGATTTATCAACAAAAATACTGTTTTTATCCTGATTAATAGTTGAAAACAGGTTATCCTTATCCAGCTTTCCACCTTTAGTAGCCGAGGTACCTATACTATTCAACAAATCCTGAGCTTTAAGCCCTGATTCAGATGGTATTGAAATATCATTAAGTGATTTAAGTAATTCTTCTGAAGTCAAAATATTTGGCGGTATACTATTTAAAAGATCCTCAGGGGTAATTTTACTGGAAGAAACATTGTCCCCAACTTTTAAAAGGTCATTAGATTTAGCATTTTCAGCCTTAGATTTCATTAAATCGTTAAAAGTAAATTTATCAGGAGGAATACTTTTTAACAAATCTTCTGAAGTAACTCTTTCCGGTGGAATACTGTTTAAAAGTTCTTCTGAGGTAATTTTTCCTGGAGGTACACTTATGGCATTTTTCAAATCATTAGTGGTAAGGCCACTTTTTCCTGTATTAATGGGAATTGTATTTAATAAATCCTGCGATGATATTTTTCCTGGAGGGACACTTATAGCATTTTTTAAGGTTTCAAAATCAAGCTCTTTCTTTTTAGCCGCCTCTGGAGGAACAGTAGGAGAAACACCAAAATTTCCTGCCCCAGACATTTCATTTGATTTTATTGATGTCTTTGTATATTCTTCAGGTTTTGTCCTGGGAACCGAAGACGAAACAACAGGCATTTTTTTCTGGATTGAATCAATTAAATCCTTATCTTTAAGATTCGTATCTCTTATTTTACCCGTAATTGCATTTTTTATATCTGCTTCAGACAGGTTTTCTGATTTTACAATAAGTTTACCTTCATCAACCAGTGGATTCGCTTCAATAAGGTGTTGGGCTGCTTTAGCCATATTAAAAGTAGTTAACAGCTCAATTTTGGAATGAAATTCGGATTCATAATTAAAAAAGAATATTTCAATACTTTTTTGATTACCTAAAGTATCCAGTATTTTCCTGTCTTTATCATCATTCATGATTAAGCCGGTTTCAGACTGGAAAAATTCGTTTGAACCCTCTGGCAGAATAAGAAGCCTTACAATAACTACTCTTGGGGCAGCCTTACTTTGTTCAACCTGCCAGGTCATTTTAGATAAAGCAAGCTTATCAACATCCTGGGATGCCGTCTTTACCACAAAAACGAGTTTCTCTTTCCCAGAAACTTTTTCTTTAAATAAAAGAAGCCTCAAACCTCGCGGAGATTTTGTAGCTACTTTTGTCAGAAACCTGACTTCTCCAACGTCTAATTGCATACCCACACAAATTTAAAAAAATTCACTCTTAAAGAAGTATATCTATAACAAATGGAAGGTCCACTGAATATTATACAATATGAAAGTTTTATTCATATTAGTATAAAAATAATTTTTTTACAAGTATTAAATCTAAGCTAAAATACTTAACAGCCTTATATATGAAATAAATTTAAATCAATGGAAATTATTGACAGTGAAATAAAAAAAGAGAATAAAGCTTCTGTTTGCTATCATTGCTCTCTTTCCATTAAAAATAAGCCTGTATCAGAAACAATAAATAATGAGCTTCGGTATTTTTGCTGTTTAGGTTGTTTAATCGCCAACCAGTTAATTGACTCAGTAAATATTGAGCATGATTTAGATGAGCTGGTTAAAAGAAAACTGGAGAAAAAGATTAAAAATATAATTAAAGAAAATAGTGACACTTCAGAACATCAGAGCTATTCAATTAAAGGCGTAACCTGTACTTCATGTGGTCCAATTATTGAAAAAATCCTTAGCCTTCAGGAAGGCGTAGCTGAAGTAAAAGTAAACCTGATCTCTGAAAGAGTAAGAATTTCTTTTGATAAAAATATTTTTAATCTTGAAAAAGCAGCAAAATTACTGAAAAAGTTTGGATATATTTTAATAATCAAAAAACAATCTGAAGATAGTGAATATCTTTCTGAAAATTACCTTTTAAGAGTCGCTTTTACCTGGTTTTTATCAATGAATATTATGTCTTTTAGCTTTGCTTATTATTATGGTCAGTTAGAAAATTTTTCAGGAATTATTAATTGGGTTATAAGAATTGAAGCGTTTTTAAGCTTCTTTATAATTTTTGTTTTGGGATATCCATTTTTAAAAAATGCTTTTTTTAAAGCTCTTAATTTTCAACTTAGTATGGAAACATTAATTAGTTTTGGGTCTTTAACCGCCTATAGTTTTAGTTTTTGGGCTATGTTAAAGGGAAGGACTGATGTTTATTTTGATACGGCTTCGATGATAGTTGCTTTTGTACTGCTGGGTAAATTTCTGGAAAATTCTGCTAAAGCTAAAGCTTCTCAAACTGTAAAAAAATTATTTAGTATGACTGCAAAAAATGCCACCATAATTAAAAATGGAATAGAAGAAACAGTAGAAATTGAAAATGTAAAAACAGGAGATATTATTGTAGTAAAAGCAGGTGAAAAAATACCTGCTGATGGCGAAATAATAGAAGGGTCCAGCTATATTGATGAGTCAATGCTTACCGGAGAATCTTTTCCAGTTGAAAAAGTGACAGGTTCCAGAGTATACGCAGCTACTTTGAATCAGGAAGGAAGGTTTCTTTTTAAAACAACTGAAGTTGGTGATCATACAACATTATCAAAGATAATAGAATTAATTGAAAAAGCTCAGAATGAAAAAACCGAATCCCAGAAACTGGCAGATAAACTATCATCATGGTTCATCCCTTTTGTAATACTGATGTCTTTTATTACAGGCTTTATATGGTATTTACTTGGTGCACAACCAGAAACCTTTATCCTAAATTCTATCGCTGTACTAGTTGTAGCCTGTCCCTGTGCGCTTGGATTAGCAACACCAATGGCAACATTCGTTTCCCTAAACAAAGCAGCATCACTGGGAATCATTATTAAAAATGCAAATTTAATTGAGAAAATTAATAAAATAACGACTATTGTTTTTGATAAAACAGGGACTCTGACCGAAGGAAAAATCTTACTCAAAGAAGTTATTTTTGCTGAATTTCAGGACATTTCAAAAGAATCATGCTTACAAATGATAACCAGCCTGGAAAATTATTCTGAGCACCCCGTTGCCCAAGCTATTACTAATTTTGGGAAACAAAATGGTCTTAAGTTTTTGGATATTACTGATTTTAAAACAAATAGGGGCCTTGGAGTAGAAGGAAAAACAAATAATTGTCATATTAAAATTGGCTCACAGAAATTTATTGAAGAGAAGGGAGTAAAAATTCCAGACAATTTGAAAAATTTTAATGATGATTTGAATAGTATGCCTATGAGCCAGGTATTTGTTTCAATAAATGGTATTTTTGTGGCTGTGATAGTTCTGGAAGACCAAATAAAAAAAGAAGCTGGAATAGTAATTGAAAGTTTAAAAGCAAAAAATCTTGAAATCATTATGCTTACCGGAGATCATTATCTTACTGCCCAAAAAGTGGCAAATAAATTACTTATTGATAAATTTTTTGCCGGGCAGTTGCCTCAGGATAAAATTTCTTTTATCCTTGAATTACAAAAACAGGGAAAAGTAGTAATGATGGTTGGTGATGGAATAAATGATGCCCCGGCACTGGTACAATCAGATATTGGAGTTTCAATTGCCGATGCTACAGATATTTCTATGGAAGCCTCAGATATCACTTTTATAAAAAATGATTTAACTGCCCTGCCAATGCTTTTTTCTTTAGCTGATAAAACCATGAAAGCCTTAAAAATTAATTTACTTTGGGCTTTTTCATATAATATTATTGGAATTCCTCTGGCAATGCTGGGAATTTTAAAACCAATTGCCGCAGCAGCAGCTATGTCAGTTAGCAGCCTACTTATTGTTAATAATTCATTAAAGCTAAAGAGAAAACTATAAGAATGGAACACGGATTGGACGGATCAAACGGATATTCACGGATTTTATTTATTCCTAATGTATTACTGTTCATGCTTAACTATCCACTCTTTAATATTTCTTTCTTCGATATCAAAACTCACTCCAACAAGTAAGATTTCTTTTTTACTTGTTAGATATTTTTCGTAATATTTTTTTGTTTCTATTTGTTTTATGGCTTGTTTACTATTTGCCATTTTGAATTCGAAAACATAAATTCTTTCATTAGTTTCTACTACAGCATCAATTCTCCCTTTATTCGTATGTACTTCAGCAGCTATTCGAACACCAATAAGTGTTAGTATTAAATAAATAATTGTATGATAGTATGCTTCTTTATTAGCCATGAAAATTATTGCTGGAATATTGCTAAAAACTTCCTTTATTCTTTCAAAAAATTCATCAAGATCTTTGTTCTCTAAAGTGTTTACTAATCTTGAAATCATTATTTCATCATTATCCTGACTATTAGAAAATTCCATCAAAAGGTGGTTTAGAAAAGATGCTCTTACTTCGGTATTTGGGTAATTTAAAATATATTCTCTGAAAGGTGAAAGTTGGTTTTTAATCTCTTTTACTGTAAGATACCCTGTTTGAAAAAGTAATGATTCAACATTAATATTTTCTATTTCATAAGAATCAAATATTTTTGAATGAACTGCTTTATTTTCAAACTTTATGATATTAGTTTGATGCTCTTTTATAAGCTTTAATAAAAAAGCAGGAGTGCCTGTCTGAAACCAATAATTATTTATTGACTGATGTTCAAAAAGTAAAAGTATTGAATATGGATTATATACAAAATCTTTCCCGTTCCACGAATAGCCATTGTACCAATTCTTTATTGTATCTTTGGTTTCCTGCTCTGTTTTTTCTAATTTTTCAGCCAAGAGTTTTATTCTGTCTTCAAAGTAAAATTGTAATTGTTTTTCTGTATAACCTATGATAGTCGCAAAATTTTCTGAAAGAGTTATATCAGTTAAGTTATTCAAACCTGAAAACACGGATACTTTACTAAATTTTGACACTCCTGTGAGAAAAGCAAACCTAATATATTCATCGCAAGCTTTTATTGTTTCATAAAAGTTTTTTAGGATATCTCTATTTTTCTTTGCTGTTTCTAAATCATCAACAAAGTTTATTATAGGCTTGTCGTACTCATCTATTAAAAGCACGACTTTCTCTACTTTTGAAAGCTTTTTCAATAATTCCTTGAAACCATCTTTATAATTTTTTTCTTTAAGTTCAATTTTATTATCTTCTGCTAAACTTCTAATTGTGCTAAAAAAAGATTCTTCAAAACCCTGAGAGCCATGGGTATAAAGCATATTAGAAAAATCAATTCTGATAATGGGATACTTTTTCCATTCTTCTCCAGGGCTCCCTTTGGGAATCATTTTGTCATATATCCAAAGACCTTTGAATAGCTCATGATTACCTGAAAATATTTCAGCTAAAGTGCTTATTAATAATGATTTTCCAAATCTTCTAGGGCGTGATAAAAAGAAATATTTTCCGTTATGGGTTAATAATTTATATATATCTTTTGTTTTATCTATATAAAGATAATTTTCTTTTATAAGATCTTTAAAAGTTTGTATGCCTAATGGTAAGTTTTTCATAGCAAATGGTGTTTCAAAGCTTTCTTAATCAGGCCCCTTTTAATAAATAATCATTTAATATCATAGCATAAAGCTTTGTCAGTGGTTGAACAGAACACTGATTGAACGGATAATCGTAGAAAATGCTCTAAATATAGTATTTTTATATTTGATAGCGAAGATTAATCTAAAGCTAAATATTTTCTTTAAGTCCCCTCTTTTTGACATGAAATGGAGAAGAGAGGGGAGTGAGCAAGGGGCTTAAGCCCCTTGTTCCCGGTGAGTTAAACCTAATTATTTTTTACCCATTTAGCATCAGAACCAATTGTAATATCTTTTGTATCTAAAGTTTTTTGATTACTTCCATTATAAGCAACCTTTACTGTGCTATTAATGGCTTTTGCAGTAAACCCATCAGAAGTTATTTTTATATCTTTAGCAGGGATGAATATACCACCAACCTGAATAGAAGCAAGGTTTTCAGGTACGATAGGGTTTACAGCTCCATTTTTATCAATGGATGTTAAAGAAATTGTTTTATTAATTCTTATAATCTTATTATCTGACTGATTAGTTGTAGGTACAATATCTGTCAAAGTTGCCCAGTTGGTAACACCATTACATGCTGAGAGTAGACCTATTGATAAGGTTAACGATGTTGTTATTATTTTGTTTTTCATTTTTTCCCCTTTTTTTAAAATATAGAACACGGATTGAACGGATCAGACGGATATTCACAGATAAAATAATTTAAATATATTTTCTCATATTCCCACTAACATTATTGACAATTCTTAATAACTGCGTTATTATTAAAATATGCTCATTTAAAATTAAATAAGGTGGTTCTAGTGAACGGACGAGAAATGATCCGGTATTTAAGAAAACATGGTTTTTGGGTAACTGATATTGATGGCTCACATCATTACATGACAGATGGTACACATGAAACATGCGTTCCAGTCCATGGTGATAAAAGAGAATTAAATCCTAAAACTCAAGCCAGTATTCTAAAACAAGCCGGATTAAAGTAAAGTAGGCGTAGAGGAGCACGTTATTAAAATCATTTTATTAAATTATTGTTTTAAGGATTGTTTGATTATGAAAAATAGGTATTTAGAATACCCTGCCCAAATTGAATATACAAATGAAGGGACAGTGGCTTATTTAGTAGAATTTCCTGATTTACCTCAATGTATTACTGAAGGAAATAGTATTGAAGAAGCAAAAAGTATGGCTAAAGAAGCTCTGTCTCTATGCTTGGATGTTTTGGTTAAAAATGATAAAGATTTCCCAAAACCTTCAAAGCTAGAAGGAGAAAATATTTATTATATTACTGCTGAATTGGGTAAATCTACCTCTTACAGTGAATATCATAAAAAATCTTATGAAAAAAATAAGCAAAAAGTTCTTAGTAAAAAACGTGAAAAAGAATTAGAGCTGAAAAGCAAAGGTTATAAAGATTTTAGAGAAATGCTCCCTGCTCAAACCCTTGTTAAACTTGATAAATTAACTAAATCTCAACATATTACCAGAAGAGAATTTATTACTAAGTTAATTGAGAAAGAATATACAAATTTAACTGTTTAATAACTCCCCGGAGTACCGCAGGGCTGTCTTATTCTAAATAATTTGTAATACTGTTACATGATACTGTCAAAAGCATTGATAAGGTTAATGCTGCTAATCCTGAACCTCTACTAGATTGAGCTGGTTATTGTACATACCGGTTTAAAGTTAATGGTAATCCCTTGTATTGAAGGAGTGTTTTATCACCTGCATCAAGCAAAGTTAAGGATAACTGATTTCCATTTAATACTTTCAGATTTGCTTTGAGAAATTCTTTATTATATGTACTATTTACCTCAAGTGATTCAACTTTTTCAGGATATGGACCGGTTCCGACATAATTGTCTCCACCGACTGTAGTATGAAGTGAAAATGTGTTATTTCCTGCATTTCTGAATTCAAGGAGTATTCTTTTACCAAAACCGTTATAAATCCAGTAACCGATAAAATTATTTACTGCCGTGATTTTCTGGACATTTACCTCACTGGGATTTTGATTTTTTTCAATTATCGGTTCATCTTTTTCAAGTGAGATACTTATGATAGTAGATTTCCCATCCTGATTTAAGGTAAGTTTTGGAATTCCGTCTGTAGTATTTTCCATTACAACATATGGTTTTGTTGTATCAAGGCTACCATCAGCTTTTGCTACACCAGTAACAACAGAGATTATTTCACCTTTTTCATTTTTATTTATTTGGGCTCTTAATGTTTCACCTGCCAAAGTATCAAAATATGGAACAATTACAGAGGATTTTGGGTTGGTCAGATTGAAACTCATGATAAAATTTTTGAATTCATCGGCTGTAAAATCTACAGTAAATTGTCCACTGGAATTTTGGGTAACTTTTGGATCTTTTTGCTCATTATTATCATTTTCAAATGGATCATGATTATCAAATTCTGATGGATCATGTTTATTAGTATCTGGTTTATCATCATCATTATTATTTTCTGGTTGCTTAATTGTGTGACACTCTTCAATATAATTTATCTTCTGAATTACGGAGCTATAGTTAGCGAATATTTTTCGAAATTCATATTCCGCACTGCTAACATTATTCTTCTCAGCATGATTTTCAAGTGCATCAAGATCATTTATTGAATTATATATAATACTACCAATGCTTGAAACTGAACCACTTGAACAAAATAATGCAGATTTATATTTTTCTTTCAGCGCCTGGTCCTGAGTATTATTTAGCTTAACTTCTATCTCTTTCTGAGTTTTTATTGACTTCTCCAAAGCCAACTTCATTTCTGAAACAATTTTTTTACTTTTATTAAACATCTGCTCAGGAGTAAGGCTTTGTTCTGTAGAATTTGCTTTTATCTTAAATGAAGTTCTGGACATGCCTATGTTTGATACTTTAAGCAGCTTTCCATTTATTTCAATTGATTCCAGATCCTCAATCGAAATAGGGTTCTCAACGCCATTTATCTTTTGCGTAATAAACATTGTCCTCTGATTTATTTTTTTATTCTGGGTTGAAGAATTACTTTGGCTCTTTGTTATATCAGCAAGTGTTGACCAGTTAGTTGGCCCATTACATGATACAGTCAAAAGCATTGATAAGGTTAACGCTGTTGTTATTATTTTGTTTTTCATTTTTTTCCTTTTTTTAAAATATAGAACACGGATTTAACGGATCAGACGGATGATTACGGATAAAATAATCTAACTATAGTATTTTTATATTTGATAGCGTAATCTAAAGCTATATATTTTCTTCAAGCCCCCTCTCTTGCTATGACTGTAAGAGATGAGGATTTAGCGATTGTCTTAAAAGTCAACAGTTAAAATCAAAAAATAAAAAATA
>CAYRDV010000003.1:0-46799 GCA_964422885.1 uncultured Candidatus Sericytochromatia bacterium
ATAAAAAGTGTGATTTATTCTATTGCACTGAGAAAAAGTAAAAGATATTCCCAATCATTTGCTAGAAGAAAAACCGGGAATGGGAATTTTTTCTTTTAATAAATTAGTTCTTTACAACGATCTTGAGACTTATAGTGATTTAATAAAAGAACATTCTCTATTAAACGGAAAAGGTGCATCAACATCAACAATGCTTAATATGGCCGAATACAAAGCTGAGAATTTAGATGAAAAAGTACGTAGTTTAGAAACTTTTCAGGTCTTAGATGCAGATTCCAGTCAACAGGAAGCAATAATTCTGGCCAAAAAGGGTGTGAGTTTTGTTCTTCAGGGGCCACCAGGTACAGGTAAAAGCCAGACTATTACAAATATTATTGCGGAATGTATTTCTGATGGAAAAAGTGTTTTATTTGTTAGTGAAAAAATGGCAGCTCTTGATGTTGTAAAAAAACGTTTGGAGAATTGTGGGTTAGGTGATTTTTGTCTTGAATTACATAGTAATAAAGCTTCTAAGAAACTGGTAATTGAAAGCTTAGAAAAGGGATTATTGCTTGAACAAAAAGCCCTAAAACAAAATGTAGAAGAAGAATTAAAAAAACTTGATCTTTTAAAAAAACAGTTAAATAACTATATCAAAACATTACATGAGCCAAAAACAGCACTTGGGATTTCAGCTTATGAAGTACAATCTCAATTAGCAAAGTTAAATAGAACAGAACTTTTGATTTTTGATATTCCTAATATTTTAAATATTGATGCAAAAAATTTGGCGCAAATAAATGAAAATTTGAAAAAGTTAGCTAAATTGCAAACAGTTTTTCCTGACATAGAAAAACAACCTTGGAAAACTATAAAGGAAAACACATTAACTATTGAGAAAGAAACATTAATCAGGAGAAATATTGATACATTAATAATTAAATCAAAAGATTTATTAATTTCAATTGATGAATATTCCAGAAAAACTAATTTGAGGAAATTAAAAAACTCAAATGAAATTGGAAAATGGCTTACAGCAGTCGAGCACATACTTACTACTAAAAAACCAATTAGTAATTGGCTCAAGCCAGATTATAATATAGAAAAGTTAAAAGAATACACTTTTAAAGTTGCGAGTGACTTCAAAAAATATCAAGAAATCAAACTAAAATTACTGGAAAAATATAACAAAAATATTCTTAACCAAAATCTTATTTATAGCCTTAAACTAGAATATAATAATTTATTTAATTTCTTTGGTAAAAATGTTACTGATATTCATATAAATCAGGAGCATCAAATATCAGAGGTTTTAGAGAATTTTAAAACAAATTATGAAAAGCTGGAAATTAATCTTGAAATATTAACCCCAAAATTAGGGATAGTAAAGCCTGAAACCTTTATTGAACTTGATTATCTGATTAAGCTATTGGATTATATTGAGAATGAGCCACAATTACAAGATATTTGGTGGGATGAAAATTTCCTAAGGCAATTATTACTTAAAGTTGATGATATTAAAGTAAAATCTGATAGTTTTTTAGCTAAGTTAAATAATTTTTCATCAAAGTACAATAAAGAGATTTTATCTCTGGACATTTTAGTTTTATTAAAACGTTTTGAAACTGATTATAAAAGTTTTTTCAGATGTTTAAATCCTATTTATAAAGCAGATTTGAAACAAATTACTGAACTATTAAATACTCCTAGTTTAAAATATATGGATGCTCTTGATATACTAAAAAAAGCAGAATTACTTTATAAAGAAAAACGGTGGTTTGAAGAAAATAAGACGGAATATCTGAATACCTTTGGTTCATATTATAAAGGGGAAAATACGAATTGGGAGCAAATAAGGCTACATATTGAGATATCTATAAATTTAATTAAATGGTTTTCTGGTAAGGATATTCCTGATGAATTAAAAACTTTATTAAAAGAAAATGGCCTTGAATTACAAAAAATAAAACAAATTATTAAACAAATTAAGAATAGCTATTATGCTCTTAAAAAAGCCTGTAATTCCTTAAATGAAAAAGGTTTAATTATTGAAGTTATTCCCACAAATAATATTTCAGAAATTGCTAGTGAAATAAGTAATAAAAATAAATTTCTAAATAAGCTTTGGTTATTACATAATAAATTAAAGCTCTATCTTATAAATAATAGTTTTAAGTGGAATCTCATAGATGAAGAATTTAATAAAGCGCAAGAAATTATTCATTATGAAAAAAGTTTTGACCAACTACAACTTGGGAAAATTTATTTCCATTTTTTTAATGAGTTAGAAACAAATTGGGATGAAATTCTCGATATTTTAAGCTGGTCTTTTGATTGCAAAAATAGAATTAAAAATGAAAGCTGGGAAGAGATATTTGGTAATCTTGAATCTATCATAAATGCTATAGCTTCTAAAAACGAATTAATAAATATTTTGGAAAGTGAGAAGAAAATAATCCAAGAAAAATTTATTTCTTTTAATGATTCATTTCTTGAATTTCTGAATTTGTTTATTGATAAGAGCTTACAAATAGATGGTTTTAATATTAATTTGGTGGAATTGGGTACTTTAAATAAATGGGCTATCTCTCTTAAAGATAATTTTAATTCCTTAAGAGAATGGTTCATCTTTGTTGAAACTGAAAAATTCTTTCAGGATAGAGGTATTCTAGATTTCATTATAAATATAATAAAAAATAGATTATCAGGTGAGATAATAATAAATTCTTTCAAAAAAAGATTTTATCAATTATGGCTAGATAATGTTTATAAAACTGAACCCTTGTTAAGGGATTTTAATGGTAATGAGCATAATAGTTTGATAAAAGATTTTGTCCAAATTGATTTAAAATCCATTGAGATAGCTAAAGCAAGGTTACAGGTTCATTTAAGAAACAGAATTCCTAAACAGGATTTATTCGAAATGCAGTCATCAGAGTATGGAATTTTAAATACAGAGATCACAAAAAAGAAAAAGCATAAATCACTTAGAAAGCTTTTTGGTGAAATAAAAAATATGCTTTTTACTATTAAGCCCTGCTTTATGATGAGTCCTCTTTCTGTATGCCAGTTTATTGATCCAACAAAGGTTAAGTTTGATTTGGTCGTTTTTGATGAAGCTTCTCAAATTTTTCCTGAAGATGCTGTAAGTGCAATGTTAAGAGCAAATCAGGCAATTATTGTTGGGGATAAAAAACAAATGCCTCCCTCTAATTTCTTTAGATTTATTGAAAGTGATGATAGTGATGAGTTTAGTGAAGATGATGTTCCTGAATATGAAAGTATACTTGAAGAGTTTTCAAATATGGGCTTACCCTCAAGAATGCTGCAATGGCATTATAGAAGTAAAGATGAAAATCTGATTGCTTTTTCTAATAAACATTTTTATGAGAATAAACTATGGACATTCCCTAATAAAACATTGGAAAACAAAGCAATTGAATTTATAAAAGTGGATGGTATTTATGACAGGGGTGCATCAAAGCAAAACAGAATTGAAGCAGTAAAGATTGCTGAGTTGGTATTTGAACATTTCACTAAGCGTAGCTCCTTATCTTTGGGAGTAATTACTTTTAGTGAAACTCAGCAAATGGCAATACTAAATGAACTTGAGAAAAAAAGAATGGAAAATCAGAGTTTTGAATCTTTTTTTGAGTCAAAAGAAAGTGATAAGTTTTTTGTTAAAAGTATAGAACATGTGCAGGGTGACGAAAGAGATGTAATATTCTTTAGTATTTGTTATGGAAAAGATCAAAATAATAAATTTTCTTATTTCTTTGGTCCATTAAACCAGACTGGCGGTGAAAGGCGGCTTAATGTCGCAGTTACTAGAGCAAAACAGCATATAAAGGTAGTAAGTTCAATTAGCTATTCAGATTTAGATCTTGCTAGATTAAATGCCAGGGGAGCACAACTTCTGAGAAATTATCTTGAATATGCTGAAAGAGGTAGGGCAGCTATTTTTGATGGGCTAAATGTTGTTGAACACTTAAGTTTTGATTCACCTTTTGAAGAACATGTTTATGATGAGTTAATTAAGCTTGGTTTTACTGTTAGAACACAAGTAGGAAGTTCAGGTTATCGTGTTGATATGGCTATTGTTGATCCTGATTATCCAGGAAGATTCTTATTAGGTATTGAATGTGATGGAGCAACTTATCATTCATCCAAAACTGCCAGAGATAGAGATCGTCTCCGGCAACAAATACTTGAAGGATTAGGCTGGAAAATACACAGAATCTGGTCAAGGGATTGGGTTTCACATCAAGATGATGAAATAAATAAAATAAACCATGCTGTCGCTGAGGCTAAAATAAATAGAGATTACTACCCTGATTTTAAAAATGAAGTGAAAGTTGATTCTGATATCCTCCTTACAGATGCTAAAAAGGAAGACGTTTCAATTGAAAATAATCTTAAAAAATACTTTATGGTTAATATTGGTAGGTTAGGAGAGCCTGAAGGTTTTTATCAGGATAGTTATTCTTATATGATTTCCAATGCTATTTTTAAAATAGTTAGTCAGGAATCACCTGTAAGCCTCTCATCTGTGACCAAGAGACTTATTTCTGCATGGAAGATGACAAAAGCTGGTGCAAAAATCCAGACAAGAATAAAAAATATAATTGCTAATATGGATAATCATATTAGATTAGATAAAAATGGATTTTTATGGAACATAGAAATGAAAATCCCTATAGTTAGGATTCCAGGTGATTCAAGAGATATTGATGAAATAACCAAAGAAGAATTTGCTGAAGCTGCTTTGTTTTGTTTGAAAAAATCATTTTCTGCTGAAAGGGAAGAGTTTATTAAAATTGTAGCTAGATTATATCAGTTTAACAGGATTTCAGGAACTATTAAGGATAAAATTAATTTAGGAATTGATTTATATTTAGCTAATAACAAATTTATAGAAGATGAAAATCTAATTAAATTAAACCATAAATTAGCTTAATGAAAATTAAAAAATAACTTATAAAATTTAATTGTCGGGGCGACCCGGCGGGTCGCCCTAACAGATATTGTTTTGTGATAAGTTATTTTTTAGAAATTACTTAATATAATTGTTCGTCTTAAAAAGATTTTGTAATCTGTTTTATTTCATTGATATAATCTGAAAGATTAACTCTTTGACCAATTAATAAGGTATCCATTTTAAATTCTATTTTTATATACAAAGTAGGAATGATATTATATCAGGCTCCAGGTACTCATCTGGAGGAAGTATTGATTCCGGGGCAAGCCGCGGCCCCAAAGAATTTGGGGGAAACCTCATAAGAGGTATTCTCAATACTAATAATATTAAAATTAAACCATGACTTTTACTAAAATTCTGTAATAGTTTGAAAAAAAAACAAATTGGGATATCATTAAATTTTCCTGAAAAAGAGTTATAAAAAATTATGGGAGAATGTGAAGATGAGTAGAAATATTTTAATTACAGGTGGTACCGGAGCTTTAGGAACAGCGGTTGTTGAAAAATTTTTAAAAAATGGAGATACTGTTCTTGTAACTGATATCAGGGAGGCCAGTGATAATTTTTTAAATTCATTTTCTGATTATAAAACCAAACTTAAAACATATAAAGTTAATGTAGTTAATGAACAGGAATTAAAGGATTTTTCAACACAGGTAAAAGAATCATTTGGGGGAATTAACATACTAGTAAATATTGTTGGTGGGTTTTCGATGTCTAAAATTGCAGAAACTAATGAAACTGAGTTGGATAAAATGTTAAGTATGAATTTAAAATCAGCTTTTTTTACCTCAAAAACATTTATTTCTCAGATTACTGAAAAAGAAAACGGCAGAATTATTAATATTGCAGCCAGAGCAGGTTTACATGGGGTAGGAGGTATGGGTCCTTATTGCATTTCCAAAGCAGGAGTAATCTCTCTTACAGAAACACTTTCTGAAGAACTAAAAGAAACTTCCACCACAGTAAATGCAATTTTACCAAGCACTATTGATACTGAACCTAACAGAAAGAGTATGCCAGGAGCTGATTTTTCGAGATGGGTTTCACCAATGGATATTGCTAATGTAATATTTTTCCTTGCTTCTAAAGAAGCAAGGGCAATTAGCGGTGCATCTATTCCGGTTTATTATAAAGCCTAACAACAAAATTTAGCTTTACTCTAAAAATATTATATTAAAAAAATCTGTGAAAATCCGTGTTTATTTGTGGCTAAAATTTTTTTAATGCTTAATAATAGTAACTTTTAGAATTTTGGGGCCAACAACTTCAGAAACGATAACTTCCAGGTTATTAAAAACAAATTTTTCTCCGGCAGTTGGTATTTTACCTAACTCCTGCAATATAAAACCTGCTATTGTCTGATAATTTCCCTCAGGAATATCTATTCCCATTTCCTCTCTAATATCCTCAATATAAGAAGTGCCATTTAAAACAACGGTTTTATCATCAACAGTTTCCATATCTTTTTCGGCATTTGGGTTGCCTACATCTTCATCCATATCCCCAACTATAATTTCAAGCAAATCCTCAGCTGTAATCAGACCCTCTGTGCCACCATATTCATCCGTAACAATAAAAATCTGCACTCTTTTTTTCTGCATCATTTTTAAAATATCCCGAATTTTTTTGCTTTCAGGAATAAAAATGGCAGGACGAACATATTTATCTATTGTGTCCGTGTCCAGAATATTTTGTTCAAGTATAGGATTAATTAGTTCTTTAAGATAAACAATACCGATAATATTATCAAGTGAATCATCATAAACCGGGAACTTAGAAAAACCATAGGTTACCATTTCTAATAAAGCTTCTCTTACAGTGTAATTTCGTGGGATAGCACTAATCATAGTTCTTGGAATCATTACTCTGGCAACAACAGTGTCATCAAAATCAAAAACATTCTGAAGCATCTCCCTTTCATCCTGACTGATATGACCTTCATCAATCATCATTCTTATCTCACCTTCAGTTATTGAATAGTGGTCAACACCTTTTGAACCAAAACCAATCCTGTTAAGAAAATAGATTAATAGTTTTGTACATGATGTCAGTAAAAAAACCGGATAAGTAAAAAACCGGACCAATGCTTTTATTGGCCGTGCCATATTTAAAGCAACCAATTCAGCATTTTGGGCAGCAAATGTTTTGGGTGTAATTTCCCCAAAAATAACGATTAGAATAGTCATTAGAAATGAGGCAATTATTGTCCCTGCTTCTCCAAACATAGAATTAGCAAGTGTTGCACTTATAGATGAAGCAAAAATAATAAAGGCATTCTCTACAGTTAGTCTTGTTGCAAAAAGCTTATCATGACTGCCTAAAAGCTCCGTAATTGCTTTTGCTTTTTTATCACCATTATTTTCCAGATTTTTAATCCGTATCTTGTTTACGGAAAGTATTCCTGCTTCTGAGCTTGCAAGTATTGCAACCATAATTATACAGAAAATTATCAGGATAACTGAAGGAATTAAATCAAATTTTAAACCAGGTATAGTTGATTCCATTTAAATTTTTATTTGTTCTATTGTTTCTTAAATTTTTCTAAATTTTCTTTGGCCGCTTCGAGGGCTTGCAGTTTTGTTTCTATTTTTGAAAGAATAACCCGATACTCTCCAAGAACTACTTCAACATCTTCCAGGTTTTCTTTTCTTTTATAAAGCAGATTGGCGATATCATCATCAAAATCTTTGGCTCTTGCTATACCAGCAGCAGTAAAACAACGCATACATTCATTAGCTTTTTCGTTAATGTCATGGCGGAATTTGACCAAATCATCTCTGATATCATGGCATTTTTCATTGAGGGAATGAATATGGTCCTCAGCAGTCATTTCTTCAGGGGACTTGGCTTTAGGAGCAACAGCTTCTGCAATTTTCTTTTCTTCCTCAACATACATAAAAGGCTGCATAAAAATAGCGCCGCATTCCGGACAATAAGTTTCTGTCTCTTCTGCAATACTTCTGCACTCTTTACATTTTATCTTTGCCATAGATATTAAAACCTGTTATATCCTTTGTGATTTTTTTTATGTTAATTGAATCAGGATTATAACATAAAAGCAGCTAAAACAAAAATTTCTATAACTGAGCTGAAACTATTATAAAAAAGTTATAGAAAGCTTAATTATTTTTTAATTAGGACTTATTTCAAATTTTGTATAATAAAAGGATATTTAAAGGATTTTAGGGATAGAGATATGTTAAAGCGTTTACTGGCTAGTATTTCTTTAAGTGCATTGACACTTTTAATAGGTTGCCAGTCTGATCCAACAGGTTTTCAGGAAAACTTATTTCAACAGGTTTCTACTGAAAATAATTCACCTTCATTAACGCCATACACATTAAAAGGTTGGAAGACCCATCTTGATGATGTTAAAACCAGTGGAGATTTACAAAAAGGTTGTCAACCATTTTATAAATTAGCAAAAGGAAAAACGGTTGGTAGTGTAATGCTTTTTCATGGTTTTACAGCTTGCCCGCAGCAATATGAAGAAATAGCTGGTTTATTGTCTAATAATGGTTATAATGTATTTGTTCCTTTACTCCCTGGTCATGGTAAAACACCCATTAGAGTTCAGGGAAAATTTACTGATGAATCAACAAAACTTCCAGATGTAAAATCGACTGATATTTATACAAATTTTTCACGAACAATGGGCGGATTATTGAAAGATGAGCCAGGCACAAAAGTTGCCGGAGGGCTTTCAGTAGGTGGAGTTATCGCAGCCAAAGCTATTTTAGAAAATCCTGATGTTTATAAACGAGGGTTTTTAATGGCTCCATTTTTTAATGCAGCTGGCTCTGTTAGCCTATTACTACCTGCATTAGGTGGGTTGGTTCCCAATAAGGAACATGGCTGGGGTGAAGGTTGTGAGAAGGAACGTAGTTTAGGGCGTGCCGGATATTGTAACTTTAAAATTACCCATGTTGCTGCGGTTCGCAAATTTGGCCTGGATACTTTGAAAAAAATCAATAATATTAAGATTCCCATTCAGATTATTGGTGTAGAAAAAGACCCTGCTGCTTCAAACTCAGCAATTGCCGAAGCAAACAGAAGTCTGGCAAATGGTCAGGGGTGCTTTTTAGCCAAAGGAGCCAATCATTCAATGCTATCCCGTCATGATAATGTAGATACAAATATGTTTTGGCTAAGTTCTTTAACACAGCAAATTTCCAGATTTATTGATACAGGCAAAAATTTTGATATAGTTGGTGAATCTGAGTATGGTATGGGTCTTTGCCGTTCACGATAGTTTTTATAATTATTCAAAATAAAAATGCCAGAATCTAACTCTTCAAAAATAAGTTCCAAAGCAAAAAGGAAAGGAATAAAGGTAGGGTTTGGTTTTGAAATAAATAAAAAAGCTCTGGGCCTTCATATTGATGCAATGGTTTTAATGCTAAATGAAGAAGGTAAATTAATTTCTGATAAGCATTTTATTTTTTTTAATAATCCTCTTAGCCCTGATGCCAGTATTGAACATTTAGGTTCAATTACAATGGATACAAAAGATGATGAACAGATACTTATTGATTTTTCGAAGGTTACAAATTTAGTTAAAAGAATTCTTTTTTTTGTAAATATTCATGATGCAGATAAAAAGAAACAAAACTTTGATTTAGTTGAAAATTTATACATTAGATTTACTAATTTGGATACAAAGCAAGAAATAGCTCAATTTTCTCCTGAGAAAGATGATAATTATAAAAAGAGCACATTAATTGTTTTATCTGAGTTTATTTTTATAAGTAATGAATGGCAGATAGAAGCTTTGGGTGATTGTTACAAAGCCGAACTTGGGGATTTAATTGATGTTTTACATAATGAATATACCTATGATCGGTTTAAACAGGAATATATTAAAAGCAATGGTAATTATTCAATAAAAAGTATCCTTGAAAAAGATATTGAAAACCAATATTATAAAAGTCTGGAATGTACCAAAGATTCTACAGATGATGAGATCAAGAAAAAATATAAAGAGTTGGTAAAAAGCTTTCACCCAGATGTTATTCAGTCAAAAAAACTCCATAAGGACATCGTTGAGTTTGCCAATAAACGTTTTAAAGAAATTAAAGATGCTTATGAATATCTAAAAGAAAGAAGAAAATTTAATTAAGGTAAAATCATGTTCAAAAATGCAATAGTAAAAAAACCTTGTGCTGAATTCATTAAGGGAATAACAACAGCCAACCTGGGAGTGCCTTTATATTCCAAAGCAATTGAACAACATAATAATTATATAGAAATACTGGGAAAATGTGGTCTAAATGTAACTATACTGGAAGCTGATAGTAGTTATCCCGATTCGGTATTTGTAGAAGATACCGCTTTATGTACACCCAACTGCGTTATTATAACCAATCCTGGTGCTATTTCAAGAAATGGCGAGATAATATCTATGAAAAATGCTTTGGAAAAATTTTATGAAAACATTGAAGCCATAATTTCACCAGGAACATTGGATGCTGGTGATGTAATGATGGTTGGAAATCATTTTTATATTGGTATTTCGGAAAGGACAAATGAGAATGGGGCAGGACAGTTAATAAAAATTTTAAGGAAATTTGGAATGGATGGAACAAAATTATTTTTAAAAGATGTTCTTCATCTTAAAACAGGAGTTTCCTATTTAGAAAATAATAATTTATTGATTAGTGGCGAATTTTTAGAAAATAATTTATTTGATAAATTTAACAAAATTGTTGTTAATGAAAATGAATCCTATGCCGCAAATTCATTATGGATAAATGGGAAAGTATTAGTACCAAAGGGTTTTATTGAAACAAAAGCAAAAATTGAAGAAAATGGGTATGATGTAATTGAAGTGGATGTTTCCGAATTTCAAAAACTAGATGGTGGTTTGAGCTGCCTTTCATTGAGATTTTAATTTTATAAATAATTAGACTTTGATGAGGGACTCTGGACAAGCCAGAGTGACAGTCATTCAGGTTTGTCCGGAATCTTTCTTTATCAAGAATTTAAATAGCTTTTTGAAAAGTGGGATAATAATGAAAAAATTATTAAAATTTCAGAATAAATTAGCTTCGATGGGTGAAGAGTTTAATAAAGAAAAAGTCCTTTTAGAATTGTTCTGGTATTTGATTTAATATCTATCATGATATATACTCTACTTTGAGGTAAATATGAAAACAGCTAAACTTTTTATAAATGGGCGTAGCCAAGCAGTCAGGCTCCCAAAAGAATTTCAATTTATTGGTGAAGAAGTGTTTATCCAAAAACATGGTGACGCAGTAATCTTAGTACCATTTGAAAAATTTTGGGAAGTATTTCTGGAGGGCTTAAACGGTTTTTCAGAAGACTTTATGAGTAATGGACGTGAACAAGGAACAGAGCAAATCAGAGAGTCATTTTAATGTATTTAATAGATACAAATATATGTATTTTTGCGATTAAAAAAAAATCAGAAATACTTTTAGATAGAATAAAAGAAAATTCAAAACTTGGAATATTCATTTCAGCATTAACAATCGCAGAATTGGAATATGGTATTGAAAAAAGCTCACAGAAAGAGAATAACCGTATTTCACTAATTAAATTTGTTTCAATCTTTAACATTATATCTTTTGATGATCAGGATGCTATTCCATATGGAAAATTGAAAGCTGAACTTTCAAAAGCAGGTAATATAATCGGTCCAATTGATATGTTACTGGCAGGGCAAGCTATTAGTAAAAATCTTATACTTGTTACAAATAATACCGATGAATTTCAACGAATATCAAATTTACACATTGAAGATTGGACGAAGTAGCTCTGTTTCACGATCTTTAATTAAAAGCTAATTTGGTTTTCACAAAACAAAACAGAAAAGTTAAGATAATATACCTGATTGTATTTATTATTACATTAATATCCGCTTACTTTGTAAGTACAAGTGCAAATGAAATTTTTAGATATACTCCCATTTTTATTGGTACTCTAAAGTTTCCTGTTTTTTACCCTATTATTGCTGTATTACTAATGGGTATGGAGTATTCTTATGCAAAATACTATTCAAATTCTCAATTAGCCCGTTATAATAAAAAAACTTTCAAGAGATTATGTACCTTTTTTAATGAAAAAAATGTAAAAAAAAAGCAGGCTCATATGAACCCGCAGGAGTATAGAAATCAAGGTATGATTTGAAGGGAAAGGATAATTTAAATTTTTTTACTAAAATTTTTAATATCAGAAACATACCTGACAACTGAATAAGGCAAAGACATTCCTTTAGTAATAGTTTGTTGTACAGCTCCGGGGCCCATATCATATGAAGCCAGAGTAATATCAATATTTCCACCAAATCTTTTCAGTAGAAAGCTTAAATACCTTACAGTACCTTTGATATTTTCAACTATATTAAAGGGGCTACCTACATTCATATCTTTTGCTGTTTCGACTTTTAAAGAGTATATCGATTTAAAAACTCTAATGTCAGGACAAAAAAATATTTTGTAATAATTAAAAATATTACTTAGTATCCTGAAAAAATAACTTCTGTTCAGGCGACCAGTCGTGTCACCTCGACTTAAATTTACCAAGTACAAGACTTGTATTTTGTCCTCCAAATCCCATAGAGTTTTTGAGGACAAAATTTAAATCTTTTTCAATACTGGTATTGGGAACATAGTTTAAATCACATTCTATTTCAGGATTCGAAAGATTTATTGTTGGAGAAATAAAGGATTCACGAATCATCTGAATGCACCCTGCAATTTCAACGGCTCCACTTGCCCCAACCAGATGACCAATCATAGATTTAATTGAACTTACGTGAAGGTCATAAGCTTTCCGGCCAAAAACATCTTTTATCGCTTTGGTTTCAATGACATCATTCAAAACAGTTGAAGTACCATGGGCATTAATATAATCAATTTTTTCCGGGGAAATACCAGCATTTTTCAAAGCAAATTCCATTGCTTTTGCTGTACCACTTCCATCGGGCGGTGGGCTGGTAAATTTATATGCATCAAGAGTTGAAGCATGTCCAAATATTTCTGCAAAAATTGTAGCTTTACGACTAAGAGCATGGTTCAGTTCTTCCAGGATTAAAAATGCAGCTCCCTCACCTATAACGATTCCTTTTCTTTTTGCATCAAATGGCATAGAGGCTTTTGTTCCCATTTCATTTGCGGTATTTAAAGCTCCAAGGACTGAAAAACCTCCTATACCCAAGGGATTTATCAGTGAGTCAAAACCTCCGGCAATCATTATTTTTTCACGGGCAGATGCTATCAGATCATATGCTCTGCCAACAGCCTGTGTAGAAGCTGTACAGGCAGAACAATTAGTATAAACCGGCCCTTTTAGATTAAATTTTTTGAGAATAAACTCACCTAAAAAATTTATTGGAGTTTGAAGATAACCTTTTCCATTTCCTGTTTGTGCATGATAATTTTTCATAAAAATATTAAGTTCAAAAGAGTGAGGTGAAAGTTCCATCAGGCTTTTTATATAAAAAGTTTCCAGGCTTGTGCCGGTAATAATGCCTGTTTTATTTAGATCCTCGTTAGTAAGTCCTGAATTTTCGATTGCTTCTTCAAATGCTTTTAGACCAAGAAAGACCTTACTATCTTTAACAAGTGATAATTCAGGGTATTTTTCAAAATAAGAATCAGGTGAAAAATTTTTTACTTCTGCTGCCAGCTTGGCATTAAATGTTTCCGAGTTGAAATTAGAAATTAAATCAATACCACTTTTCCCTTCTTTCAGGGCAAGTGTATATTCATCTACATTATTACCGTTTGGCGAAATTACCCCCAACCCGGTTACAACTACTCGTTTTCTATTTTTCCAATTATGCTGCAAAACTTCTCACTTCCAATACCAAAACCAGTAATCAAAATATTAGTTATGTTCTTTAAATTATTTTTTAGCATATATGCTCCAAGTGCAATATTGATATATGGAGAAGCAGAAAAAATATTTCCTGTAAATTCTTTTGGCGTTAAAACCAAAGGAAGGTTTTCACAAAAGACCTTTTTTAAGGCTTCCTCTTCAATCTTATCTGACATATAATTTCCATCTGCACTGGAAAAAATCAGCTCAATGTCCTTGATAGTTAATTCAGATACTTCCAAAGTTTTTAAAATTAAGTCTGCAAGTAAATCGGAATTCATGCTGTAATTTAGGCTTGATTCCCTATCACTTACAGTTTCAATAGCAATTATCTGAGCATAAGCATGATCTTTATTTTCCTTACTTAAATTTTCAAGTACCAGATATGCAGAACCTTCACCTGGTATAAAACCTTTACTATCAGGGTTAAATGGTTTACCAATCAAATCATTTTCCTGATTATTCATTAATCCATATTGGGAAAGAGTTATAAAAGCACCGGAATTTGTTTTATAATCACTGCCACCAACAATCACACATTTTTCTTTTTCCATTTGCAGATCATAATAAGCTTCCAGTAAAGCATGGGCAGCATTTCCCTCCCATGGGTTAAAAACCTGATTATTGCCTTTAATTTTTGAATAGATTGAAGCAACACAAACAGGCATATTTGGTAGTATCTGAAATGAAATAAGTGGATTTAGAGCATATAAGGCTTCAGAACCAAATTTTTTAATATCAAAAAGGCCATTTTCATCAACAGAGGTATTAAGCATTTTTTCAATATCGGTAAACTCGATGCCAGTGGTACCTGTACCTGCATAAATGGCAATTTCATATTCTGAATAAGGGAAAGTTTTTGTATCTTCAATTGCTTTTGAGGCAGCAATTGTTGCAAACTGAGTTTCTTTGGACATAAACCTTACCAGTTTTGCATCTTTTTTTAGATAATCTTTGGGATTAAAATTTTCAATTACAGCAACCTTAGAACCAATAATATTCCTTTTAGCTTCAATATTTTCATAAACTTTTTCGATTGAATCACCAATTGGACAAATAATTCCAATTCCGGTAATTACAGTTTTTTGGTTGCCATCCAGACTTTCTGATAATTCCATTTTTTAAGTTTTTACACCTTCAAGCCATAGGTTTAAAAGTTTTGTTCTATCTCTGTATAAATCCTGATCATCGATATTTCTAAAACCAAAAGTAAAAGTTGTTTCTGTAATCATATTACCTTCACAATAAGCAGTACATTTAGTTTTTCCACCTAGCTCATTCAAAGCAATTACCTCTGAATGGTATTCTAACTGGTCTCCAGGTTTTGACATCTGCTTAAACTTGGTTTTATCAATAATTGTCACTATCGCTTTAGAAGAAACCCCTTCTTTTAATTTTAATGTTTCTTCCAAAAGGACACCTGATAGTTGGGCCATACCTTCAAGAATAAGTACTCCAGGCATTATCGGCCTTCTGGGAAAATGATCAGAAAAAAAATCTTCACTCAGACTGATATTTTTAACACCAATAGCACTCTCGCCCGGTTTCCATTTTACAATTTTATCTATTAAAAAAAATCTCATATATTGGTTAGCTTAAATGATATTTGTGTCATTATAGCTTAAAATCGTGAAAGGTGAAACCTTTGATGTGAAGGGAAAGATAGCAGATAAATTAAATTTTTATCATATTATGAACCTTTGCATAAAAGTTGCCAAGACCAATTAAATCTGCAAAACTAATAAAGATAAGTATAATTTAAATTTTAAGAATAATTTGAGGATATGAACCTAATAAAAATACTTACTGAAAGAGCAAAAGAAAAACCTGATCAAAAAATTTATACTGTTTTACCTGATGGTGAGAATACTGAACTTGTACTTACTCTATCAGAGCTTGAAGCTCAGGCAAAAAGTATTGCAACAGAGCTTTTAACTAAATTTGAAAAAGAAGATCGGTTACTGTTACTGTTTGATACCAGTATTGAGTTCTTAACCACATTCTGGGGCTGCCTATTTGCCGGAATTATTGCTGTTCCTATCCATCCACCTATGGATCTGAGAATGTTAAACAGAGCAAAATCAATAATACAGGATACTGGCGTAAAAGCAATTTTGACAACATCCGAGTTACAGGGAAAAATCAGTGTTTTTAAGGCATTTCTTGGTGAAGCTGCAAAGCTTGAGATTATAGCTGTAGATAAAGTTGAAAGTAAATCAAAAGATTATATTGAACAGGATATTGATATAGCTTCTAAAGCATTGATTCAATATACATCAGGAACATCAGGTATTTCCAAGGGTGTACTGTTAACTCATAAAAATCTTTTACATAATGCCAGCTTGTTACAGGAAATGCAGGTTGAAGCTAACTCTTTTTATAATGTTGAACATTCTACATTGATATGGCTTCCTCTATATCATGATATGGGATTAATAAGCGGGGTAATTTTGCCATTACTTTTTGATATGCCAACAGTTTTAATGCCACCATTGATTTTTTTACAAAAACCTTTCAGATGGTTAAAGGCAATGTCAAAATACAAAACAAAATACACAATGGCTCCTAATTTTGCTTATGAGCTTTGTAATAAAAGAATAACTAATGAGCAGGTTAAAACATTGGACTTAAGTAATTGGCAGGTAGCACTAAATGGGGCTGAAACTATCAGAGCAGAAACGCTTGAAAGATTTATAAATAAATTTGCTCCATGTGGTTTTCGGCCTGAAACCTTTTATCCGGCATATGGCCTTGCAGAATCTACTGTATTTGTAACAGGTGGCTTAAAAAATGCCCCTCCAGTTTTCCTAAAAGTAAACAAAAAAGCTTTGGAAATTAATAAAGTTGAAATTTTGGCTAAAGATAGTTCTGATAGCATAATTCTTGTTGGTGTTGGCAAAACATGGCTGGACCAGGAAGTAAAAATTGTAAATCCTGAAACCCTGGAATTATGCAAAGATGACGAAATAGGAGAAATATGGATAAAAGGCGACAGTGTTGCTTCTGAATACTGGAAAAATGAAGAAGAGACCAAAAAAGTATTCAATGTTACTTTGTCAACTAATTCAAAAAAATACTTACGTTCAGGAGATTTAGGCTTTATTGACAACAATGAGCTTTATATCACTGGTCGTATTAAAGATTTAATCATTATTCACGGATTAAATTATTATCCACAACATATTGAGCAAACTGTTGAAAAGCTCCATGAATCTTTCCGGGCTGGTTGTAATGCGGCTTTTTCAATTGATTTGGCAAATGAAGAAAAACTGATTGTTATCCAGGAAATAAGAAAGGATTCAGTAATTGATGATCTTAAAAAACTGGAAAATGATGTAAAATTGGCAATTACAGAAAACCACGGTGTTCATCCCCACGAAGTAAAATTTATTAAACATGGATCGATTTTTAAAACCTCTAGTGGTAAAATTCAACGGAGACTGTGCAAAAAGAAATATTTAGAAGGAAAACTTGAATTATGGAGCAATTAGAGAGCTCAGAAAAAAAATATACTTCCGAAGAACTTGAAGAATGGTTAATCTCTCAAATTTCAAAGGAGTTGGATATTGAAGAAGATAATATTAATATTGAGCTTCCTTTTGCTAATTATGGTTTCGACTCAGTTTCAGTAGTCGGATTATCTGGTGAGCTTGAGGATTTATTAAATATAAAACTTAACCCAACCATTGTTTATGAATACCCAACAATTCAAAAACTAGCTAGGCATTTATACCAGTTACAAAAAGGAAAATGAGCTTTTAATGTATGATGTTTCTGAATTTCTTTTTAACCTTGAAAAAAAAGGGGTCAAAATCTCTGAACATAATGGTGAATTAAAAGTCAACGCCCCAAAAGGGTTTCTTACCCCTGAAATACAAAAGTTATTATCAGAAAAAAAAACTGAAATTTTAAATTTTTTGTTAAAAAGAATAAATCAGCTTAATTCTAAGTCAAAAGAAACAATAATGGACTTTAGCCTTTTTTTCTTTGCCAGCGATGATACCGTTGATGAAAATGATAAATACAGGTTTTTGATAGAAGGGGCAAAGTTTGCGGATGATAATGGTTTTACTGCGGTATGGACACCAGAAAGACATTTTCATAAAATGGGTGGTTTATTTCCCAATCCTTCGATAACAGCTGCTGCTCTTTCCACAATTACTAAAAATATAAAATTAAGGGCAGGGAGTGTCGTATTACCCTTACATGATCCTGTCAGAGTAGCTGAAGAATGGTCCGTAGTTGATAACCTTTCAAATGGTAGAGTTGAACTTTCTTTTGCAACTGGCTGGCATGTCGATGATTTTGTATTTGCACCTGAAGGATATCCTGAACGGAAACAAATTATGTTTAATGAAATAGAGACTGTAAAAAAGCTTTGGCGGGGTGGCTCAATAATCAGAAAAGGTGGAGCTGGCAATCCGGTAGAAATAAGAACTAGGCCAAGACCAGTACAAGTAGAATTACCTATCTGGGTAACTGCAATAGGTAATCCTGAGACATATAAAAAGGCAGGAGAAATTGGGGCAAATCTAATGACTTGCCTTCTTGATCAGGATATTGATGAATTAACTGAAAAACTTAAGATTTATCATTCAGCTTTAATCACCAATGGTTTTAACCCTGATCAAAAAAAGGTCGCTGCATTTATGCACTCTTTTATGGGTGAAAACATGGACGAGGTAAGAAATACAGTCCATCAACCTTTAACAAATTATCTAAAAAGTACACTTGATTTACTGGGTAATTGGGGGAATAGTGCAAACATTGAGCTTAATCCTAAAAATATGACTAAGGAAGATCAAAATACTTTAATGGAATTTGCTTTTGAAAGATATTTTAACGGCAGAACCCTGATGGGTACATCTGAGACATGTAGCAAAATGGTTGAGGCTCTGGCAAAAGCTGGCGTGAATGAAATAGCTTGTCTTGTGGATTTTGGAGTAAGTTTTTCAGATTCAATGAAAAGTTTAGACTATTTAAATAAATTTAAGCAGCAATTCACATTAAAATAATTATATTATGCAACATTTTCTGCCAGAAATTTTGGAAAAGAACCATCTAAAATTGCATTTCTGGCTTTTTCCATTAATTGATGCAAATAACTGATATTATGCATACTAATTAAAGCAAATCCCAAAACTTCATTAGCTTTAATCAGGTGACGAACATAAGCTCTGGTATAAGTTTTACAAGTATAACAAACACAACCGCTTACAAGAGGCGAAAAATCCTCCCGATAAGCAGCATTTTTTATATTAATTCTTTGTTGAAACCCAAATACAGTACCATGCCTGCCTATTCTGGTCGGCATAACACAATCAAACATATCGATGCCTTGTTTTACGCCTTCAATCAGGTCTTCAGGTGTTCCTATACCCATCAGGTATCTTGGTTTTTCCTGGGGTAAAAGGCAAGGTACATAACTTAAAACTTCATACATTAACTTTTTATCTTCACCAACCGAAAGGCCACCAATCGCATATCCTGGAAAATCAAGATCCACTAATTCTTTTGCACTTCTTTCCCTTAACTCTTTATACATCCCACCCTGGACTATCCCAAAAAGAGCCTGTTCATCCGGCCTATTATGCCCATCAAGACATTGTTTTGCCCACACTGTAGTTCTTTCAAGAGCTTTTTTAGCCTGTTCATGAGTACTTGGATGAGGGGCACATTCATCAAAAGCCATAATGATATCTGCACCAATGCTATTTTGAATCTCCATTGACTTTTCAGGCGTAATCATATGCATTGAGCCATCATGCCATGATTGAAATTCAACACCTTTATCATTAATCTTTCTGAGGTTACTAAGACTGAATACCTGAAACCCACCACTATCAGTTAGTATAGAGTGTGGCCAATTCATAAATTTATGCAGTCCACCGGCTTTTTCAATTAGCTTATGAGTGGGCCTTAAATAAAGATGATAAGAATTAGAAAGCAAAATTTTTACGCCCATATCTTCCAAATCTTTATGATTTATTGTTTTGATAGTTGCCTGTGTTCCTACAGGCATAAATACTGGTGTTTCAATAGTACTATGTTTAGTTTTTAAAGTCCCTGCTCTGGCGCCTGTAACCGGACAGGTTTTATGCAGAGTATATTCAATCGCTTTTTCCATTAATATTATTTTCCCCTTTAAAAGTAATTTTTACCATAAAGAATGTTTTGAGGGGTTAAAACTACATATTTATTAGTATTAAAATATCTCGATATTTTAATACTAACAGGGGCCCCACAAGGTTGGGAGTTATTTGAGAAATTAATTATAAAAATGAAAAAATATTTAGTTTATATTAAATTACTGACAACAATTTTTTGCTCATTAATATTGGCAATAAAGATATATCCTTTGACACTGGATTTTATGGTTTCAAGATAGCTTAATTCAATTGAATAATCTTTGGGAAGAAATGCTTTTACAATCTCATTTAATTCTGTAATATTTTCGGCTGAAGGATACTCATTATGGTTATTTAAAGCGTATTTTTCAACAGCATGCCTTAGGTCATACATAGAAATAATCAAATTTTTTGAAGCTATTTGCTCATTATTTTTCTTTAATTGCCTTTGAAGCTTATCCATCTGTACCTTCAATGTTGTGTTTTCATTTCTGAGTTTTTTAATAGTTTCATTGTCAAAACTTTTGGAAACTAATTCTTCACATGATATTAGCGAAAAAGTGAAAATGGAAATTATTAAGCCAAAGACAATTTTTTTCATTTATAGCCTATACACCCTGTGGTATTTTATAACTCGGAACAGATTGCCAGTCTTCCAGAAACTGTTTTATACCTACATCGGTCAAAGGATGTTTAAACATCTGTTTTAAAACCTTATAGGGTATAGTTGCAATATCAGAGCCAATTTTTGCTGCTTGAGTAACGTGATGAGAATGCCTGACACTAGCTGTTAAAATTTGCGTATCAAATACATAATGATCAAAAATTATTCTTATTTCTTCTATCAGAGACATACCATCGTATCCAACATCATCTATCCTACCAATAAAGGGACTAATAAAAGTAGCACCTGCAATAGCAGCCAGTAATGCCTGGTTAGCAGAAAAAATCAGAGTTACGTTAGTCTTAATACCATCTGCACTTAAAATTTTTGTAGCTTTAATACCCTGTTCATTCATTGGTAATTTTACAGTAACATTGGGATGCCACCCGGCATATTCCCTACCTTCTCTAATCATATCTTCAGTTCTCATGCTTACAACTTCTGCGCTAACAGGGCCTTCAATTAAACGACAAATCTGGTTTATTGATGACTTTAGGTCTTTTCCTTCCCTGGAAATAAGAGAAGGATTTGTTGTAACCCCAGAAATGACACCCCAACCAGCAACTTCCTTAATTTCCTCTATATTAGCAGAGTCAATAAATAACCTCATCGTTTTTCCTCCAATCTATAACTCTTTTTCTTTATGATTTTATCATATTCCTAAATTCAGTATTAAACAATATTAAATAATTATTCTGCAAAAGAAAATTTTTTTATCATCTGTTTTATTAATAGTAATCTGTGCAAAATTTCTCCATTAGATAAATTCTGATATTTAACAATAGTTTTAGTTGTTTTTATCACTTCAGAAAAATCTTTATATACTTCAAGATTATTATTAAATTCATTCCAGGTAATAAACCTTGTATTTGAAAATTGTTCAAAATTATCAAATAATGAGAAGTTATAAGGAACAATTTTTATTTGCTTAATTAATCCTTTTTCTAAGCCTGAAAGAAAATTTTTCAGATTTTTAAATATCTCATAAAAATCAGCTTCAGTTTCATTTGGGTTTCCAATACAGAGTTTTATTTTTGAGAAGATTCTATTTTTAATTAAAATAATGAGTTTTTTATTTTGAGAATCTGTAAATTTACAGGTATCTATAATTGTGTAAACAAACCCAGCCATTTTTAACATACGGATAGTTTCTTCATCTTCTTCCCAGGATAAATTACCAAAAAGTAATAATTTTTCACCAGACTTTATTATTTTGTCACATAATTCTCTTATTTTATTTTGAGAAATACTTGTAAGATAATTACCTAAAAAAAACTGGTTAGTTTTAAATTTGTTTTTGAAAAAAAACATCATCTCTACAATCTTTTCAGCAGGAATATTAATAAGTTGATTATCTGGTATGGTTACATCAGAAATACCAATAAAGTCACGGATATTCTTATTATTTGATACTTTTGGACCCCCAAAAATAATATTTATTGCAGGATTTATTTTTTTAATAATAATTGACATAAAAAAAGAATTATAAAAATTAGCATCAGATAAATAAAAATAAATGGAATCGTAATCGGAAAATTTTTTTACATTATTAATTAAAAATGTGTGAGTATTACGCATTATCTCTGTTAAATTTTGAGGAAGAATATCTCTGGCAAGAGCCCATTCTTTAATTATCTTCTCATCTGGTTCAATAAAACTACTAAGCGGTTCATTTTTTAGAAACTTGTCTGCTAGGGAGATTAACAAAGGAAGTTCATAAATATCATAAACAAAATTAAAACGTGGAGTAATAGAAGGTAAATTTGTAAGTTTAAAAATTCCTCTAGCATCTTTTTCCAATCTTAAATCAATTAAATCAATCTCATCAAATTTCAATTCAGAAAGCAGAGAGACAATTTCAAGAGGATAGATTAACAAATCTTCAGGCGGGAAAAAGGGTATCAGGGTAAAAGCAATTTTTGTTCCCATTTATTTACAGATGTGAATCATCAATACTGTTAAGCCAGTTTTCTACATCCTCAACCAAATGTTCCATACAACCATCTTCAAAAGGTGAGATTAAACCTGCTATTTTAATTACGTTTAAAAATGAATCACTTCCCCCGGCTTTACATAATTTCAAATAAGCATCCCAAGCGCTTTGTCTGTCATTATTTGCTTTTTTCCAGAACTGAAAAGCACAAACCTGAGCAAGAGTATAATCGATATAATAAAAAGGCCATTTGTAAATATGTCTTTGTGATTGCCAGAAACCGCCTTCTTCAAGAAAATTATTGTCTTCATAGTTTCTATGGGGGAGATATTTTTTTTCTATCTTTCTCCAGGCCTGTTTCCTTTCTATTGGTCTAATCCCAGGATTTTCATAAACAAAATGTTGAAATTCATCAACAGCCACACCATAAGGTAAAAACTGGATCGCTCCACTTAGATGTTCATATTTGTATTTGCTTGTATCTTCTTTAAAAAAAAGTTCCATCCATGGCCATGCAAGCAACTCCATACTCATAGAATGAATTTCCGCAGTCTCAGAAGTAGGGCTGATATATTCAGGAATCTCATAATCTTTACTGCAATATTTTTGAAAAGCATGACCCGCTTCATGAGTCAGAACTGTAATATCATGAGAAGTTCCATTAAAATTAGAAAAAATAAAAGGAGATTTATATTTTGTTAAATAGGTACAATAACCTCCTCCTGCTTTTCCTTTTCTGTCAACAAGATCCATTAACTCATTTTCAATCATAAAATCAAAAAATACTTTTGTTTCCGGAGATAATTCAGAATACATTTTTTCTGCGTTATCTACTATCCATTCAGGTGAGCCTTTGGGAACCGGATTACCAGTACTGAAATCTAATTTTTCATCATAAAATTTAAGATTTTTTAAACCAAGCCTTTTAGCTTGTCTCTCTCTAAGTTTTGTAGCAATAGGAACAATATGTTCGTGAACCTGTTTTCGAAAATTTGCTACCATTTGGGGGTTATAATCAGTTCGTCTCATATTAGCATAGCCAAGACTAATGAAATTTGTAAAACCCAGTCTTTTTGCCATATCATGGCGTAATTTAACTAATTCATCAAAAATACTATCAAGTTCCTCCGAATTTTTACTGAAAAACTCCCATCTTGCCTTGCTTGCTTTTTTCCTTACTTCCTGGTCAACATCCCCTTCAAATGGAGTTAAACCCATCAGGCTTCTTTCTTCACCTTCAAAAATTATTTTTGCAGATGAAAGTAAAGTTGTATATTTAGTTGAAAGTTGTATTTCTTTCTCAAGATCCTCCATTATCTCAGGTTTAAATGTTTTAATAATTAATTCAGCCATATTAAATAAATATTTTCCAAATTTTATTTCAAGCTCATTTCTAAATTTTGAATGAACAAGTGAATTATAAAATTTATTTATTAGTTTTTCATAATATGGGGTAATTTCATTAAAATGCTCAAACTCTTCTTTAAACTCAATATTTGTTGTATTTCCTGTATATTTTACATTTGAAATCCTGTACATTGTTGAGAATTCACTTCTCAGGAAATTTATTTCATCAAGTTTTTTTATTTGGGCTTCAAAATTTTCTGAATTATCAAACTCTGCTAATAATTGATTAAACTTATTTTCAAAAGCTTTTATCTCTGGTCTTTTATATTCAAACTCACTAAATTTCATTGTCTTTACCTTCACTAATCTATTTTCATCTTTTTATATAAAAACATTTAAAATGTAGCATAATTAATGTAATTTTGATAAATAGTGATTAAAGGAAAATTGATGAATAAAAAATTATCTGCAAAATTAAGGGTAAGATCTTATGAGCTTGATTCATATGGGCATGTAAACAATGCAACTTATTTACAATATTTGGAATTTGCCAGGTTTGAATATATGAAAGAAGTAGGTATCTCCCTGATGCAGGAATTGGCTTCAAATTACCAGTTTTTTGTGGTAAATGCCAATCTTAATTTTAAAGGGCCAGCTTTTCTTGATGATGAACTGGAAATTATTGGCTCAGTAAAAAAAATTGGTAAAACAAGTTTTACCCTGAATCAGGACGTTTATAATGTTTTAACAGGAACACATATTTTAAATGCAGAAATAACTCTTGTTTTTATAGATAATAATGGTAAACCTGCTCTGGTACCCGAAAAGTTTAAAAATACTTTTATTCCATATCTGCTTACTTAATACCATTTTAGAGAAATTTTTGCTTAAAATACAAGGTATATTTTTAAAAATAAATTTTTTATTATTAATTTCAATGACACATCTATCAAAATATATTAGTTATTTTTTTTCTTTTTTCTTTTTAATTGCAGCTATTTTTCATTCCTATGGAATTTTTTACCTTGTAAATGACTCATCACCTTTAAGACACCTGTTTTTTGTTTCTATAAATTTATTTTGCATTTTTGGCTTAATAAAACGTCCCAAATTTTTTATCTACTTTCTAAGTATTTTATTAATTCAGCAGTTTTTCAGTCATGGAAGTGATATTCTAAATAACTATAAAATATTTCATAGAATTGATTTGATTAGTATTTTGGATATTTTATTTTTGGTTATAGTTTTTATTTTTTATAAAATCACTGAAACAAAAAAATTATGAAAGAAAATAACTCCCCACAAAGTGGAGCCCCTGTTAGTATTAAGAATACTAATAATTTAACTCTGATTTTAGAATATGGTATAATCTGGGATTTCCAAAAGCTTCCCGAAAAAAGCATTGCCCTTGATGGATCAGTTATGGGACCCAAGATTGACACGAATAAAAAAATTTATTCATTTGATCATCATGGTAATTGTGTAAGACATGCCTCTTCTGCCACCTGTGTTCAGGTTCTTGATGCTGTTTTACTGGGTCTTGACCCATACGGTTTTAATATTTATATAAATGATCTTGATGCTGATACTATGCTTTCATATACATTGCTAAAATACCCTGAATTGGCCCAACTGGAAAAAGTTCAGAATATTGTCAGAGCTGTTGGTCTTTTGGATGCTCATGGCCCTGCTTATCCTCTTAATGAAAAAATAAAACAAAAAATAGATTTCCTTCTTTATAATATTTTTGAATCTGCTGAAAACCTAAGAACTAACAGAGACTACAGTAAAAAAAATCTTAAAAATATTCTTTTGAAATGCACAGCAAACTTTATACAATGGGTTGAAGAAGGTTTTCCAATAAAAATAAATTCTTTAGAAAGGGGCTATAAGATTTATCCAAAAACTGGTAAAGATTGGATAATGGTAAACTCAGAAAATTATGTTTTTGACCTAATTTATAATGATGGCTATACAAAGGCTGTTAGTTGGCAACTTTTAGCTGATGGTAGTTTTTCTTATACTATAGGTAAAAAGTCTGAGTTTGTAGATTTTCCGGTTAAAGAAATTTTAGAACATTTAAATAGTGTTGAATCTGGTTGGGGGGGTGGGTCTACTATTGGTGGTGCTCCAAGAAATACAGATGGATCCCGTAGCAAAATCCAACCTGAAAAACTGGTTTTAATTATTAATGATTTTCTATTAAAAATAAAACTCTAAATTATGCTCTGTTTGTTAATAGAATTAATAAACTATTGCATTTTTTGAAAATAAATATAATTTATTAAAAAATATAACTCATTTTTTTAGTAATTCCATTAATGGGCTATTTTTAGCCAGGATACTTTTTATTTCTGAATAGTTTATTGGTGCTTCTATACCCTGAGCAGCATGTACTTCAAATAAGTTAATAAAAACGATTTTGGTACTGGTAAGATAAAAATCAAATTTATAATTTTCTGGCTCAAATTCTAAATCAATTTTTTGCTTATTCAAACTTATGTTTATTAAATCTATAATTTTTTCATTACTTTCATCATCCTGTAGAAACAAATTATTTTTGTTTATTTTTTTTCCGGTTTTTAACGAATAATTAAAACTATCAATCACACTATTTGGATGTGCACTCTCCTTAAGAAACCCTGTACTAAAATAGTAAATACTTAAAATTCCTTTTTCATTCAATTTTATTTCATATTTTGTATTTTCCTGATATGAATCATTCTTAAAAAAATCTTCACATTTAACATTTTTATATGCTGAAAATTCCTTTTTCAAATTATCATTTATGGATTTTTGAACCTTGTTATTGCTTAAAAAATTTAACTGGGGATAAGTCACAAAAAAAAGGCATTTACAATTAGGGCATATTTTTTGCAGGTTTTTATTAATAATTTTTGGTATTTCCAAAAATAGGGGCCCCTTTAGGGGAGTTTTTTTGGGATTTTCAAAAATATTTTTTAAACCTTTTGCAGCAGAAAAAGCTGGTATTGAAAAAACTAAAAAAAATATTAACAGGATTATATTTTTTTTAGTTTTTACTGAGGTACTTTTCATTAACAATTTAAAATAATGTTATTATAAATTTTAAGCTTTAATTATATTGTAAACCAAGTTCCTGAGTAAATTAATCAAGATTTATGATAAAGTCAGATGGCATCAAATTCATTCTTATTTCTACATTCTATTTTTCCCTGATGAACATTTGTGTAAAAAAACTAACGAATATCCCTTCTCACGAAATAGTATTATTCAGAGCCCTGGTTTCATTTTTACTAAGTTATGCTTCACTAAAAAAACATAATATTAATCCCTGGGGAAATCATAAATTATATCTTATTTTACGTGGTATATTTGGTACTTTAGGCTTATTAAGTTTTTTTTATACTATTCAAAAAATACCACTTGCTACAGCAGTAACAATTCAATATTTGGCTCCAATTTTTTCCACTATTCTTGCTATATTTATATTAAAAGAGCACACAAAAATTATTCAATGGTTTTTTTTTCTAATTTCATTTAGTGGAGTTTTAATAATTAAAGGTTTTGATACCAGAATATCATTTTTTTACTTGGTAGTAGGGGTTTTATCGGCCCTTTTTTCGGGATTAGCATATAATATTATTCGTAAATTAAAAGATTTTGATGATCCTCTGGTCGCTGTTTTTTATTTTCCGTTAGTTACAATACCAATAATTGCTCCTTATACTATTATGAACTGGCAGCAACCATATGGTTTTGACTGGCTTTATTTATTGATGGTTGGTATTTTAACTCAACAGGCACAGTTTTATATGACAAAAGCTTATCAGTCAGAACAAATAGCTATTGTGTCAAATTTTAGTTACCTGGGCACTGTATATGCTATTTTCTTTGGTTATTTTCTATTTGGGGAAAGTATTGGTATTATGTCTTTTACTGGAATTTTCCTAATTATGGTGGGAGTTTTGCTTAGTACAAAATTTAAATAGATTGGCGACTAAGAATTATTGCTTTTACTTAATATTTTACGGAAATCAGCCTTAGTGTTCAAATTTTTTAAAGGAAAAAACTTAGATCTTTTTCCACTAGCTTTGTCAACTATCAGATAAGGAGGTATAAAGGAGGTAAATATCATATAAATACCTGATCCTGAAACAATTAATCCCCAGCCTACTACTGGTAAGAGAAAAACTAAAGTAAAAATAAACAGATATATATTTTTAAAACTAGAAATAATTGTATAAGAACATGGTAAGGAAACAAAAAAACCAAATAAAAAATAGACAAAACCTATTTTTAAACTTCCAGGTAATAATTTTGTCAAAGTATAAGGGCAATTTTCTTTAACTTCTAATACATGGGTACTATCTTGTGGAAATCTGTTTTCAGATAAATCTGAGCAATTAATTATATCTTTATTTTTTCTAGAACAATTTTGACATTTTAACATTTATATTCTAACTTTTTACTTTATTATCTATTTCTTTTTCTACGATTTCAATCTGCTTAATAATAAAGTCAATTCCTCTTTTACTCATTACCAGATTAAGATGACCAAATTCTGAGAACTCAACTTCCTCCGTATTACCTGTATGACAGGTTTCAACCGGAATAGCAATTTCATCTTCTTTACCAAAAATATTTTTAACCTGAGAAAGATACTTTAAGTTTTCCTGCTGGGTATCAATAAATTTGGTTCCAGGCTTTAATTGCCAACTACAAACAAACATTGGTACTGTATAACAGATATAACTACCACGAAAACTTGTGCAAATTGGAAAAAATTTAGCAATTCTTTCTTTTGCTTTATTACTTAAACCCAAAACAATCCATCCACCCATGGAATGACCAAGTATAAAGCAATCATTAATATCATGCTTTACCATAAATTCTTCTAATATTAGGCTTTTTTTTCGAATGTCACCAACTTGAAACCCAAGATTTATTGGATATACAGAGTAACCAAGGCCAATCATTCTTTTATACATTGATTTCCAGTATAAATTTCTACCCCAAAAACCTGTAACTAGTATTATTTTTCTTTTATGGCCTTTATCATAAATAGGAAGGGAATAAAACATGCCTATAAAAAAATAATAAAACATAACCAGAAAAAAGAACCAAATCTCAGAAAGAATCTGATTAATTAATGAATTCGTATTTTCAGAATTAATGACATCCTGGAGGTGTTGAATAGAATCTTCCTGTGGGGAATTATTTCCGTACTCGGAAACAGGGGCCCCTAAAGGGGAATTATTATTAATAAGTTCCATTTGTATAAATAAAAATTATTTAAAAGAATACTATAGTTTTTAAAAATTCAGTATAAACAAAAAAAATTGAAATGAAAATCTTACTTTACAGTTATTATAAAATTCAAATTCATTGAAACTTTTTTAATCCAAATAAGAATTGACAATTATAAAGTATTTATGATAGCCTTATTTTCATGACCTAATTTGGTAATCCATATTGCAGGGTCTTTAAATAATTAGCTAAAAAGGAGCAGAAATGTCTAAGAAATTGTTTCTCAAATTAGAATCATCTTCATAACCACAAATTAAAATTTTATTGATAGTTACAAAAATTTAAAACTTTTCAATAGCCAAATATACCTTATTTATCCAGCTAATAATCAAGTAACAGGTTTATATACGTTTTAAATTGAGATATCATATAATGGAAAGGCATTAATTAGATAATTAATTTTTTATGGGAGTTGTTTATTGTGCAATCAAAAGGAAAATATTTATTTACCTCAGAATCCGTAACTGAGGGGCATCCTGATAAAATTTGCGATCAGGTATCTGATGCAATTCTTGATGCTGTTTTAAAAAATGACCCGATGGGCAGAGTTGCCTGCGAATGTTTGACTACTACAGGCTTACTTTTTGTTACTGGAGAAATTACAACAAGCGCCGTTATTGACTATACCGGGCTTGTACGTGATACCCTAAGAGGAATTGGTTATAACGGAGACTGTGGAGGCTTTGATGCCGAAACATGTAATGTATTAACTTCCATAAACAAACAATCAGCAGATATTTCCAGTGCTGTAACCCAATCTTTGGAAGTAAGAGATACATCAGTATCTGATTTTGACCGCGAAGCTGCCACCGGAGCTGGAGATCAGGGTTTAATGTTTGGATTTGCCTGTAATGAAACGCCTGAATTAATGCCTTTACCTATCAGTCTTGCTCACAGATTAGCCAGAAGACTGACATTTGTTAGAAAAGCAGGAATCCTTCCTTATTTACGTCCTGATGGAAAAACACAGGTTACGGTTGAATATGAAAATGGACTTCCGTTAAGAGTTGAAACGATAGTAATATCAGCGCATCATGCTGAAACTATTAATGGGAAAAATGACAATAATGATGTTCAGGAAATAATCAGAAAAGATCTGATAGAACATGTGATTAATCATGTTGTTCCAGAATATCTGTTAAATGAAACAAAATATTTTATCAATCCGTCTGGAAAATTTACTGTTGGTGGTCCTCAGGGAGACGCTGGTCTTACCGGAAGAAAAATAATAGTTGATACTTATGGTGGCTATGCAAGACATGGAGGAGGAGCATTTTCAGGTAAAGATCCCACAAAGGTTGATCGTTCTGCCTGCTATGCAGCCCGTTATGTTGCCAAAAACATAGTTGCCGCAGGATTAGCTGACAAATGTGAAGTACAGGTAAGTTATGCAATAGGCATGGCAAATCCGACTTCAATTATGGTTGATACTTTTGGGACAGGAAAAGCTCCTGAGGAATTACTTTTAAATCTAATAAAAGAAAATTTCGACCTGCGTCCCGGAGCAATTATTTCAACTTTAGGGCTAAGAAAACCTATTTATCAACAAACAGCAGCTTATGGTCACTTTGGCAGAGAAGATCTGGATCTTCCCTGGGAAAAAACAGATAAATCAGAAATCTTAAAAAATGCTGCGGCTAAACTTACAACAGCTGTTTAGGTTATTTATAAATAATGGAACGAACTACAAAACAGGAAAAATTGAATCCAGTTGCCAGGCTTCATATAATGTATGGGACAATTATTATGTTTATGTCTCTGGCATTTATCATAACTCTTTTGACGATGAAATCTAGTTATAAAAATGGATTTGATTCTTCCTCTGTAGGGCAAAACCAAATTTCTGCCCAAATGCCAGAAGGGCATCCAGATGTTAACAGTGCTCCTACACAAACAGGAGGGATGCCTTCGGGAGGAGGGATGCCACCATTTCTGAAAAAAATGCTGGATACATATAAGGGGGCTCTCAAAAAAAATCCTAATGATATTCAGGCTCTTTCAGGCTTAGGAAATATGTATTATGATAGCGGTCAATACCCCAAAGCAATTGAATATTATGAAAAAATTCTAAAAATAGATAGTAAAAATTCAAATGTCAGGGCAGATCTTGGGACATGTTATTTTTACATTGAAAAAACAGATGACGCCCTCAAAAATCTTAAGTTGGCAATAGAACAAGATCCAAAAAATTTAAATGCACGATATAACCTTGGTATTGTTTATAAAACAAAAGGCAATATAGCAGAGGCAAAAAAAGAGTGGGAAGCAATGAAACCTTTTCTTAAAACTGATGAAGAAAAGCAAAAGCTTCAATCTGTTCTTGATAACCTGAATAAATCCTCTTCATAATTTAATTCATTAAAAGAAATTAATATAAAGCCCTTTTTTTTGTTTGTAATTACAAAATGTTTTATACTGAATTAATTACAAAAGCTCAAATATTAACTGAGTTTTTTGCCTATAAAATTCAGGCAAGTGGTTTGATTATATTTGTTACATAAAATGGATTGACTTAAAACAAAATTTTTCGTTTTGAATTGAAACAATGGAGATAAAAGGTGGGCTTTCTAGATAAAAGAAAAACTCCTGAACATGATAAAAAATTCTTTTTCCGTCAGGAATATTTGACTTCTTTAAAATATGCTCTTTATAACTTTACCAGAGGTAATAATATATTTTACCCTAATATTTTTTATATAGAAGGTGAAGAAGGTAGTGGTAAGTCCTGGTTATTAAACCAGGTTTCAATATTATGTAAGGATAAAAACGTTGTCCCCAGTGCCATTGAAATAAAATTAAATGCTAAAGATATTATCTTTTCAGAAGTTCTGGGTATTATAAATTTTTTGGTTCAACTTAGAAATTCTATTGTTGATAAAGAAGAAGCATTGGCTCAGGCTTTTGTCAAGTTTGATGAGGCATACAGAAATTTTCTCCAGGGAACTTTAACAGATGATGGGAATTTAACCCAAACTCCTTCTATTGGAGCTGAAAAAGAATCAGCAAAAGCTTCTGCCTCTGCTAAACAACCCATAGATGAAAAGGAAGCAAATAAAGCTAAAACAACAATGCAGGCAAATGATGCCAAAAGTAAATTATTAAGCATGCGTTCAAAAGGTATGCCTACTAAGTCAAATGAAGGAACAAAAGTTGCTTCTTCTTTTATGGCAAGTGTAAAAAAAGAAACAGCTTCAACTGTGAAACCAGAAGCACCACCTGATCCAGGCCCTTTACATAAAGAGCTTTTCCCACCCCAAGGGCAATCTACTCCTCAAAAGCAGCAAGGAACAAGTAAGCTTACAAATACTCAGGCAGCTTATGCACCACTTGCTAATCTTGGAGATAAAGAATTACCAAGAATGAGAGATGGTGAGCCAGATTTTAAAACTATTGCTAAAAACCTTACAAGTGCAGTTGAATCATTCAAAAAGGGAAATGTTAAAGCTGTTGATTATAAATCAATTTTAATCAGAAAATTTTTACAGGCTTTTGAATTGATTTGTGGTCATCGTAAGTTGGTTTTGCAAATCGATTCGTTTGAAAAAATCCAACCTTTATATAACTTCTTTTTTAATGGCTTTTTGAAAAATTTAAAAAACGAAATTCTTTTAGTTATAGCTGGTCAATCTGATATGGAAAAAGAATTAAAAGAACGTTATGGAACAAACCTTCATTATATGTATCTATCAAATTTTTCACAGCTTGAAGTTGAAGAGTACTTAAAAAAAACTCATGTTCTTTCTGAGCAAAGTGTTGTTGAAGCAGTAGTAGATCTGACCCGTGGTTCGCCAACAGGGATTTCACTAATTTCCGGGGCTTTTCAAAATTTCAAGGGAGATGTTTTTAGAATTATGCAATTTCTGGGCACACCTGAAGAAGAATATAAAAACCTAAGATATGTAAATGTAATTACTTTGGATAATTTACCCCAACATGATAAAAAAATAATTATACTTCTAGCTTTGATCAGAAAAGTGGACTATGAATTAATAGAAAATATTTCCGGTGTTTTTAATGCTAAAAACCTGTTACAAAGTTTATCCGAAAAATATTCCTTTGTTGAAGAAGAAGGTTTACCTGAGCTGATTAAAAGATTTTCCCGAACATATGCAAAACATGAAATGCCAAGCCTTTATGAAGAAATTCATCGCAGAGCTTTCGATTATTTTAGTGACAAATTGGATAATGAGCCAAAAAATAAAGAATATTTGATTGATACACTATATTACCATTTCCGGGTACATGAAGATGACGCTTATACCCATCTGATATCTATAATTTCCTATTATATATCTGTTGATATCAATTTTTGCGAAGAACTGGTTTACAATGTTTCTTCAGCTGGTGTTTCCAAAGAAATGAGAAATAAGATTAATATCCTAAAAGATAGTTTTCCTTATGTAATTCTAAAAGATTATAAAAAAACATTACCCTTACTGGAAGCAATTTCTGAATTAAAGAAAATTAGTGAATCAAATTCAATGCAAATCCTTGATGGCTTTTAAAGCTCTGGTAAAAATTAAGGATGTGTTATATTTGCAATTTAGTATTAAACCATGATGATTTTTTGATATTGCTAATTGCTAAGATTCCCATGAAATCGAATTAGTAAACTCTTTTTTGCTGTTTATAGCTTACTTAGGGCGAATAATAAGGTATAATTCGTGAATAATTTAAATTTGATAAGGAAATAAAATGGTAAAAACAATAAATATTTCAATGTTATCGGCATTTTTATTACTATCTGCCTGTAATGTTGAAAAACAAATAGATAAAAATTCACTTAATGATCAGAAAGCCAAAGTAAGTTATGCAATAGGCATGGACCTGGGAAAAAATCTAAAAAAACAGTCTATAGACATAGATCCTGATATTCTTAGAAAAGGATTAAAAGATGGCCAGCTGGGAACAGAACCATTATTAACAGAAAAAGAAATTCAGGATACTATGATGGCTCTCCAGAAACAGGTAATGGAAAAACAACAGGCAAAAGCCAGTGAAGACGGAAAGAAAAATGTCCAGGAAGGACAGGATTTTCTTGCAAAGAAAAAAGCGGAAAAAGGAGTAATTACTTTAACTAGTGGTTTAATGTACAAAGTTATAACCGAAGGAAAGGGAAAAACACCAAAAGTAACAGATAAAGTGAGTACACACTATAAAGGGACATTGATAAATGGCACTGAGTTTGATAGCTCATATAAAAGGAATCAGCCTGCCGAATTTCCTGTTAATCAGGTAATTCCTGGTTGGACAGAAGCACTTCAGCTGATGAAGGAAGGCTCAAAATGGGAATTGTATATTCCTTCAAATCTGGCTTATGGGGAACGTGGTGCTCCGCCAAATATTCCACCAAATTCAACTTTAGTTTTTGAAATAGAGCTTTTAAAAGTAATGTAATGATTATCATTAAGCCAGGTCCGGTTCGTACCGAATCTGGCTTAATTTATCTACATCAGTTCTTCTTTAAATTTTTTAATTGGTCTTAAAAATTCCTGATAAAAGTCATCATTAGTATCAGTAATATTTTTTTTAATCGCTTCCAATATATTTTCAACAAACGTAAAATAATCAAAGATCCAATGTTTAAGGCTTTCTGATATAGAGGGTATGATATTAGGAAATATTTTTTTTAACAAATTAATTAAATTATTGAGGGAAAGGTCTGTTGAAGAACAAACTTCAGCAAAAAAAACATTTATTCCACCTGCATCCAGATAACCATGTAAATATTTAATATTTGCAAATATTATTAGACTAAAAATCTCTTTTACTTTATTTTCAAAATTAATTTTCAGGATTATTGAGTAACTTTTAATTTCAGGAAATTTTTTTTCAGTATTTAACAGTATTTTTTGAAATAATTCTAATATACTGTTATTCTGTTCTTCTAAATCCTTTTCTAATTTTTTTTGTAACGAATTTAATATTTCCTGGCTGGAATTACGAATAAATCCTGATAAATAATCTTTATCCGCCAATGTAAACTTATTTTTACCAAAAACGCTTTCAATAATCCCTTTTGTTGGATTAACCAGCTCTATTGTTTCTTTGGCAATTTGTTCCAGCATTTTTGCCCATAAGTCATCAAGTTTTGCAATCTGAGAAGGAATTAACTGTTCAGACCAATTTTGTTTAGAATTTTTTAAGGCTGTCTCAGATATATTTAAAAGCTCCTGTATAGCTTCATATTCAACCAGATAATTATCTGTAATAATTTGTGCTTCAAGGACAATGTGTTTAAGTTTACTTTTAATGCTTTCTTCTTTGAGTTTTTTACTATTTTTGTATATTTTGTCAGATAAAAATGTCTCTAATTCCGAAAAATTACTTTTCGCCAACACTTCAGAATCATTATCCAATTTACCTTTTAAGGCGTTTTTTGCAGAAACACCAATCAAGTCCGAAAAATTATCGGCAAACTCTGTTTTCAGGTAATCTTTAACCTCAAAATACTCATCCTGGGAAACTTTATCCAGACCATTTATTACTCCCACAGATTTTGTTGAAAAACTTTTTAATAATTCAAATATTTTTTTTTCACTGGCTTTTCCTGCCTGTTCAATATCAAAAAGCCAGATTATTGCATCAGCTTTTTCAATGAAATTTATTGTTGTTTCTTCATGTCTCTTTATCCCAGCATTAAGTCCTGGTGTATCCACAACATTGATATCTCTGAGTAAATCCCAGTCATAAAAAATTTCCACCAGTTTTATTTTTTCAATATCCTGTTGATTTGCTTTTCGTTCATCCACATAATCGGCTAATTTATCGATTCTGACTGTATCAGCTTCACCACCATCATTCCAGTTAATACGAATTTTGTTCCTGCTTCCGTATTGAAAATAGTTAATTGTTGCTGTAGTAGGTGTAACACCCATGGGAGCTATATCTTTTCCTAAAAGAGCATTTATAAAGGTAGATTTCCCTACTTTAAATTCACCCAAAACAGTAATAATCAATGGACTATCCAGATAACCTTTTAAGTCATTTACCTTTGAAGCAAGGTCCATAAATAATTTTTGCCCGCTGAATTTTTGATAAATCCTTTCAATAAGGATTAAAATATGATTTGTTAATTCTGATTCAACTGGTATGTAAGATTTATAAGTTAGCTCCCTTAAGTCATATGATTTTTCCAGAAGATTTTTTATTTCATTTATTTTTTCCCTTTTAGTTTTTTCTATGTCAGCTTTTTTAAGGGCAAATTTAAAAAATTTGATTGCCCGGCCAGGTTGTTTAACATTTAAATAAATTTCTCCTAAATTTTTAAGCATTTCCAGACTTAAATTATGGACTTCCTTAAAAGTAAGCACCTTTTCCAGATATTCAATCCCCGTTTCTGCTTTATGCTCACTATAATGAGCCAAACCAAGAAAATAATAGGGGAAAACTTCTGAAGGTTTAATTTTATTTGCTTTCTCAAAAAAGTAAATAGCCAGATTAATATCTTTTAGCTCAGTATCAGAGAGGTAGCATTTTCCTAAACCCAAACAAGCATCATAGTTTTCAATTGATATTTTTAAAATTTTAGAAAAAATAGCAATGCTGTTATCAATATAGCCTGCTAGAAAATAGGTTTCGGCTAATTCTAATAAATAATCAGGGTTATAAAAAGGGGCATTTGTTTGTAGACTTTCTTCTATAAATGAAAAATAATAAATAGCTTCATCATATTCATTAATTGTTTTATAAGCTTTTCCTAAGTAAAAATAACCTTCAGTCAATTTTTTATTTATTTTTATTGCATTTTTAAAACTATCAATTGCTTTCTGATATTCTTCAGAAAAAAAATATGCTTTGCCAAGTGATAAATATGCTTCATCATAATCAGTTTTTTTAATTAATGCTTCTTTATATGAACTTATTGCCTCTTTGTATTTTTTATCCTGAAAAAAAACATCTCCTATATTTTTATATGCGGCAAAAAACATTTGATTTTTTGAGAGTGCCGTTTTATATTGGGTAAGGGCCTTTTCATTTTCTTTATTTTTGAAATATGTTAACCCCAAATCATTGAAAACAAATGCTTCCTGAAAACCTAATTTAATTGATTCACGAAAATTCTCTATAGCCTGAGAGTAATTTTTAAGGGCTGAATGAACAATACCCAGGTAATAGTAAGATTCCTTATGTTCTTTATTAATATTTAAAGCATCGGCCAAAGATAATAATGCTGATGAATACATTCCCTTTTTATAATAACAGTAACCTTTCAGAGCATGAAAATCTGAATTGTTTTTTACTGTCAAAGCTAGTTGCAACTTAAGAATAGCTAAATCAAAACATTTTAAATCGATAAGTTCCTTTGCTTCTTTATAGGCCTGCCTTGCTTCATCAGGCAGAAATAGCTCATTTAACCACTCCATGATTAAAATCCTGCTGTGTTTATTACTTTTCGATCACAAACCCTGTTAAATCTACATTTAGCACACTTATTTGGGTTATCTGTTGCTTTAAATTCATCATTTCCCAAAATTACCTGATGAATATGAGAAATAACTTTTATAATTTCATTTTCAGCAACAATATCAAAGGGAACCTGCCAGTAAATATTATCTGTTCCTCTTTCTCTTAAAGCCGCATATATAGTACGGCCTTCCAGATCATTTATCATTTCCTTAAAAGCAAGGCAGTAACCATAAACCTGATTCATATTTGAACGATAGGCTTTTTTGCCTGGTTTATCATCAATGATTATAAATTTATCAGGGGACATCTTAATTTCATCTATCAGACCATGAATTCCGTACTCAAAACTGACAACAGGCAATTCTCTTGAATAAACTTCTGTAACATGTGAGAGTTCAACCATTTCCTCAAAAGTAGCATATTCCGCTTTTTCTTTAAACTCAGCTTCCAGACGATGATGCTCAGAGGAGCCTATAATCATTTCAACAGTAGGCTTTGCTTTTATCTTTTTAAAATGTTCAAGGTAAATCTGATATTCGCAATAATCTTGTTTTTGAAGCCAGCTTACCGGGAAAGTATTTCTTTCACCAATTACAGTAACACCTGCTATATCTGGATGTTTTACCGGAACAATTGTTTTATCATCAAGAAGATTTATTATATCCTCTTTTTTTATCTTTGATTTTGTTTTTGACTTCTTCAACATTTAATTTAAAAAAAACTAAAATTCATATTTTGATTCTAACAAAATTAAGCCGAAAAATTGAAAATTAAGGTAAAAAAGTAATTACAAAATTTCAATTAAAAAGTAAAAGATCTATATTTGTATAGGACTTTAGATCTATATTAGCCTGGGACTTTAGTCCTATATGAAATATGCCAATTGAACTATTAAAAAAAAATAATAACTAAGTCATAATATATTTGACATTAGGCTTAGTTAAATTAGTTTCCATGAAAAATATAGTTTTTCTGGAATCTATTTGATTGCTCTGGGCTTAAAATAAATGGATTTATCTTAAATTTAGAGCAATCAAGTAACTTCTATTTTTTTCAATTTTTTATTACCTCCTAAGAAAAAAATCTCCCTCCTTCAAATAGATGTAAAATATATTTAATATTTTTATAAATGGATTTAGATAAATCATGTATAACCAGTTAGTAGAAAAAGCCGAAAATATTCTATATGAAACCACTTTCAGAGAACTTGATAAAATAGAGTTTTCTAATCAGAAAAAAGTACTTAAAGCCTTTACAGATAATAATGTAGGAGAACATCATCTTAAAGGAACAACCGGATACGGTCACAATGATATTGGCCGTGAAGCACTGGAAAAGGTTTATGCCTCTATATTTAATACCGAAAGTGCTCTTGTCCGGCCTCACTTTGCTTCTGGTACACATGCTCTTGCAGTTGGATTATTCGGCTGTCTTTCACCAGGGGATGAAATGGTCGCAATTGTTGGAAAACCTTATGACACTATGGAAGAAGTTATAGGGCTGAGAGGAAATAATCAGGGTTCACTTAAGGACTGGGGGGTAAATTACCGACAGCTTGACTTAACTCCTGAAAAAGAAGTAGATATTGAAAATTTTTATAAAGTAATAAATTCTAAAACCAGGGTCGCTTTTATTCAGCGTTCAAGAGGTTATGACTGGCGTCCTTCTGTAACAATGGAAAAGCTGGAAGTTATCTGTAAAAAATTAAGAGAGCTAAAAGATGACCTTATTATTATTACGGATAATTGTTATGGTGAATTTACCGAAGTGAAGGAACCAACCGATGTTGGCGCAGATCTTGTAATCGGATCATTAATAAAAAACCCCGGTGGAGGTATTACTCCCTGTGGTGGTTATATTGCCGGTAAAGAGGAGCTGGTAGAAAGAGCCTCATGCAGGCTATATGCGCCTGGAATAGGCAAAGAAGGCGGAGCAACTCTGGATTTTTTACGGTTAGGGTTTCAAGGCCTTTTTATTTCCCCTCATACAGTTATGCAGGCAGTAAAAGGGGCAATTTTGGCTGCAAAAGTATTTGAAAAAATTGGTTTTGAAGTCTCACCACAATATTCAGATAACAGAACAGATATAATTCAATCAATAAAATTTAAAAACCCAAAAATTCTTGAAGCCTTTTGTAAAGCGATTCAGGAAGCATCTCCTGTTGATTCCTATGTAAGCCCAATACCGGATATAGTTCCTGGTTATGAAGATAATGTGATCATGGCAGCGGGAAACTTTATCGAAGGTTCTACAATTGAACTAAGTGCAGATGGGCCTTTAAGAGAACCATTTATAGCCTATTTACAAGGTGGGCTGACTTATAATCACTGTAAACTGGCAATTATTTATTCGTTGGAAAAAATGGCTAAGTTTCTTTAGTAAATAAAATGTTTTTTATAACAAGGGGCTTAAGCCCCTTGTTCAGCCAAAGGCTGATACCACTCTGAATCCTAATGCCGAATTTCAATATTTAAATGGATAAAATAGCAGCACTATAGCTGTTATATTTTTTATTTGCTATAATTGCTTATTGTGTGCTAGATGGGGAGTTAGCGGTGCCCTGTAACCCTCAACCCGCTTCAGAGGGGTCGAATTCCTTTTTTAGGCTTAATAGATTATGTATTAGGCTGGTATGTTTTGCGTTGATGACCTGGTCCTGCGCAACGCTTTATCGTGAACCTCGTCAGATCCGGAAGGAAGCAGCGATAAACGAAGCTTGGCGTGTGCCGTAGATTTACTGGATTGGAGCAAGATGTACTTAGTACTGCATGGTTTGTTCTGTCAAGGAAAGGTGCACACTTTACCTAAAGTTTAATCAAAAGAAAACTATTAAGGAGTCATAATCCCAAAATGTCATTAAATCAATTAAATGATAATGTAACCCCCAAAAAAATTGGCAGTTTTAATATTCCTAAAAGTGTAATTGAGTGTAAAATTGATACTCTTGCTATTTTGGAACTGCTACTTAGAAAAAATGTCGCCAGTTGGGAAGAAATAGATGAAATACGGGAAGCAGTAGTAATGCACCTGAATGTGATGTATCCCGAATTGCAGTTGACCTACCAGACACCAAAGCCTTTAAAGGATGAAGCTCCTATCCCTGGTACAGAACCACAACAGCCACAGAAACCACTATTTTATTCAGCTCCTCCTCCGGAAGTTACTAATGCATCACCTTCTGCACCACCATCCTCGGCTCCTAAAGAAGAGGTTAAGCCACTTCAACAGCCCGCATCTCCACCACTTTTCCATAATGCTCAACCACCAAAAATTGCGTCTTCTGTTCCCCGGCCCAATCCTCAACCTATAAAACCAATGTCAGCACCGCCACAGGTTCAGCCTGAAACGACAACAAATACTGAAGCGGCTGCGCCTTCTCCAGTACAGCCAAGTCCAAGTGCTCCTCCTGCTCCTTCTCCAAGTGCCCCAAAACCAATGTTTCCTAATGCTGGCCCGCCAAAAATATTAAGTAATCCACCAAGAAAGAAGATATAAAGAAGTGAGGGGGAAGTGAGGCAGCAAGCAAGCTTGCTTGTGAGGCGGTAAACAAGTTTACCTGTGAGGAGGAAGTAAAGAAGTGAAAAGAAATTTATTTTATCTTACTTCTTCCTCACTTCCTCCTCACTAGGACAGCTTTAGCTGTCTGGCCTCACTGAACGAAGTGGCCTCACTTATAAGACATATAAGGATATATTACACATATGACTGAACAAGAAAAATCAAAAGATGCAAAAGGAATGAAAAAATGGATAATTATCCTGGTAATTGCCATTTTTGTTTTAATTATTGGTGGGCTTTCAGCTTTTCAATATTTGTTTTTTAAAGCCAAAGCAGAAGGAATCGCAATTGGTTATGAAAGAGCAGCGGCAGCAGCTTACCAAATGGGAAGACCGATTCCTGATAATATTTTTGAAGAAGGAAATTATCGGGTTGAAATTAAATCTACTCCTGCTACAGGTGGTCAGCCATTCTCAATAACAATAAATGTAAGGGATCGTTACACAAATATTACCCATTATTCATATTCACAAAGTGTAACAGGCCAGTCTGGTCTTCCTGGTAATCCAAAATAAAATATATATTACTGATTTTTATCTAACTTTTTTCACTTTATAATACTGATTATTTAAAAATTAGTACTTTGAAAAAGGTATTAATTAGGTTATTCTTTATTCTAAATTAAAAATAATTAAAATAGTTTTTATCAACAATTGAGGGTACTATTTTGGCAGAAGTTAAATTAAAAAATATAATAAAAAAATTTGGTGAAGTACAAATTATCAAAAACCTGACTTTAGAAATTAAAGATGGTGAGTTTTTGGTTCTGGTTGGTGGTAGCGGATGCGGAAAATCAACAACATTAAGACTTTTAGCTGGTTTAGAAACCTGTAATAGTGGTGATATAATGATTGGTGAAAAAAGAGTAAATGATTTACCACCAAAAGATCGTGATATTGCAATGGTATTCCAGAATTATGCCTTATATCCGCATATGTCAGTTTATGAAAATATTGCTTTTGGTTTAAAACTGAGAAAAATTAACCCTAATACTATCAAAAAGAAAGTAAATGAAGCTGCGGAAATGCTTTCTTTAACCCAATACCTGCACAGAAAGCCAAAAGAGCTTTCAGGTGGGCAACGGCAGAGGGTAGCTCTGGGTAGGGCTATTGTCAGAGATGCCCAGGTATTTTTAATGGATGAGCCCTTAAGTAACCTTGATGCAAAATTAAGAACCCAGACCAGGACAGAAATTAAAAAACTGCACCAGAAACTAAAAACAACCACTGTATATGTTACTCATGACCAGACAGAAGCAATGACAATGGGAGATCGGATAGCTGTTATGAAAGATGGTATTATTCAACAGCTAGCTACTCCAAAAGTGGCTTATGAGTTTCCAACCAATTTGTTTGTTGCTGGTTTTATTGGTAGCCCCTCGATGAATTTTATAAAATCTACAATTACTGATATCAGCTCAAATTTACTTGATATAACTGCTGAAGGATTACACCTTAAATTACCGTATAACCAGGATGTTACTGATATTTCCTCATTTAAAGGTAAAGAAGTATTGCTTGGTATTCGCCCGGAACACATAACTATTGCCAATAATGATGCAGAGCAGTTTAAAAGTATGCAGTCAATTATTGAAGTAATAGAACCTTCCGGTTCCAGAACTTTTTTACATGTAAATATTGGTAAAAAGCACCCGATAACTGCCGAAGTTGATACAAGTCTTATTGGTGGTTTAAGCCCTGATAACGATTTGGTATTAAAAGTGGATGTGAATAGACTTCACCTGATTGACCCAGCTTCTGAAAAAGTAATTCTCAGTACTCAAAGGTTTATGTAATTTTTTAAAATGACCATTGAAGCAAAGAATTTATTAAAAGTATACGGTAAAAGAAAAGTCGTAAATGACGTAACTATTAATGTTCAGCGAGGTGAGGTTGTTGGCCTTCTGGGGCCAAACGGAGCTGGAAAAACAACTACTTTTTATATGGTTGTAGGTTTAATAAAACCTAATAAAGGTTCTATTTTTCTGGATGGAAAAAATATTTCAAAATCACCTATGTATAAAAGAGCAAGACTGGGCTTAGGTTATCTTCCTCAGGAAGCATCTGTTTTCAGAAAGCTCTCAGTTGAAGAAAATATCCTGGCAATCTGGCAATTAAGGGGAGGAGCTCCGAATCTTAACCTTAAAGAGAAAATTGAGCTGGCAATCAGAAAGGGAGAACGTACCTGGTGGCGTAGAGAAAAGTATGAAAGCTTTTATAGAAATATTTTAAATGATGACAAGATTTCACCTGAGCAGCAAAAAGAATTCTCATCACTGGAAATACCTTCTTTTGGTGCAAAAGAACTTAGTAAACATCCACAGGATAAATATTTCTTTTTAGCCAAAATAATAGAAAATCTTGAGCTTAACTTTGAAGATCATAAAGAAAGTGTTTTAGAATTTATTTCCGAATTTGGAAAAGTTTATAAATTAGGTAGAAAAAGAAAACTTGAAGAATTTTTAAATCAGCTTTGGAAAATTAAGAGAGATATTATTTTTGATAAATATAAAATAACTGAATCTAATGAAGAAAAATTACGGTTAATAAGCTCTATAATTACGTTACTTGATATTGAAGATCCACTGATTTATAACGAAGTTGAATCTTTCCCGGAAATTAAAACCAGTAATGATTTAATAGATCATATTACATACCTTGAAAGATTGTATTGGAATGACCGAAAAAAAGTATTTTATGAAAAGGCTGATGAAATAAAAAGACTCGAATTGCTTAAAAGAGATAAATTGCAGATTGCCTTCAAACAATTTTTAGTTGAAAATGGTTTTCGGTCAATGGAAATTCATGACAGTCTTGATTATTTGAACTGGTCCAAAAAACACTCACAAACAATTCAACTTGAAGATGTTCTTGATGAGTTTAATATTTCTCACATCAGATATTCTAAGGGTTCAGACCTTTCAGGTGGTGAGAGAAGAAGAGTTGAAATTGCCAGAGCTGTAGCCAATAAGCCCTCATTTTTGCTTCTGGATGAACCATTTGCGGGGATTGATCCAATTGCTGTTGCTGGTATTAAGGAAATGATAGTTTTATTAAAAAACAGGAATATTGGCGTTCTTATTACTGATCATAATGTTAGAGAAACACTGAAGATTATTGATCGTGGTTATATATTAAGCGATGGTAAGGTGATAGAACAGGGAACACGGGAAAACCTTGCCAGTAGTGAAATTGCCAAAAAACATTATCTTGGGGAAGATTTTACCCTTTATTAGATAGATTTATTAACATGGGTAAACAACTACGGCTAGAAAATTTTCGAGAGTACTCATTTCTGGTCGATAAGTATATATTTCTTGAATTCTTATTTCCCTTTCTGTTTAGTCTTGGACTATTTCTGGCAATTACAGTTTTTAGTTTTGTTCTTTTTAATCTAATCGATTTAATGGTGCAATTTTCGATACCATTTAGCTTATTTTTCCGACTTTTTGTCTTCAGTCTTCCTGAGATGATTTTATATAGTCTTCCAATGTCCGTTTTATTAGCATCATTACTAACAGCTGGCAGGCTTTTCAGAGATAATGAGATAATAATTTTTCAGCTTTCAGGCAGGAATTCATTTAGATTATTTTTACCTATATTCATTTTTACCTGTTTTCTCAGTGTATTATCAATCTTTTTCAACTATTTTGTAGTAAGTAAAGCTAACTCTCAATTTGCTAAAGATCATTTTTATGCTCAGGTAAAAAGGAGTCTGCCTGAAATAAAACAGAATATTTTTTATAAGGAATTTGAAAAGGATATTTTAAAAAGGGCTTTTTATGCCAGTAAATTTAATAATGGGTGCATGTATAACCCGGTTGTTGAGGAATTTACTGATGGAGTATTAGTTGCTATTATTAATGCAGAAAAAGCCGAACTAAATAATGGTAATTGGGATTTTACTAATGGTACTATTTATCATCTGGAAAAAAATACCTCCCCTAACTATAAGTCTTATATGAATTTTGAAAAATATTCGTTTTCATTTTCTGCAAGTCTTGAAAAACTTGCAACAGAGATGAGGACACCAAAAGAAATGAATTTTTCCGAGCTTTCAGTTTACATAAATGATTTAAAAAAGTCTGGCGAAAAGACCTCCGCATTAGAGGTACAACTTCACCAAAAACTTGCTATACCACTAACATCAGTTCTGTTTTTTCTTGTAGGTATGCCATTAGGATTAAATAAAAAGAGTAAAAATGCTTCATTTGGCTTTGGATTTAGCTTATTATTTATTTTCAGCTTTTATATTTTAATGTTTACCTTTACTGCTCTCGGAAGCATTAATTTTTTAAACCCGGTTTTTTGTGCCTGGTTTCCTGATTTAACTGTTTTAATTTTGGGATTTATATTTTTTTATAAAAAGCTGCAATTATAACAATATGGTAAAATGATTAAAAATAAACCCGCCCCCAAGAGTGCCCACCATCCTTGGTGGTCACAAGAAAATAGTAGTAAAACCGGATATTTAATGGCAAAAGATAACAATAATAATTCCAATGAAGAACCAATAGAGAAACAGCTTTGGAAAGCAGCAGATAAACTTAGAAAAAATATTGATGCCGGAGAATACAAACATATTGTATTAGGGCTGATTTTCCTAAAGTATATCTCTGATTCTTTTGAAGAATTATATGATAAATTAAAAAAAGGCGAGGGTGACTATGCTGGAGCTGATCCTGAAGATAAGGATGAATACAAAGCAGAGAATGTTTTTTTTGTTCCTGAAAAATCCCGGTGGTCTTATCTTCAATCCAGAGCAAAACTTCCTGAAATTGGTAAAGAGGTTGATAATTCAATGGATGAGATTGAAAAAGAAAATCCTTCTTTAAAAGATGTTTTACCAAAAGTTTTTGCCAGAGGTAATCTTGATCCCACAAGTTTAGGTGGGCTTATTGATCTAATCGGAAATATTGCGTTTGGAGATGCAAAAGCCAGAAGTGCTGATTTACTTGGGCATGTTTTTGAATATTTTCTCGGTGAGTTTGCTTTATCAGAAGGTAAAAAAGGAGGACAGTTCTATACTCCCAGAAGTGTTGTTGAGCTTTTAGTTGAGATGTTAGAACCTTATAAGGGAAGAGTTTTTGATCCATGTTGCGGTTCTGGTGGTATGTTTGTTCAATCAGAGAAATTTGTTGCAGATCATCAGGGAAGAATAAATGATATTTCTATTTACGGACAGGAAAGTAACCATACAACGTGGAGATTGGCAAAAATGAATCTTGCCATTAGAGGAATAGACAGTTCACAAGTTAAGTGGAACAATGAGGGATCTTTTTTAAATGATTCTCATAAAGATTTAAAAGCTGATTATGTCATTGCCAATCCACCTTTTAATGATAGTGACTGGAGTGGTGACTTACTAAGAAAAGACGGTAGATGGAAATATGGAGTTCCTCCATCTGGTAATGCAAACTATGCTTGGATACAACATTTTCTTTATCATCTTAGCCCAAGTGGGAAAGCCGGTTTTGTTTTAGCAAAAGGTGCTTTAACATCTAAAACTTCTGGCGAAGGTGAAATTAGAAAGGAACTTGTTGAAGCAGGATTAATAGATTGTATTGTTAACCTACCTGCTAAACTATTTTTGAATACACAAATTCCTGCCAGTCTTTGGTTTTTGAGTAGAACTAAATCAAAAAATCGTACAAATGAAGTTCTTTTTATT
>CAYRDV010000004.1:0-37964 GCA_964422885.1 uncultured Candidatus Sericytochromatia bacterium
ATTTTAAAAAATTTAATGATACTCATGGCCATTTGCTTGGTGATATGGTTTTAAAAGATATTTCCAGGATAATAAAAAATTTTATGAAAAATACCTATGTTGCATCAAGATATGGTGGAGAAGAATTTGCCGTTTTGCTTCCTGAAACAAGTCTTGAAGATGCCTGTGAGCTAGCCGAAAATATCAGGAAAAAAGTTCGTGAATATAACTTTATCGGCAGGGAGCAAAGAGAAGTAAAACTTTCGGTCAGTATTGGGGTAAATTGTCATTCAAATAATTTAGGCGAGATCACCAGTAATGAATTCATAGATAGAGCTGATACTGCTCTATACAGAGCTAAAAATGAAGGACGGAATCAGGTTTATAAAGCTATTTTTAATCCTGAAAAAGAACAGCTTTTGATCAAAAATTATACTAAAAAAGATAAAAATACTGATAAAAAAATTCATTATGCTTTTAACCTTGATAAGGAATCAATACATTATTGGAAAATTGCTTTTGAAAAATTTCATAATTGGTATATATCTGAAGAAAATATTCATTTAAAAAATGCTGAGCCTGTCTATGAAGAGTTTTTTTGTAACTTAATTATTAAGAAGCTGGAATATGTTGATAAAAAGCTTGACACACTGATCAGCGAAGAGGAAATTGAAAATAATATTTTAATGAGGTTAAAATTCCCTACGGATTTTTACAAATTTGAAACAGAGCTTGAAGAACTTGAGAAATCTTTGTTTGACTATATCGCAACCCTCAAAGCAACAGAAATAGAAAAAGATCATATTAGAAAAATTGTTATCACTATTTTTAATAAAGTATATGCAATGGCAATAAAATATACTTCCAACCATTACCAGAAAATAATTGATTATCATACTAATATTGCCCATATCAATAGTGAAATAGGAGCTATTTCTACCAAACAAACATTTTATGCAAATATTGCCAAGCTTACTTCTGAAGTATTAAATACTAAATTTGCTTTTATTGCCGAAATTGATCAATCAAAAAGATTTTTTAATATCAAATCATTTTATGGAGCAGATAATTTTGAATTATTAGAATCTGTGGCCGGAGACGAGTTTGTTGCTGATAAAATTACCGGTAGGATAATAAATTATGCTGAGGCAATTGAGCTTAGTAGCGATGAAATTACTAATTCATTTATCAGTAAACTTGGCAGTAACCTAAATATTAGTTCGGCTCTTTTAATTCCGCTTGTACGTAAGGATAAACAGGTAACTGGTATACTCGCCTGTCTTGATAATATTGTAAAACCTTTTACTGAAGAAGAAATAAATATTGGCAAAGAAATTGCGGAAAGAACTATTAAAGCAATAAGCCGGATAGATAAAAATATTTCCGAAAAAGATAATTATATTGAAATAATAAAATCGATGATTGATATTTTTGAGGCAAGAGACTCATCTACCAGAGATCATTCAAAAAATATCAGCAGATTGGCTGGAAGGATATCCCATGCGATTGATATTACAAAAGAAGAACAAAATGAGGTAAGAACTGCTGCTTATCTTCATGATATCGGTAAACTTGGTCTTACAGAAGACAAACTTAGAGAAGATTCTTCTTTAAAATCACATCCTCTGATCGGAGCAAGAATTGTCAGTGGTGTTGAAGAGCTAAAAAAACTAGCCCCGGCAATCCGACATCATCATGAAAACTGGGATGGTAGTGGTTATCCTGATGGCCTGGAAGGTTCAAATATTCCTCTTTATTCGCGGATAATTTCTATTGCTAATGCCTATGAACATTATATTAAAAAAAATAACTCTCCTGAAGAGGCCATTAATAAAATGATTGAAAGTAATTTGTTTGATCCTGGTATTTGTGAAGTTGTAAAGAAAAAGGTAATTAACGATAATTACAAAAAAAGATAACTTAGGGCAATGTCCTAAGTTATCTTTTATCTATCCTTTAACTCTGACTTTACTTTTAAGCTGATTTATCAAAAATAACCTGTGGTGAGTTTCACTTAGCGGCACATCATTAACTTTGAAGGAATAAAGGGTCTTTTTAAAAACATTTTCCAGCTCAGTTGGATAAAACTCTTCTGAAAAATAAGATTCCCAGTTATCAGCTTCCAAACCGAATTTTTGATGTGCGTTGTAAACAGTAGAAAATGGCCTCATTTGAAAATTTCGGGTAGTCAGATTAAAAAATTCAAATTTATTTTTTGTTTTAAATTCTTTATAAAGATCATTTGCTACAACAAGAGTATCCATAAAATCTTCCTCATTTTCTCCTGGATAACCAACAAACAGATTTATAAAGATACTAATATTATTTTCGATAAGAAAATGAATTGTGTCCAGTATTTCCGGACGGTCCTTTTTTTTATTCATCTTATTTAAAACTTTTTGGGAAAAAGATTCCACACCCAGAGTAGCTCCACTAAGTCCCACTTTTTTCATTCTGTGGATTAAATCTTCACCCATTTCAGCTCTGAAATAACCTTGCCAGAGAAACTTTTGGTCAGAGACTTCAAGACGATTAATAAATTCCTCCAGCCACTCTTCGGATGAATTAAGTAAACTGTCAGAAAAGTGGAAACGGGCTATATTATGTTTTTTACTTAAAGTTTCCATATCATTAATTACTTTTTCAGGGGAACGTCTTTTAAACTTTTTACCAAAGATGTTTTGTTCAGAATCATAGCTGGAATAAACTGAGATTAATTTTGGGTTGAAATCTTTAAACAAAATACCTTCATAATCAGGAGTAGGTAAAGATTCCAAATTAGCCTGCTGATAAAAAGTATCAATTTTATCAAAGTTTGCCTTAGTTTTAACTCCAATAATATTTTCTGTTGATTGCCCGGTTATTATAGAATTGAGGATATCAACTAAAGGCTGTTCTCCTTCACCAAGAGCCAGGAAATCAGCAACATCACCTTTGATTAATAATTCTCTGGTAGTTTCTCCCTGAGTAACCTGTGGTCCGCCAAACACGATTTTAGTATTGGGATAAGTAAGTTTTATCAGTAAAGCCATAAAAACAGATAAATATAAATTAGAGGTATAGAGGCTGAAACCAACTACATCATAACCACCAAACTTGGTTAAATGACTTAATATAAAATTATGCGTTTTTTTTAACTGTTCCATTATCGCTTCAGGAAAAATAGAACGCTCAAGAGCCCACCTGGAAACAACTTTAGGTTCAGGATTGATAAGACTGGTAATGTTGGAATATTTTTTAAATCTGTAAATAAGAGAAGCAATTAATGGTAAATCATAAATATCACTGACAAATGTTTTCTTAAAGGTTATCTGGGGCATGTCATCATCTCCCCATATTTCACCTGCTCCATTTTCTGGCCTCAAATCAATAGTATTTACCACTACATCAGGAAGTTTTTCTGCTAGGTATGCTTTAAGACAGGCAATACCAAGATGAGGAATCAGAAAGCCTCTTGACTCAAATGATGGCAATATAGCCAATAAAACTTTCATTAAAATCTCCTTATAAAAGTGAAAAAATAACAGGCCCTATAATTCCATTATATTATTAGAATTGAGCCTCATGTAAATTCTTTAGCTGACATTTTAAAAAACTCGCTATATTTTTATCTTTAATCTGGTTAATAATAAATAACCTGTGGTGAGTTTCACTTAGTGGCACATCATTAACTTTAAAAGAATAAAGGGTCTTTTTAAAAACATTTTTAAGCTCCATAGGGTAAAGCTCTTCTGAAAAATAAGATTCCCAATTATCAGCTTCCAATCCGAGTTTTTGATGCTCATTGTAAACTGTTGAAAACGTCCTCATTTGAAAATTACGTATAGACATATTAAAAAATTCTGAATTATTCATTATTTTATACTGATTATAAAGTTCTTCTGCAATCTCAAAAGTATTCATAAAATCTTCTTCATTTTCTCCAGGGTAGCAAACCAAAAGATTTATAAAGGTTTTAATCTCATTTTTAATCAGAAATTTTATAGTATCTAAAATTTGTGAATTACTAACAGGAATATTTTCAGGAGCTGAATTTTGGAGGTAAAAAGAGTCCATACCCAGAGTAGCTCCACTAAGTCCCACTTTTTTCATTTTGTGGATTAAATCTTCACCCATTTCAGCTCTGAAATAACCTTGCCAGAGAAACTTTTGGTCAGAGACTTCAAGACGATTAATAAATTCCTCCAGCCACTCTTCGGATGAATTAAGTAAACTGTCAGAAAAGTGGAAACGGGCTATATTATGTTTTTTACTTAAAGTTTCCATATCATTAATTACTTTTTCAGGGGAACGTCTTTTAAACTTTTTACCAAAGATGTTTTGTTCAGAATCATAGCTGGAATAAACTGAGATTAATTTTGGGTTGAAATCTTTAAACAAAATACCTTCATAATCAGGAGTAGGTAAAGATTCCAAATTAGCCTGCTGATAAAAAGTATCAATTTTATCAAAGTTTGCCTTAGTTTTAACTCCAATAATATTTTCTGTTGATTGCCCGGTTATTATAGAATTGAGGATATCAACTAAAGGCTGTTCTCCTTCACCAAGAGCCAGGAAATCAGCAACATCACCTTTGATTAATAATTCTCTGGTAGTTTCTCCCTGAGTAACCTGTGGTCCGCCAAACACGATTTTAGTATTGGGATAAGTAAGTTTTATCAGTAAAGCCATAAAAACAGATAAATATAAATTAGAGGTATAGAGGCTGAAACCAACTACATCATAACCACCAAACTTGGTTAAATGACTTAATATAAAATTATGCGTTTTTTTTAACTGTTCCATTATCGCTTCAGGAAAAATAGAACGCTCAAGAGCCCACCTGGAAACAACTTTAGGTTCAGGATTGATAAGACTGGTAATGTTGGAATATTTTTTAAATCTGTAAATAAGAGAAGCAATTAATGGTAAATCATAAATATCACTGACAAATGTTTTCTTAAAGGTTATCTGGGGCATGTCATCATCTCCCCATATTTCACCTGCTCCATTTTCTGGCCTCAAATCAATAGTATTTACCACTACATCAGGAAGTTTTTCTGCTAGGTATGCTTTAAGACAGGCAATACCAAGATGAGGAATCAGAAAGCCTCTTGACTCAAATGATGGCAATATAGCCAATAAAACTTTCATTAAAATCTCCTGGTAAAAGTAGTTTAATTAATCTGTTTCTATTAATATCTTATCAGTATTTAAGAAAAAACGCCTTTAATAATTATTGAAAATAAAACCGTTTTTTGAATGATGGGTATAAAATGAAATAGGAGCGTTTAATTGAACGCCCCTACCTAAAAATTATTTTTTAACTTATCTTATTAAGCTGCTAAACCCTTTTCCTTCATCCTGAATTGATTCAAGAAGCCTGGTAAGTAGCTGAACTATACTACCAGTTCTTTGCAGGTCATCCTGAGCTCTTGCAAGGGTTGCACCTTCTTTTGCTTTAAATGTTATACGTCCTGTCGCTCTGGCATAATGCTGAAGACCTACAAAAGCCACACCTGGATCGCCTATCAGGGCAGGAGTTCCCTGTGTGTTAGTCGGGGTACAAATACCATATGGACCGGTTCCTGCTGCAGATTGCGTTGCCAGAACATCATAAACAATACCATCTGCTTTAACCAGATACCTTGGGACATTTCTATAAGTTCCGGTTGTATTTGGGGATTCTACTTTAATTTCTCTACCGCTACCATCTGTAACCTGATATCTTGGTCCATCGGCGGTTGCTATCTGTCTTACAGTAACAGGAGAACCGGAAACAGGATTATCTGGACTGGCATAACCTGTACCTGTATTGGCACCGTATAGGGTTGTTGCTACTCCTGATGAGTCTCCCAGTGAACCACCAAACATTGGTCTTGTTGGATCAGAAAAATCAACAGCTGAAGCAAAAAACAAATTATCAGCTGCTTTTAATTGGGCATCAAACGCAATACCAATACTTACAATTAAGTTATTTACAGATAAAGAACTCATTATTAAAATTCTCCTAATTTAGAAAATTAAATACCCGACTTATAAACCATTATAAATGACTTATTTGTATTAATTTATTATAGAAACAAACAATTTACAATGATTTAATAATTAACCAACAAAGGTATATATAAAATAAATATACTTTATGGAAGATATTAAATATAGATAGAGAGACTTATTATAATAAGCCAGTGTTTTATTTTAAGAAATATTTTCGTTAAGTTTAGAGGCTAATTTTTCTAACCGCTCAATTCCTTCAGCAGCACTCTTATTCTCAGAATCAAGAAGTAAAATTTCCTGATACAGTTCTTCTGCTCTGTCTTTATTGCCAATTTCTTCATATAAGATTGCTAGAATCTCAAGTACTTCAAGATTTGAATTATCAATACTTATCGCTTTTTCTAAAAGTGGTATCGCATCAATATTATGTCCCATTTCAATAAGAATCAGGCTTGATTTAATATAAGGAGTTACCATTTCAGGTAAATCTTTTGCCAGAAATTCTAACTCTCTTAAAGCCATTTTGTATCTTCCAAGTTTATAATATCCTTCTGCAAGGCCAATCTTTGCGTTGTGAAAATCTTCTTTTATTCTGAGAGTGTAAAGAAAATTTGCAATAGCCGGATAATATTCTTTCAACGAGAGGAAAATTGTCCCTAGCATAAATGAAGCCTGATAATTTTCACTATCTATCTGTAATAATTTTTCCAGGGATTTTTTTGCTTTACCTGGCTGCTCTGTTTGAATATATAAAGTTGAAAGATTATGATATGTATTAAAATTATTTGGTTCTATTTGTAAAGCCCTTAGAAGCATTGATTCAGCCTTATCAATCTCCTGCATTGAAAGATAACAGCTCCCAAGGTTTTGATAGGCTTCTAATGTTTTAGGATCTAGTTTTATCGCTTTTTCAAAAAGGGAAATAGCGACCTCAACTTCTTTTCTTAGTAACTTGATCATTCCCAGATTATTGTACATAGGAGCACAATTTGGGTAACTTTCTATACCATCCTGAAATAAAGCTTCAGCTTTATCGTAGTCCTTTACATTTAAATATTCATTGCCTTCGGCCAGAATATCTTCAAGTCTTTTTGCCATCTAATTATTTTGCTAAAAGGGTTAAGCCTTCCACAAATCCACTTTTGGTTGCACTGGAAGGTGCTAATTTATATTCTGTTTTTGGTTCTTTTTCTTTTTGATCTGCCTGTAATTTTCTTGTTTCTTTGTCCAGGTTGCTAATAATCTGACGTAATTTAGCCAAAAAATCAACCAGCTGTTCATCGGGAGGAATAATATCTAAGTCAAGTAATGATTGCATTAAATCAGCTTTTGCAATTAAATCATCAACAATTTTTCCCAGCTCAAGATTTTCAGGATTTTGGGCATTTACCAGAGCACTTGCAGCTGGTAACTGTCCTGAGGCAGAAGAGTTAATATTATTACTCTGGGATAATAGTTCGCTAAGTTTATCCAGGTTATCAAGCAGGGAATCATATTTCCCTGTACTATTCCCCGTATTTGCAGCGGACCTGATTGCTTTAATAAAATCAGGATTAGAAATTAAATTAAAATATTGCCCAAGCTCTCCACTTTTTAATGCATCAATGTTCATAAATTCTCCTATGAAACAAGCTCTACTTTTACATAATATTACAATTCAGAATAAAATTCAAATTTTATTTCGGTACTCCGAAACAGGGGCCCAGTATTTCTGGGAGTTATTTCGGTACTCCGAAACAGGGGCCCCTCTGGGAATTTATACTCCACCTGTTGCTTCAAACTTACTTTGAACTAAAGTAAATTTATTATTCAATGGATCATATTTTATATCAAGAGAAGCATTAACTGAACCACCCTGTGGTGAGGTAATCTGAGCTTTAATTGTCATATTTTTACCGTTTGACGAATTTAAAAGTCCCATAGAATAAATATCCTGATATTCTTTTTTATTTAGGGCATCAACAAGAATTTTTGCAAATGAATTCTCATTTTTTACTTTTGTCGCCGTTTTAAGTCCACCGAGGCTGTTTAGGGCCTCTTTATAATTATTAGTTTCATCTACACTTAAACCAGCTGTTCCATCCAAATCAAAGGTTGCTGTTTTAACCTGGCTGACCATTATTTTAGACTGCCATGAAGACTGAGAAGTAGTCAAAAACGGATTATTTAATTCAGGAATAGCTGCATCACCTGTGTTTGCACGATCAGTAGATAGTTTTGCGTTAATCCATTTATTAACATCTACACTGTTTCCTGCTCCGGCAGTCAGCTTAAAGCTGTCAACCCCACTTGCTCCGGTAAATCTCATCTGGGTTCCTATTACATTATCACCTGGTTTTAATAATGGCGCTATATTATAGTTACCTGAACCAGGTGGAACTTGAGTTGCTAATACACCATTAACAATAAGATCAATTCCTCCGGCTCCTCCAGAAACTCCTGAACCTGAAACAGTTACATTAACTGCCTGAAGGTTATATGAAGGTGTGTCAGAATATATATTTGCCATCGCTGCATTATCAAGATACTGAGTTGGAAGAAATGATGCAGTTTGATAATCACGGCCTTCAATATTAAAAGTTTTTCTAAAACCAACATTCACATTATCAAAGGTATCTGACGCATCTCTGATACTGGAATCATAAAGAATACTTATTCCACCCGGTATACCACCTGAAACATATGAAACACTGGTAATATTTCTGAACATAACACTATCCTGATTAGCACCAATATATTGTGAATAATGCCAGTCAGTATCAACCATTTTTGCGGCATTAACTTCAACTTCCAGTTTTGTATCCAGAGTCGTTGCTTCTAATGCTGTTCTGTCTTTACTGTTTAAATCATTAAAGTAGTCATGAGCCATACCTTTGGTCATTGCGTCCGCACGCTTGAAACCTTCATATTCAGCTATAATTACCGGGTCTGTCGTATTTTGGGCATTAATACTTACATCAGTATTATTTGTTGATATATTCTGTCCGTTAAAACTCTTGATCTGATATTGCCTTGAAACAAATTTACCATCAAAGTTTTTGGAGATTTTACCCGAACCAGCCAATAGTAATTTTTCATTTGTATCATCAAAATTACCATTACTTATTGTTCCATTTTTGGGGCCTGCACCATCAGCGGCACCATCATTTGCTACATGATCCGCAGAACCATCAATACCTGTTGAACGAACCAGTTTTTGATGGTCCAGGGTTGGAGCACCATAATCTTCAGCTCGTACTCTTCCAAATGACTTTGAGCTTGAATTCAGTTCTATATCCTGTACCGCAACTATATAATGATTTACAAAAATTGCTTTAACATCATGCTGATCACCCAGGTTAATATTTTGATCACGGTTCAGATCTGCTGCACCTTTACCATCATGGGCATACTCCCATTTTATCCTGTCTTCAATCGAACCTGATACATTTTCCTGAGTACCAAATTCTGTAATTTTTTGATCTGTATTGGGGTAATTTGTATTAAAAGTCCTTACTACATCACTTGCAGTTCGGAACGAAGGAGAACCAGGCAGGCCTGATCCATTCAAAAAGAAAAATTCCGGATCATTGGATACATGCCTTCTGCTTATTATTCTTTGATCATTACCAGGGGCACCACCACTGGTATCTGTCGCTGACCATGTCGGATTTACTTCTGTAATATAACCATCATTGGGATTACTTGAAACCCATTTTATTCTGTAACCCTCAACTGGTTTATTACCTCTATTATCAAGTGCCTGGATATTTGAATCTTCGTTATTAGAAGGTCCACTTGGATTTTTTGTGTCTCTTGAATCAGTCAGAACACGGTTAAATAAAACGGCTTGTTTTTTACCTGCACCACCACCAATCTGCCTTGAACCTGTTTCTTCAGTGGTTGTACTATAAGCCGTTGGATAACTGTATTTCATTTCTCTTGGGGCAAAGTTATAAAGATAGTTTACTGTAGAAAAGAATCCACCTGCTTTTACTTCTGCTGAATATTCGGCAACTTTTTCCCCGCCTATAAATGGTTTTGGCCCTAAATCACCAAGAAATCCAAGTATTCCAAGGTCAGGTGCTTTTGGTGGTACTTCTTCTGTACGGAAAGCTATTTTCATATCATTTGATACCTGCATCGCAGAACCGTTATTATAGAGCTTCCTCATCTCATATCTGTCCTGAAATGCCGGATCTTTGTCTGTTTTAACCCCATTTGGTGTAAGATACTGATATATATCATCTTTTACCCAGAAACTTGGTACACCATCCGGTGTTGACTGAGGATTTGAAGCACTCCAGTTTTTATCTCCAAAATCACCACCCATATCATCAGCATTTAACTGAGTATTATTTTCATAAAATGTAAGCCCTTTGAATGCTCCGTGAGCATTATCTTTACTTAATGTTGAAATAGTAGAACCATCAGGTATAGGGACAGCTGCTGTCAATGAAAGAAGAGTATTTGAACTAATCGTGTTTACAGTATAAACCTTATTTGTATTATTTACTTTAATTGTATCTCCTGATTTTAACTGGGTTAAAAATGCTGTTCCTACACCAGTCACAAATACTGAGCCGGCTGTAATGGTTGCTGTTCCTGAAAGATCAGGTATTGTTCTGCCGTAAACATCCGTAATTGCCGTATTTGCTGTTACCGGGCTATTTTCTCTAATCTGTTGAGTTGTTGACATCTCAAGTATTGCTTTATATGCATTGGTTAAATCTTGTTTCAGGCGGTTTAACCTGTTTTGCATTAGAGCCTGATATTTATTAATATATGAGTTCTCCCACTGATTGTCTTCTTCTGCTCTCATCAGACTTACAGCTTCAAACGTAGTTGGTGCAAATGCACCACCCTTTTGGATTCTGTCAGGAACATTCCTTCCTGGTGTTGTACTAAGAGCTTTCAATGCATTCTGAAAAATATTTACAGTAGAAAAACTCATCCTTTATAACTCCTTATTAGATTATTTAGGTCTTTTTATTACTTGCACGCTTTTTATTGGAAAAATAAGTATTAAGATAAACCGTTGCTTTTCCCTTACTTTTCGTTAGAAAAGGTGTATTATATGGATCATATTTGCTACCTGAGCCATATGCTGCATTATTAGAAACATCATAAAATTCTCTTGTATTGGCTTGAAGAGTAGCATTACCCTGTGTTGAATCATATCTTATCTCAATGGATGAAGTAATACCACCTCCTGAGGGATGATATGTCTGCCCTGAAACAAAGACATTTTTCATTAACCCTGTATCAAATACATCCCTGTACTCACGTATTGTAGAAAGATTTCTACCATCCTGGCGTAAATGCATATGCTCATAAAGTACCTGATTAAGCTCGTTTAATGTTTCATCCGGTGCTGCACCAAACTGCTGATCCCCTCCACTATAGCCAAGAGCCCTGACTGCAGCCATACCACCCTGATCATATTTAATAAGAACATCATCTTCTTTGTTTTTATCTATATCAGACATCTTAATAAAACCACCAAATGTAGGATTAAGAGCCTGTCCTGCAAATAGTGATATTTGCTGACCCTGAGCAGTTGGAGTAAATTTCATACTATACTGATTTTTTCGGTCATAATGAGCTGTTACTCCAAACGGACTACCATTAGGATCCAAAGGAGCAGTTGTATATAAACCCACATTGAAAGTTTCAAAATTAACAGGATCTGCTGCATCATAACGTCTTCCGAATATACGGCTATCTGCACCAGTATATCTGTATGCTTTTGCCTCGGTATTACGTGTTGCACCACCCGCAAAGGAACTGGTTGCATTTGAAGTTGTAAACGAATCAGATAATGTTGCTGCACCTGTTGATATATTAGCAGCCGTAAACTCACCAAAACCTTCTTTAAGATTGTTGAAAGTAACTTTTCTTGTACCAACAAATACTTCATTTATATCACCAGGATCAGTGTCATTCCAGAAGGTACCATCATCTTGTCCATGACCTCCTCTACCGGCATGTCCTCTTGGACCTACACCATCTTCAGCATTTTGATTATAGCCAGTTACGTCTGACATAAAAACTGATTCCGACCAGGCTCCGCCTGCGCCACCTGTTTTTTTCCTGAACCTTCTGGTATTGGCATAACCATCAAGAATAAAATCTGGTGTTCCTGAATCAAATAAATCATTTAAAAAGCTCAAAGGCCCTGTACTTGGCGCATAGTTAAAATCAGAATCTCCTTCAAAAGGCTTATGATCATTTTCTATATAATCATAACCTTCAGATTTATATTTTGATGTTGTAAGAGGAATTTGTCCGACTATATCTGCCTCAAGATCTGTATCCTCATACATTAATTTATATATTGTACTGGCAATTTGAGCTGTAGATGCGGCAGATAAAATCATTGTCAGTAATGAATTTATTATAGCATTACTGACGCTTCCCCCAACGTCAATCAAGACACCAGCAATAATACCCAAAAATTCTTTACCGGCAACACTCATTGCCCTTACCAGATCTGTATTGACAAGTTCCTCATTTTGCTGGGTACCAACCCAGTATTCAGATTCCATATTATTTAATTCAAATTGACTTAAGAAAGCATTTGTCGCAAAAAAAGCACCGGTTTCTGTTTCTCGATTTTCCTCTGCCTGAATAGTATGCTTATACTCAAATATTCTTTCTTTTACAGAAGCCTGGTTTACCTGCTTTCCTAAAGATGGAGGAGCAATTGCACCAGCAGTAATAAACTTATTGTAAAGACCGCTGAAATTAATCGGTATACCACAAATAGAAAAGTTAACCTGATCCAGTGCGGTACTTATACCAGGTTCTGTAAAATGGTATTCACCCCTTGAAGCATAGGTATCAAATGCTGTTCCACTTGAAGCCGAGTAGGCTTGTATCTGCATTGCTTCAACAACAGGTGTCTTAATTGCATTAAAAAACTGTTCCAGAAGATCTGCCACCAAATCATATGAAACATTAAAAGATAAAGTAATTGGCACGTATGGAATAGGTATTGTTATAAGTGTTCCTGACATTCCTATTGATGGCCATTTGGGGAATCCACCCAAATCACTGATTGCCGATAAATGGCCAAAGTACAAATCCGGGCCAATTGTTAACTGACCAATTCCCAGGGGAATTGCTGGAATAATACTTTTTGAACCAGCTTCTATGATTGAACCGGCAGGAAAAGATGTATCAATAAATGTCTCAATAGTATAGGGACCTGGATAGATCATCATGGACATATTCAGTGTAGATGCATCATATCTGTTTCCCTCAACAATATCCTGGTATTGTCTTGTATAAAAAGACTGCTGTATCTCTAATATTGCATGATTTAGTGCTTCCATAGCAGGGGCACTGGTGAGGAGGGTGTCATAAACTTCTCTTGGTACATTTGAAAAATCTATTGGTATATCACCTGCTCCAAACATTGGAAGGGTCAATTTAGGATTATCACCTCTACTGGCTCCGGATTGGTAAGCACCAGACCAACCTGTGACACCAGGAACACCCGGCGTAGCGGTAGGTGCACCCGGAGGTGGCGGAATAACACCCTCAGCAGCCATTCTTACTGTAGCATACATACTTCCTGAAAGTGGCCAGCTACCTGCCGGGTATGGGTTAACCAGAGTAGAAAACCCGAGATTGCCAAGATCTGTCCGCATATAACCGTCTGCGTTTGGGTAGAAAAAAGTAGCTGGTGAACTACCACCACCATTCTGATCAAAATTTGTCCAAGGTGCAATATTATCCTGGTCTGCTTGTGTTGCCTGACTTGTTAAAGCATTGATTGCTGCTATTTGACCAGCATCAATCATAGCTTGAATAACAACAGGATCTGTTATACCATTAAAATTAATAGCATCATTAACCGCATCAATAGCTGCCTGAGCCTGAGCTAACCTGATGTTTTGATTTGGAAAAGGACTTTGGGGAGCGGCGGCTAATATAGCAGCTCTCATATCGTTCTGCCAGTTTGGATTATAGGTTGGAGTTGCTGTTGGAACAGGTGGGGGGGTCGGACCAGCCGCAACATTACCTATGTCACTCATAAGTACTGCTGCAACGGGCATTTTATAACTTACATCTGCACCACTGAATGTTCTGTTTGCATAAGGAGCAAAGATTGATTTGTTATCTTCTTTTATTTCGGCATAAGCACTTCTTTCAAGAACTCTGTTGTAAGATGCCTGTAATTTCTTTTGCAGGGCATCAGCTCTAAGTGCAAGAACCGCTCTATACTCAGCATACCATGTTTCTGCCCAGCCATTTACAGAGTCTTTCTGAAACATTCCATAATGCTGTTTACTGGTAATATCGAAAGTACCATTTTGAGCACTATCAACTAGGCGATCAAGATCTGTTCTGGAGACATCATACCTGCTAAGAACATTTTGCATTGAAACATCAATCTGGGCGCTAGCATTACCATTGAAGACATCAACAGATTTTTTGCTGCCTACACCTCCACCAATAAATCCGATAGACATTCGAAACCTCTCTAGTAATTACGTAGAATCATGAATGGAAAAATGCAGCATATCTTTCCTGTTTAATAACAATTTGCCCAGCTATATTATCCCAGTTTAGTGAAATACTACCCTGAGTCTGGCTTCCTGTAGGTAATGAAGATGTCCCAACAACATATATATCATTAAAAAGACCAAATCTTAAAATATCAAGATTTTCAGGCTTAGCAAAAAATTTAAACAGAGTTAATTCTGTATTATTTCCTATTCTCTTTGCAGCTATAGGAGCTGGTAAACCTGAAATTATCGGGGTTTTATTTTGTGTAAAATCATTATTTGCGGTATTGGTTAAATTAACAATCAGGTTATCAAGAAGAAGGTTATTGCTGTTAGTGTTACTTCCTGCTAAAAAGGTAGTTGTACCAGTAATAGAACCGCCTGCCGCTACAGTCATTCCGACAGTTGTTGCATTCCCGGCAGCTGTATTGGCCGAGTCTCCCATCCAGTCAGGAGTTCCTCCTGGGCTATAAGTTACACCGGGGGTATTTCCCCATCCGTTTAAATATGCATATGTAGTTCTTGCAGCACCAGGATCAATAATTGTAGATGGAGGGGCACCTGTTTGTTTACCGGTTAAGCCCTGCATCGCATTTTTATTTCCTCCCCAGACGGCAAACTTTGCGCCCATTGCAGAATCAAGATCAGTTGTATAAGCACTTGTAAGAGATGTTGTAAGGGTTGTTAATTTGGAGTTTAATAAGGCTCTATATTCAAATACCCAGGTTGCATTTTCCTCAGCCTGTTTATCAGTTTCATGATTAGATTTCTGCTCTGATGATGTAGGGCCATAAACCGCTCTTCCCAAACCAACTGAAGCCGCAGTTGTTGCCAGCTGACTTCCAATATGATCTACTCCTGAACGTGTAACCAAAACCTGAAATGAAATGCCGCCCATTATTATCTCCTAACTGAAATTAAATATAAGGAAAACCTTAAATACGTCTGAGAGTACCGATATAACCTCTTCTCCCCATAACCCCTGCTGCCGGATCTAAAGGCTTGTATCTTGGCATCAGACCATCTCTTGCTCTTACAAGAGTTACAGCACCGGCATCTTCATAGGATTTTCCGATACCAATGAGTGTTTCATTCTGATCTACATCAGAAAAACCTAACTGACTTACCATTTTTTCATAATCATATATAGCAGCTTCACCTGTTAATTTTGCTTTTTTGGCATCTAAATAAAGCTGATAAAAACCAATAGCCGCAAAAGCAATTTGATAGGCATTACCTGCCTTAATAGCACCGATTAGAGCTATTGTATTATTAACCATACTAAAACAATATTTAATTCCCTGATCACCAAGACCACCTTTACCGTTAACTTCCTGGTTTATTTTACCTACTAGACCATTATATGCTTTAGTTCTCTCATTAATAATACCCTGTAACTGATCAATCATCTGGACTATTTGTCCACCAAGGACTTTATTTACTCCGCCTAAGTAACCTGAAATCTGTAGATTTGTATCTTCTTTTGCTCTTAAAGCCAAACCCTCTGATCTTAAGCCTTGTATACTTCCCATACGTAATATGCTCCTAAATTAAAATCTTGCTTTAGTCTTTAAAATATCAGCTAGCTCTATCTAAATTATTATATAAAAGCATTAGAATCAAGTGCTCTCATATTCTCTTGATCTTCTTCTGCACCTTTTGACAGTTTTCCAAACTGCTGGTTAACAAGATCCCTTTCTTCATTTGCGCCTACCATTGCAAAATAGGCTCCTAAAGCAGCAAAACCGGAATTAATACCACCAACAATAGCACCAAAAACATCTCCTTTGGACAGACCCTGTCCAATTGAAGTACCAACGGTGATTAAAGAGGATATAAATCCTAATTGTGCAGCTTGTGCAGCTAAATCGGCAGATTTTTTCTGGTAAAAGGTATCAACAACTTTCTTATTTGACTCATCAGCTTCACGGGATCTACCCCCTAATTCGTCTCCACGCGCTCTTGCCAAAGTACTATCAACGCTCACACGCTTATAGCCTTCATTCTTTAAAAGATTAAATTCCCCTTCTGCTCTAACCATGGCTCCGGCAGCCTGCATTACGCCTCCAAGTCCCATATTAACTTCCTTTCATTACTAGTAGGTAATAATCTTATTAAATCATACTATCTTTCTTTATTATTGTTGTGCTACATAATAAAGAATTAACATATTTTTATTACAACTTAAAATTGAAAAAAGCTGATGAAAATAAACAAAATATTTATTCAGAAATAATTTTTTAAATTTATTTTCAAAAATGTTGTATAGTTTCCTGAAAGTATTATTTAATTTATCTGATATTTTTATCAATTCTAGCAAGGACTATGGATATGGTATCTTCTAAGTCTTATAAAAGTTCTTCAGGTCCGGAATGGAATCCAAACCAAATAATTAACCCGAATATTACCGATACTAATAAACTTATAACTGCATCACAACGATTTAAGCTGGCGATTCAATATTTGGGAAAAGGTAATTTAAATGAAGCAGAAAAAATTATGATGGAATTAATAAAAATGGAGCCTGATAATCCCGAGCTTTTACATTATCTTGGTATTATTAAATTTAAACAAAAAAATTATGCCTTTTCAGTAAAATTTATTCAGCAGGCACTTTATTATAGAACAAACTGGGCAGAAGCCTATCATAATTTAGGAAGCTCATTAATCATGCTTGGTGATTTTAATAATGGGATAATAAATTTTAAAAAGGCTATTGAGTTAAAACCGTCCAATCCTGAAGCTTTGGTTAATCTTGGAAATATGCTATACCTACAAAAAAGGTATGATGAAGCCGAAATATTTTACAAAAAAGCTATAAAGATTAACCCAATAATGAGCTGTGTTTATTCAAATATTGGCTTTCTTTTTATGGCACAGGGGAAATTTGAGGAAGGAGAAAAAAATTGTCAGAAAGAAACAGAACTTAATCCCAGAATGCCAATGGCCTTTTATAATTTAGGGTTACTTTTAATGATTCAAAGTAAATTCAAAGAAGCAATAATAAATTTTAAAAAAACATTGGAGTTATCCCCCAAATTTTATGGAGCTTATTCAAGTATACTTTTATCTATGCAGTATCAGGACGGAATTTCAAATATAGAATGGCAAAAAGAATTAAATAATTTTAAAAATATTTTAAAAAATATACCAAGATTTAATAACTATGAAAATGAATTAAATATTGAAAAGAAACTGCGTATCGGATATCTTAGTGCTGACTTTTTTACTCACTCTTGCGCATGGTTTATTAAACCTCTTCTGGCAAGTCCGAGTAACAGAAAAATAGAAATTTTCTGTTACTCGGATGTAAATTTTGAAGATGATTTAACTTTGGAATTTAAAAATATGGCAGAGCATTGGCATGATACATCCAGGATAAGTGATCAGAGCCTTGCTGAGCAGATTATTAACGATAAAATTGACATATTGGTAGAACTGACCGGGCATGTATCAAAAAACCGGTGGGAAGTCCTGGCCATTAAACCAGCACCAATACAAGTATCATATCTTGGCTACCAGGCTAGTACAGGCTTATCTGTAATTGATTATAAATTATCTGATCGCTGGCTTGCCCCAGATAATATTGAAGAATATTTTTCAGAAACACTATGGCATCTTAACCGTCCTGTTCATTGTTACTCGCCCCCTGAAATAACACCACCTATTGGTGATTTACCTGTTTTAACTAATGGCTATATTACTTTTGGCTCTTTTAATAATTTTTGTAAAATATCAGAGAAAACAATTGAGCTTTGGTCAGAAGTACTAAGTGCTATAGAAAATAGTAAAATTATTCTTAAATCAAATATATCATCTCAAAGTTCTGCAAAAGTTATAAAGGATAAACTCCTTTCTTTATTTGAAAAGTATCATATAGAGCCTGAACGGATAAATTTTATATCTTCAGCAAAAAATGTTTATGAGCATCTGGAATATTATAATCAAATGGACATTGCTTTGGATACTTTTCCATATAATGGTGCCACTACAAGCTTAGAAGCGTTATGGATGGGGGTACCTGTAATAACACTGTTTGGGAATAAAGCTTTGTCACGGTATACCTATTCATTTCTTCAGGAATTAGAACTTTCTGATTTAGCAACAGATAATACAATTGATTTTGTAAAAATAGCAGTAAATCTAAAACATGATGTTAAGAGACTGGATTATTTGAAAAAAGAATTACGAAATAAGTTAAAAAGCTCTCGTTTACTTGACTCAGGAAACTTTGCTATGGAACTAGAAAATGCTTATAGAAAAATGTGGGAAATTTGGTGTTTGAAAAACAAACTTACTTATTAATTTTTTTGGAATCTTCAGCTTTTACTTTAATTTTGGCTTTTTTACCAAACTTTTCTTTATAGCTATTAATTAAGCCGGAAATAACATTGATAAAAATAGCTTCTGGCGAGAATTTTAAAATCAACATACAGAATCCTTTATATAACTAAAACTAAAGGTATATTAATGGTGACATTTATCACTCATCTATTAAAACATTTTAACAGTAAATGTACTTCCTGTCAAATTAAACAAAAAATTAAAATTTAACTTTCGTAAGTAAAAACCTGAACTCTGTTATTTCCTTTATCAAGAACAAAAATATAGCCATCATTACTTATGGCAATACTCTCAGGTCCCATAAACTGCCCCTGACCACTTCCTTTAGTTCCAAAGGTATATAACCATTTTCCTTTATTATCAAAGATTTGTATTCTATGATTCAAAGTATCAGCAACATATATTCGACCATATTTATCAACACTTATTCCTTTTGGAATACTAAATTCTCCCTTGTTTGTTCCACGTTGACCAAAAACGAGTCTGGAAATTCCATCTTTATCTATTACCTGTACTCTTGGGATTCCATAATCAAGTACATAAATCCTATGATCATCGACAGTAATAGCATAAGGAGATTTATATTCGCCCGGTCTTGTCCCGTACTTTCCAAATATAGTGATAATCTGCCCACTGGCATTAAATACCTGAACTCTATAACCTTCCGTATCAGTTACATAAATTCTGTCATTATTTCCAATTGCAATACCTGAAACCGATCTAAACTGCCCATTATTTGTTCCTTTTCCGCCAAAACGATTGATAATATTACCTGATGAATCAAAAGCCCGAACTTTTGCATCCATAGAATCAATAACATAAATTTGACCTGATTTATCAAACGCAACATCACATGGTGCCTGCATTTCACTTACCTGAATTAAAAACTGAAAGGTCCCAAGAGCATCAAACGCCTGAACTCTTCTATTTTGTGTATCAGCTATTAGTAAGACGCCCTGATTGGAAAAAGCAATTCCTCTGGGAGAAGAAAATTGCCCTTTGGCAACTCCCATTTTTCCGATCATTCTTACAAATGAAACTCTCAGTTCTGTAGGCGTTTCTTCAGCTGATGGTGGCCTATTCGCAAAACTTGAACTCGTGGAAAGGCTGTTTTGAACATTTGGTCGACTTTCCTTTAAGTCGGGTGTTCTCAGGGCCGATGGAAGTGGTGGTTCATTTTTGGATTGTGAGTCAACACCTGGGCCCTTTATATCTGAAACTGAGGACGCTTTAGGAGTAAAACCTGGAGACGAAAGTATTTTCGAGGCAAGTGAATTCGCTGCTGGTTGTGAGCTGGAAACAGGTTCAACTGGCGATTGTACTGGCTTTTTTTCCTGTTCAGATTCCGGCTGAGAACCAAGCCCTGGTTTGGTAGTAGAAATCTGGCGCTGAAATTCAAGCTCAGGATTATTCTGCATTAATTTAAAAAGAGAAAGTTCCTGAACGATTTCTTTAAATCTCTGATATCTTAGAGCAGGATCTTTTTGTAAACATTTTATAATTATTTTTTCCAGTGACTCAGGCATATTAGGGTTAATTTTTCTTGGAGGTACGGGGTTTTCTGTCATGATTTTGAGAATGGTTGAACCAACAGTACCACCATCAAAAGGTAAACTTTTGGTGAATATTTCATACATCATGGCGCCAAAGGAAAAAATATCAGCCCTGTTATCAACTCCCTTTGAGTTATGTAACTGTTCTGGTGAAATATACCCAAGCGTACCCAACATTGTTCCATCCTGGGTTAAATTACTTGTACTGCTTTCGATTCTGGCAATTCCAAAATCCATTATTTTTACAACATTTTCTTCCAAGATTTTAATATTTCCAGGTTTTATATCTCTATGAACAACCCCTCTTGAATGAGCATGTTCTAAACCTGTTGATGTTTGCAGAAGAATTTCCAGTATTTCTTCAAGAGAGTAAGTATGACCTTCATCAAGATAATCTTTCAGTGTTTTTCCTGGTAAATATTCCATGGCAATAAAATGTCGGTTGTTTTCTTCACCAACATCAAACACCGTTATAATATTAGGGTGATTAAGATTTGCGGCTGTCTGGGCTTCACGTTTAAAACGGGCAACAAGTTCATCTTTTTCCTGGCCGATTATTGCCTGACTTATAACAAGTTCTTTTAAGGCAACGGTTCTTCCCAGTCTCAAATCCTTTGCGCGGTAAACCAAACCCATACCGCCCCTGCCGACTTCCTCTAATACCTCATATTTGTCGAGAACTATCACTTTTAAAGCAGACCTCTAAAAATTACTATTTTTTTATGATTCGCCATTATGGTGTAAGAGAACAACTGTAATATTGTCATGTCCTCCTCTTTCATTGGCGGTATCTACAAGTTTTTTGCAAATTGATTCAAGATCGTCAGAAGACATTACAAACTGTTGAATTTCTTCATTTGAAACTAAATTAGTTAGTCCATCTGTACACATAAGAATTCTATCACCTACATTCAAAGGTTGGCTGAAAGTATCTACATCAATATCTGCCTGCATCCCAAGGCAACGTGTTATTACGTTTCTGTAAGGGTGAACTTTTGCTTCTTCTTCAGTGATAAGCCCTTGATCTTTTAAATCCTGAACAACAGAATGATCTCTTGTTAACTGCCTGATTTCTCCTGGGGTTATAATATAGCCACGACTGTCTCCTACGTGCCCCATATAAATACTGTTATTATAATAGACTGCAATTACCTCGGTAGTTCCCATTCCCTGAAGATGAATACTGCTGATTGAGGCCTGGATAATTCTATTATTTGCCTCTTTTAAAGCAATTTTAATTACATCCTCAATATTTAATTTTACCTCACTACCACTAAGCCTCTGCTCTTCAAAATCATAGGCAGAAAAAATTTCAATGGCAGTAGTAACAGCACTTAAACTTGCTTTTTCACCAGCAGCATGGCCTCCCATACCGTCAGCAACTATATATAAACCTATAAGATCTATAGCCGCAAAGCTATCCTGATTTACTTCTCTAACTCGTCCTACATCTGTTAAACCGCTAGCGCGCACAGTCCCTCCACGAATTGTAAAAAAATGGAGATTAAAAGTTTGTTTAAATTAAATATAGTCAAATAAAAACTTAAATTTAACACAATATAAATTCTCACAAACTAACTACATATTAACAGATTTGTTATTACTTGTGAAAAGATTTCACATAACTTATGCATTAACTTTACAGATTATTTTTTTTATTTCCTAGAAACAAAGGGTTCCAGCTCTTTGTTTTTAAGAAATAATTTTTTCATATGATATAATGCAAGTTGTTTAAAATAAACTTTAAGAAATATTTGGTAAATAAAATGAAAGAGATACTTAATACTATAAAGCAGGAAGCAATAGAAAGTATTAATAAAGCAAATTCAAAAGATGAATTAAATCAGTTAAGAGTAAAATATCTTGGTAAAAAAGGTGAATTAACATCAATACTCAAAACTCTGGGTAGTGTCTCTCCTGAAGAGAGGGCTGAAATTGGAAAACTGGCAAATATTACAAAGCAGGAATTGGAAAACTCTGTAGAAGGGAAATCAGCCTTACTGGATAATGCTGTTTTTGATTCTTTAGGAGATACTGAATGGCTTGATATTACAGTTCCCGGTGAAAAACCAAACCTGGGAAATCTCCATCCTATTACACAAATTCAATATGAAATCGAAGATATTTTTAGATCAATGGGTTTTTCTATCTTTGAAGGACCTGAGATGGAAGATGATTATCATAACTTTGGTGCTCTTAATATCCCTGGAGATCATCCTGCCAGAGATATGCAGGATACTTTTTGGCTGGCCAACGGTAATCTTTTAAGAACTCATACTTCTTCGGTTCAGGTAAGGACTATGGAAAAAATTAAACCTCCTTTACAAGGTATATCTCCTGGCAGAGTTTTTCGTTATGAAGCAACTGATGCTTCACATGAAAATACTTTTTATCAGGTAGAAGGCTTGATGGTTGGAAAAGATATTTCAGTCTCAAACCTTATTTATGTCATGAAGGTTTTATTAAAAGAGATTTTTAAAAGAGAAGTTAAAATAAGATTACGCCCAGGGTATTTTCCTTTTGTTGAACCTGGATTCGAGTTGGATATAAACTGCCTGATTTGTTCAGGTAAGGGTTGTAGTGTATGTAAACATACCGGATGGGTTGAATTACTTCCCTGTGGTCTTGTTCACCCTAATGTTCTGGCAATGCAGGGAGTAGACACTGATGAGTATTCTGGCTTTGCCTTTGGTCTTGGATTAAATCGTCTGGTAATGATGCGCTATGGTATAGATGATATCAGGCATTTTCTTGGTAGTGATATTCGCTTTCTGGAACAGTTTTAAAAATATAATTTATGTGGTAGAGACATGCCATGGCATGTCTCTACACCACAGGAACCTTTTCCAGTATTTTTTTTATTATAATTTCAGAATTTATTTCGTCAGCAGCAGCTTCATAGGATAAAATTATTCGATGATTTAATATATCATTTGCTACTTTTTTTATATCTTCTGGTATTACATATTCTCTTTGCTGTAAAAAGGCATATGCTCTTGAGCATAAAAGAAGATAAATTGATGCTCTTGGTGATGCACCATAATCTATAAGTTCTGAAATATCAAGACCATACGCTTTTGGTTGTCGGGTAGCAAAAACTATATCAATGATATATTTTTTTATTCTCTCATCTATATATATTTCATTTATTAACTTTCTGGTTTCCATAATAAATTCAGGCTCTACTACTTTTGTAGGTGGATCAAAAGGTTTTTCTATAAAATTTAAAATACTCAACTCTTCGTTTTTTGTCGGGTAAGTTACTTTGATTTTTAGCATAAAACGGTCAAGCTGAGCTTCAGGAAGAGGATATGTACCCTCCTGCTCAATGGGATTTTGAGTTGCCATTACCAGAAATATTTCAGGTAGTAAAAATGTTTCATGTCCTATTGTAACCTGTTTTTCCTGCATTGCTTCAAGCAAGGCTGTCTGAACTTTTGCTGGTGCTCTGTTAATTTCGTCCGCTAATAATAAATTTGTGAAAATGGGGCCTTTTTTAACCTGGAAATCATTTGCTCTTTGATCATATATAGTAGTACCAATTAAATCGCCTGGTAAAAGATCCGGGGTAAATTGGACCCTTTTAAAATTAGCATTTACTATTTTTGATAATGTATTGATGGATAAAGTTTTTGCAAGCCCTGGAACTCCTTCGAGTAAAATATGACCATTACATAATAATCCGATTATCAGGCTATCAAGTAAATGGTTCTGACCAATAATAGTTTTATGTAACTCTTGTTTTACCTGTATAAATCTAACACTATATTCTTCAATTTTTTCACGTAATTTTTTTAAATTTTCTTTATCCATATATAACCCTGCAAAATATAATTGAAAATTGCTTTCTGGAAAAACTCCTGATGTTAAATTATCACAAAGATTATACCTTTGTGGTTTTATACTTTCAATTAGCAACTATAATTTAAATTAAGATCAACAAATTTAACTGGTATATTTGAAAAAATTTAATTTATAGTTAAAAATATAATGTTTTTCACAACAAGGGGCTTAAGCCCCTTGTTCAGACAAAGTCTGATTGTGAAATTCTTTTTCTATTTAATTTAGTTTTAAGGACACTTAAAATGTATTCTGATAATTTAACTATTTTGTTCAAAATAGAGAGTGAAGAAGAAGAGGAAATATTTAAGTCTAACCATCTTTTGGAAACATCACAGAAAATTATTTTATGGTACAAAGATATAATCCCTAAAAATAATTTAGGAAAAAGATATTTAGAAACTCTTGAAAAAGCAAATAAGCTTTTAAATATTAAAATCAGAATCGGATAGGTCATCTACAAATTTTACTGTTTTTAGCTGTAATTTGAAAAATGCCTCCTCACTTTTCCCGTCAAAAGCTTCCCATGAACGTATAATGAATGTCTTAGGTTCAAAACCTACATACTCATATTTGATTCTTGGATCAAGCGAATTATCGGTTTTACTTGTTACTTTTAAAATATAAATGTCAGTACCATTAACTTTTGAAGCACCAATTAACTCCGCTTCATAATCATCTCCTGATAACCTTTTACTGATGCCATAAAAATCAGTGCCATCAACAGTATAATCATTGATTGAAGTAATATTATCATCTGTACGGGAAAGCTCAGTTGTTATGAGACCAAGTGCTCCTCCTGGCCTTACTTTTACTTTTTGAGTATTGTTTCCTGAATTATATCGGAGCTTTACCCCTATATTGTTTGTTTTAGTGGAATTTACAACTTCAATTTTAACCAGCGAATCACTTTTTCTGCACCAGAATTTAAGATTAAAAGTTGAAGATTTATCAACCTCAAGACCTCTTTCGTACTTATCAACCTCAACTATAATTCCTTTTGCATTATTAACAACTTTAAGAACATTATCCAGAATTTGCCTACCCTTTACCTTTGGGTTTGCCGGAGCAGGAGTTGCTGATGCCGAAACTTTTGGAGATTCCGATGCCTGGGGTTTTGACGCAGATGCTGGGCTGCTATCGGTTTTGGGTTTGGAGGATGCTTTAGTCGTAGACCCTGTGGGGTTACTTTTAAGATTTGTTATTTTATCATTGATATCTTCAATTTTGGTACTAATTTCAGATAACTGTTGTCCTAACTTATCGTTATTAGCTTGGGATGGAGAAACAACTGGCGCAGGTGGTGACGCATCGCCGCAATTTGCAAGACCCGGAATTATCAACATTCCAGCCAGGAAAATTATTTTATGATAATTTTTCATGTATTCAAATACTCCGGTCAAACTATCGTGAATTATTTATATTATAGTTTATTAATTTTTCTGGGTAATTCAAATATTTTTTATTTATCTTAACTATTCTTTTTTTTAAATCTGGGAGCAAAAATCATAAAAATACTTACCCAGACAACTGCACTAAAATAGCCTGACATCCAGGGTATTTCGGTATTCCAATCATCCCAGCGATAAGTAACAACCCAGCGGTGGGACGCATCCCAAAGTCCCTGGCTTAAGGTCAAATATTTTTGCCCCATAAGCTGATCACTAGTCCACCTGAAAATATACATAGGAACATCCACAGTACTCATAAACAGCACAAATGAAGAGATAAAAAAGCAGGTAAATGCTAGAAATCTGTACATTTTTTGATCTGCATGAGGCCATAAAGTACTAAATCCGATCAGAAGTAAAGCTCCGCAGAATCCCCAGAGTGATTCTTCAAAGATATTACCAATATAATTTGTAGTTAAAACGGCATACCATGAGAAAACTTCAGCAATTGCAATCAGTGGAACAATTATTTTTGAGAGATTCATTGCAAAATTAGCCTTTGCATCTTTAGCAAGCTCATATAAATATAGTGATGCCTGAGCCATAAAACAAAGCTCAGCTATCGTTGCAATTGAACGGCCAACAAATACGCTGGCAACCCATGAGTCAATCATACAAAACCTTTGAACATCCGCTCTGATGATAAATGAGCGTGATGCACAGCCAAAAACAAAACCAGCAGCCAAAATTACCTGCCACTTTCGTAATTCATAAAATTGTGGAGCTGATAAAGCTTTTTTTCTGGCAAACAGCCATAGCAGGATATTAAAAATGCTGATGACAGAAAGAGTTACCCACCAAACCAATACCCCTGTTGATGCTTGTTCCATTGTTTTACCTGATTATTTCAGCAAGCTTTAAAAGATTAGAACTAAAGTTGTTCCCTTCTGTTTCTGCTACTGGTAAATTAATCATAATTTTGGGTTTATTATTTTTTGACGTAATTGTTATAGAGTTTATAAATTTACATTATCGAATATACTTTCACTTTCTGGTTTAAGTGAACCAGTGTAAATTTTCTCATCCACTTTTTCCTCTAAAATATTACCACTGTTTTGATCAAATTTACATCTTGGAACTACCTCATCTATACGAACAATCCCATTTTTATCAAGAACAACTCTTATTCGCTGGTAAATAGGGTGGGTATCATTACCAATAGTATATTTAAAAATAATATTAAGATGATATACTTTTGGTGCCTTTATACTTGTAAAAATATTTTTTTCCAGATCAAAAAAGTTAATATTACCGATTGGATTATCCAGTTTATTCAAAAATTCAACAATATTAAAGCGGATAATATCTTTTATATTCGTTCTTCGATGATGAGCCGTAATTATTTTTTGCGAATTCAAGTAGACATTCTTTGTATAGTGAATAACTTCTTCATCCCTTTCTTCATCGATATCAACCACATGATCAAGGTTCCTCAGTGTTGTAATGTCAAAATTTACTTTTTCCTTATCAATAAAATGCATATGTTCTTTACAACGTCCAATAATATTACGACTTCTGTTATTTTTGTCTTTTAACTGAGTATAATCCTGAATAAATAAATCATAATCAGGAAAATATGTGCTAAATTTGTCCAATAATTTATCAAATAGATATTCCCTCGATAATTCTTTTATCCTATCTTTAAACATATAGGCAGTAACAACCAGAAAGATCACAGAAAAGCTTATATTTGCATTAACAGCAAGCATAGCTTGAGCTGGTAAATATACAAGAGCTGCAATCCCTGCTCCAAGCATTGCCATATAATTTTTGTATTTTTTTTCATTTCTGACATGACGTATGTCCAAATAAAGTACCTGAAAGATATGTTTTTTAATTGCACTAAATCTATAGGCATAATATTCATAGTTAATGCTTGTAGAATTTTTGAAGCAGATAAAACCCTGTTCTAATCTATATTGACTTTCTTCATATGCTATCTGGGTAATAAAAGAAAGAATATTTTTACAATCGATATTTTTTAAATTACTTAAATTTTCAATTTCATTATAAATAGAAGCAAAGCTATTTTCTAATCTATAAGTAATATATTCATCTGCTAATTTAATATTAGTTAAAACATTTTGATCGATATTGCATTTTGGCTCTTCATATTCTTTTCTGAGCACCCTATATTTGCTAAAAATATTTAAGGCATCATTAATAAATGTTTTGATTTCCTTCTCAATTAAATTTAATATCTTTGGTGAGCTTGAAGCATTTTTAAGATAAGTTGCCTGGCTTATAAGTTTTTTTACCTGATTGGTACTTTCTTTCAGAAAGCCATTTACCAGACAACCAAATAATTTCGCTTCATTTATAGATATTAAATTAAGTTCCTCAGATGGCTTTTTTAGTAATTTTTCCAGGTTTATTTTTAAAATTCTTAGAGGTGAATGAACATTATTTTCATCATATACTTCATTAAATGTCATATCAGGTGTTTTAAAACGGATATAGGCATGAAGATCCGTATAAAACTGAGATTTTGAATAATTTATTGCGGAAATACCTACATTTTTTGGAATAAAGAAAAATGCTTCTATCGAATATTTTTTTTCTTTGCTATTATCAGATTTGGAAAGTGTATTAAGGAAATTATAATCAAATTTTACTTCAAACTGAGATTTATCATGAACCTCAATTCTACTATCCAAGGCAATCTTACTATCTTTAATCTTAGAAGACTGCTTCCAGAAAAACATTATAGATTACAAACTCCTTTGTGTTTTTCATAGAAATTAATTACAACCTGTTAATATGATATTATCATTTTTATCAGTTTTCATCAAATTTCAAGGAAACAGGAGAATAAAACTTATTGCAAGTTTATTGTCATTGCGAACGAAGTGTGGCAATCTCAAAATTATCGTTTGGCATTTATAGATGAGATTCCCACGGCTAAAAGGGCCTCGGAATGACAACTTTTTAATTATGATAGCTCGCAGCCAGCTTATTTTATTACCTAAAGTTGTTACTGTTTAAGGTTTGAAATAACCTTTTTTAGGTTATCTGTCATTTTAACTTTAGAAAATGTTTCATAACCTTTTTTAGCAATTAATAGTCTTAAATGCTCATTCTCAGGATTTAAATAAAATTCGCAGGTTTCGACTATTTTATTATAGTCACAAAAAATAAAGTCATTATTATAATTAGTATTTTCGTTAAAATTGGGTGATTCGGAAATAAAAAAGCAACTATTGTTAAGGAGAAATGATAACCTATGTTCTTCCAATAAAGAAATTTCCAATGACTTAATATTTAATATGACTTTTGATCTTTCAATAAAATGATTTCTTTCGTGTCCATAAATATTCCAAAGAACTTTGACTTTATAGCCCATATTTTTTAACTTAACTAAAATATTTCTTCTTCTTTCAGACATGCTTCCATAAAATAAAATATCTATATCTTTCTTTTTATTAAAATTAAGGACTTCCATTTTTGGATGATAGCCAAAGCGTAGAAGCGATACATTTTCGATATTAATTGATTTCAAATATTTTATATTTTCCTGTGAATAATCCCATATCTGCCTGGAATTTTGGATTAAGCGGATATAACTGCTATCTCTTTTATGAACAGCTAGTTGTTCCATTTGAAAAAGTATACAGGTATAATCAAAGGCTAAATTGTTAAGTTTTGGGTTACTATATGGTAAAAAGAGAATATTATTAAAATTATGTTTTAATTCATTATAACTTTCGCTATATTCTATTCCTAAATCGTCAAATGCATATTTTAATAAATTAATATTATCATCATACATTGGTCTGATGCTATTAATTCCTTTGAAATTAAATCTGGCAAAATTAAATTTATCAAATACTGTTCTTTCAGGTTTTTGTTTAAATATTATTCCTATATCGGCATAATCTTGTTCTTTAGAATTAAGAATTTCATTTGTATTATATTTTGAAATAATTTCACTCCACAAATTATGTATTTGGGAGTCACTATCCAAAAAATGTTTATTAATATCATCAATAATGATTAATCCATTTTTAGAAACCAGTTTTTCATACTCATCAAGCTCCTTTTTTACACCTTCATAACTACTTTTACTGATAAAAAGCAGATCTATTTCTTTTCCATTTAATAAGTCATTAATTTTTTTAGATGCATTATTATGTATTTGGTGAAAATTAATTTTCTTTTCTAAATCAGATGATATATCCGAAACCTCATTTTCTCTAAAAACATTAATAATTAAAATATTTTCATCGGTAAAAACCTGTGAAAGAAGGTATATCAGAAAATTTTCCGCACCTATACTGACTATTATTTTAGGGGCCAGTGATTCTATTTGTTTTAAGAACTCTAACCATTTATTTTCTGCTTTAAAATTACTAAATTTTTCGGCGATTTTATTAATAATATTCCAGTAAAAGGCATTTATAAAAGAGTTAAAAAAGTAAGAATGAAGAACTGTTGGCAAAAAAGTAAGTGAAAACTTAAAAGAATTTTGAGATTGCTTAAAATAACCTTGTTTAATAAATTGAATAGAACGAGCCTGGTTTATAGCAAAATCTGAAAATTTATCACCAGAGTTTTCACAAAAATCCAGAAAGCTAAGTGTTGAGTGTAAAATAAATAAATCCTGAGAGTAATTAATAATCATTTCTATGCTATTAAACTCAGAAATATCAGTCTTTTTTTGTTCTATTTCTAATGATTTTCCAAAAGCTTCGATTGCTTTTTCTCTTTGTTCTAAACTGATGTAATACCTGCCGCAGCAATACCAGAAATAGGAAAATTTTTCTGAAACTATTTCTCCCTCACTAAATAGCTCTGAAATAGTCTCATCATCAATAGAAAGAAGTAAAGAGTGCAATATCATATCTGAGAAAATAAGCTTTTGCATTAGTAGATAATCTTCTTTAAAAGCAAGCTTAAGCGAATGAAGATATGCTTGTTTTGCTTCTTCAAACATCAGTTCACGAAGATATTCTCTGGCTATCCTGAAATATGAAAAACTCGTTTCTGAAATCCCATCTTTTAAAATATTGAGTATATTCTGATTTGAAGATATTAAATCCTTATAATTATTATAATACTCAGCATATTTGTAAAAACTGGTAATTTTTTTGAAATAAAACTCAAAACCCACATAATCACCAAGCTCAAAATATGTTGAGCCTAATAAAAAATAAATATAATCTGGCTCAAGAAGTTTGGCTGTAATTCTGGAATGAATAACAGGAGTAGCATAATTTAAAATAATATTTAAAACACTTATTATTTCAAATATTCTGGCTGATTTAAAAAATAAATTATAAGCAATAAAAAGAATATTAACAGAACCAGGATATAGATTAACAGCTTTATCAAGCATGGTTAAAGCATAATCTGAGTTAAATCTGATAAGAAAAGGAATCGCTGTAGCATAAAAAAACTCAAAATCTGATTTATCTTCAATTGAGTTCAGAATATTATCAAAATAAATTACTTCATTAATAAACTGTGGTCTGCTCATATGAGACTGAGATATATTTAATGTTAACAATTTTGCCTGATAAAAGAGCTTACGGTGTGCTCCATCACTAATAGCAAGATTCAAAATAGATTTTGTATTGTTAATTTCATCAATGTAATGAGATTTTGAAATAAAATTATGATGAATATTAACATTAGCTATTTTTAAATCCAAAAATATTCCTTTATTGTTATAATTTGTGCCAGATAAGGCTTCATAAATTCTGCCTTGATATTTTAAATTTTTGGCATTTTTTATCAGCATTGGTTTTACTTCCAAAGATGTTGCATCATCAAAAGTATCCCTGGGAGCTTGTACATCAAGCTCAAGATCGATAATTTCGGTAGATTCTTTTTCACTAAGATTATCTTCAAAGAATTTAAGAAAGAAGTAATCATTTTGAGAATTAAGGTAAGGAAGGATACCTGTTGGGTTCCCAACAGTATCATGGGCATCAAGCGATAGAATCCATTGGCAGGTTGCTTCTTTTAGACCAGTATTTCTGGCATTGGAAAAATCATCATCCCATTTATAATCAATTATTTTTGTATTAATTGAAGAGTTTTCGTAGTACAATTTGTTTTCTACAAAAGAATGCTCCAGAGGCTTACCAGAAGCATTGATAATAATGATTTCATCGGCAATATCTTTGATACTATCAAGGCATGACAAAAGGTTAGAGTAATTGTCTTTTAGTAATATACAAACGCTTAATGTCATTAACCCATCCCCTAACCCCTTCCCTTTGTCTGACGCCAAAAGGAAGGGGAATTTACAACCTTAATCCTCACCTATGTCGGGGTGAGTTAGATACCCTCTAAAGTTTCTTTCAAAGCTTTTTTAAGATTATCTGTCATTTTATACTTTGAAAATGTATCATATCCTTTTTTGGCGATAGAGTCTCTTAGAAATTCATTTTCTGGCCTTAAATAAAACTCACAGGTTTCTACTAGTTTTTCATAATCACAGAAAACTATACCATCTTTAAAACATTGGTCATTAACGTAGTTTGCTGATTCTGAAATTACAAAACAGCCATTATTCGCTAAAAATGAGAGGCGGTATTCTTCAAGTAAGGCATTATCAAAATAATTAATATTTAAAATTATTTTTGCTCTTTCTATAAATGAATTTCTTTCAGAACCATAAAGGTTCCATAGTATTTTTATCTTATAGCCCATATCTTCGAGTTTTAAAAGAACCTTTTTCCTTCTTTCCGAGATATTTCCATAAAAAATGATATCAAAATCTTTATTCTTATTAAAATTAAGTATTTCCATTTTTGGATGATAGCCAAAACGTAACAGAGATACATTTTCTATATTTATTGATTTTAAAAAGCTAATATTATCTTTTGAGTAGTCCCAAATTCTTTTTGAATTGTATAACATTCTGATATAGCTTGTATCATGCTTAATATGAACTAAATGAACTAATTGTTCTGTTTGAAAAGGAATATAAGTATAGTCAAACATATAATTATTCAGTTTTGGCACGCTAAAAGGAGTAAAAATAATATTATTGAAACCGTGTTTTAATTCATTAAAACTTAATTCATTTTCTATTCCAAGTTCATCAAAGGAATATTTTAATAAAGTAATTACATCATCATAGACATGCATTACTGTTTTTACGTCTTTATGATTAAACCTGACAAAATTAAATTTTTCAAATACTTTTCTGACAGGTTGTGATTTAAAAATAATCCCTATACCGGAATACAGTGATTCCTGGTTATTATAAATTTCTTTTGTCTTGTATTCAGGCCATAGCTCCCGCCATAGTTTATTTATCTCTGAGCCTGAAGAATCTACATTTTTGTTAATATTATCAAGCATAATAATGCCTTTTGAAGAAACAAAGTTTTTACAAATATCAAATTCATTTTTTAGGTTACTATATAAGTTTTCACCAAGAAAAAGAAATTCAATTTCTTTTTCTTTTAAAATTTCTTTTAAATTTTTAGCTGTTTGCACATTATCTGTAACATTTACCTGAATAAAATTTTGTTTGGGCAAAAACTCTAAACTATCTGAATCTAATATATTTATATTATCTGAATATAAATTAATAATTAAAATATTATCTGAAAGAATTTTGGCTATAAGATAAATAATGTAGTTTGAAACATAAGCCATAACAATAACTTTTGGCTGTAATAGCTCTAATTGTTTTAAAAAATCAATCCATTTATTTTCAGCTTTAAAGTTGTTAAATTTATTCGCTGTATTTTTAATGATATTCCAGTAATACGAATCCATAACGAAATTATAAAGATAATGCGAGTGGAGTTGCTCTGGTAAAGTATTAAAGAAAAGCTGATATGTTAACTGGTCTGATTTTGAACTTTTTGAATCAGAGTCTGTAAAGAAAAAAGAATTAAATGCGACAAATGTAACAAAATTACTGCCTGTAGATTTGATAAAATTTTCAAAATTAACTGCTGAATCATCAATAAACATATCATAAGAAAAGGAAAGAATATCATCAATATTTTGGTAGTCCGAGGATGGTTTAGAGAAAGCATTTTTCTCTATTTTTTGAGCGATGGAAAATGCCTCTAATGCCTGTTCCTTTTCCGCGGATAAAAGATGAAAGCGACCAAGACAATACCAATAGTAGGAAAATTGTGAAGAAAAAACCTCCACCTCTGAAAAAAGCTCTGAAATAAAATCATCATCAAGAAAAAGAGCTTTTGCATTTAAAATAAGATCAGAAAAGATATATTTCTGAATTAATAAGTCATCCTCTTTAAAGGCAAGCTTTAGTGAATGAAAGTAAGAATCTTTTGCTTTTTCAAACATCAATTCTCTTAAGTATTCTTTGGCAATTCTTAAATATGAAAAACTTGTTTCTGATAAAGAATCTTCTAGTAATGAAAGTATATTCATATGAGTTGCCAATTTATCTTTAAGATTATTGAAAAAACTTTGATATTTATATATATGTATTATCTTGTTTAAGTAAAAATCAAAAGCTGGGTAATTACCTGATTCAAAACAAGCTGAACTTAACAGGAAATATAAATAATCTTTATCTATAAGTTTGGCTTGAGTTTTTGAGTTAATAGCAGGCTGACCATGTAAAATCATAAAATTAAGTACTTTTATTGCCTCAAATATTTTACCTAATCTGAGAAAAGAATTGTAAAGATGAAAAAGCAGATTTAATGATGTTGGAAAAACAGATAATCCTTTATTCAAAATAAGTAAAGCAGTAGATGAATTTGTTTTAAAAAGAAAATTAACTGCATCATCATACCAAAATTCAAAAACCTCTCTTTTATCAGCAGAGTCCAGTAAAGTATCAAAGGCTATTATTTCATTAACAATATCCTGTTCTGCTTCTTCCTGCATTTTTAAAGTAAAGATATGTGCCTGATAGTACAGTTTTAGACTATTTTTTTCAGCAAATGCTCTCAAAAGTAATTCTTTTACAAAAGTGTTATTGCTAACGATCTCATTTGTAGAGGAAAAGTAATGATAAACAGTAATATCAGCAATTTTAGGGGAAATAAAATTGCTAAAATCTGCATTTGATAGTGATTCATATATTCTTCCCTGATATTTTAAACCTTTGCCATTTTTTATCAGCATTGGCTTTGGAGTTATATACATCAACATATCAAAAGTTTCCCTATTTGTATGTAAATTTAAATCCTGATCAAAGCCTTCTATTGTGTCTTTTTCAGCTAAATTATTTTCAAAGAATTTAAGAAAGAAGAAATCATTAGGAGAATTAAGATAAGGAAGGATATCTATTGGGTTCCCAACAGTATCATTAGCATCAAGAGAGAGAATCCATTGGCAGATTGCTTCTTTTAGACCAGCATTTCTGGCATCGGAGAAATCATTATTCCATTTATAATCAATTATTTTGGTTGTAGGTAAGGAACAGTCGCTGACTAACAGGAATCCAGCTTCAAGTATGAATGTACCTGGCTGGAGACTGTTCCCTACAAAAGATTGTTCTAAAACATTACCAGAAGCATTAATAATAATGATTTCATCCGCAACTTCTTTGATACTATCAATACAAGACAAAAGGTTAGAACCTGTATCTCTTAATAATATACAAACACTTAAATTACCATCCATTTTTTTCTCTGTTCACCTGTTATTACCCAATCTTTCTTCTTTATGGTTTGGTTTTTTGCCAGTAAATACTGCTCCAATCTATCACTGAAAATGGTTCTGTGATATTTCTTAGACTTCTGAACTCGTCAATTGCGGCTTTACAACCCTTTAATGAGTAATCATCAACAATGATATAACCACCTATGGATACTTTATCATATAAGTTTGTCAGGGAATCCCAGGTTGAGCTGTATAAATCACCATCCAGTCTTAAAACAGATAATTTCTCAAATGGTGGCTCTTTTAAAGTGTCTTTAAACCAGCCCTTTAGGAAAACAACCTGCTCATCAAGCATTCCAAATTTTTTAAAATTATCCTTTACTTCATCAATACTTACTGCCAGTTCCTGTTGCTCATGGAATTTGGAATCGGAATCGATCGGATTACTTTTATCAGGTTTTGGTAATCCTTCAAAGGAATCAGCAACATAAACTTTTTTATCTGTCACATTATGGAATTTTAAGATGGCTCTCATAAAAATAGTTGTACCACCTTTCCATACACCAGTTTCTATCAGATCACCTTTTATCTTGTTTTTTATTACATCCTCAACGCAAAATAATACATTATCTATTCTTTTTATTCCAAGCATTGTAAATGCTTCTGTTGGCCACACCATCCCATCAATGACTTTCATCGAATCGCTTTCCAGAGAATCAGTTAATAACCTTTTCATTAGAGAAAGACTGGTAATTTCTCCAGTTTTTTTATAATGGTTAAGTGCGTTTTGAAACTCTTTTCTTGACCAGTATTCATCGTTTTGTACAAGGATTGGAGTTTGATTATTTAATAGCTCTAAATTTTCTTTTATTAATTTATAAGTAAATGGATCTGGTGATAAATTCATAATATCATCAACATTATTAATTAAATTTATATTTTTGTTTGCTTCCTCTATCTCTTTTGCTTTTAGAAAAGATTCTTTTGCCTGGTCATGCTGCTCTGAATCAAGATAAAATTTACCTGAACAATACCAGAAATATGAGAAATTTTCTGATAGAGTCTTTCCTTCACTAAAAAGCTCGGAAATAAGTTCATCATCAATGTTTAATTCTTTTGCATGTAAAAGCATATCTGCAAAAATCATCTTTTGCATTAATATATAATCTTCCTTAAAAGAAAATTTAATGGCGTTAAGATAGGCGTTTTTTGCTTTTTCAAACATTATCTCCCTTAAATATTCTCTGGCTAATCTAAAGTAAGAAATAGTGGTTTCACTAAGTGCATCTGTTAATAATGAGAGTATATTTAGATGAGAATCAAGTGAATCTCTGAAATTATTAAAATAGGTTTCATATTTATTAAAATTATCAAGTTTTTTAAAATAAAAATCAAAGGCCTCATAATCCCCTAGCTCAAAGTAGGTTGTCGCTATAAGTACATTAAGATAATCCGGGTCAAGTATTCTGGCTGGGAATTTTGAATATAAAAAAGGTTTATCATGATTTAGCATAAAAATTAATGTTTTAATTGCTTCAGGTATTTTTCCGGATAAAAGAAATAAATAATAAAGATTAAAGTGAATATATAATGACATAGGAAAAATTTCCAATGCTTTATTCAATAAAATTGGTACATATTCACTTTTTTCATTAACAAGATAATCTATAACATCTGCATAAAAGAATTCAAAAGACGTTTTATCTTCAACAGAATCAATAAGGGAATCAACCTCAATAATTTCATCGATTATATTTTGTTTAATTGCCTGAAACTGTTGTAATTTTAGTGACAATAATTTTGCCCTGTAAAAAAGTTTTAGTTCTGTATTTTCACTTATTGAGGTTAATAAAATAGATTCTGTAATTTTGGTTTCATTTATTTGCTGCTCTTTTGAAATGAAATTATGATGGACCTTAATTTCAGCGATTTTTTCAGAAAATATATCTTTATTATCGTGGCTATCTATACCAGATAAGGTTTCATATATTCGGCCTTGATATTTTAAACTTTTATCATTTTTTATCAGCATTGGGTTTAAACTTATGTTTTCAAACTCCTGAGCCTGTAGCTCATTTTTAAGACTAACCCACCATTTATTTTCAAATTCTCTTTTTAGCTCATTAACTGAGATTGAGTAGTGCTTTTCAAAGAATTTGATAAAGAAGAAATCATTAGGAGAATTCAAATAAGGAAGGATATCTCTTGGGTTCCCAACAGTATCATTGGCATCAAGAGAGAGAACCCATTGGCAGGTTACCTCTTTTAACCCAGCATTTCTGGCACCAGAGAAATCATCATTCCAGTTATAATCAATTATTTTTGTATAAATGGAAAATTCATTTGTAGGGAACACTCGCGAGTGTTCCAGAGCTTGACCAGAAGCATTGATAATAATGATTTCATCGGCAATATCTTTGATACTATCCAGGCATGACAAAAGGTTAGAGTAATTGTCTTTTAGTAATATACAAACGCTTAAGTTCTTATTCATTTTTAATTAACCTATCTCCTGTTATTGGCATGAACAGGAAGTCTTAATCCTTACTTTGTTTTTTGCCAGTAAATACCACCCCAATCTATAATTATGATTGGTTCTTTAATCCCTTTAAGATCTCTAAAATCATTTACAGCTGCTTTGCAACCTTTTAGTGCATAATCATCAACAATGATATAACCACCTATGGATACATTATCATATAAGTTTATAAGTGTTTCCCAGGTTGAGCTGTATAAATCACCATCCAGTCTTAAAACAGATAATTTCTCAA
>CAYRDV010000004.1:38064-42966 GCA_964422885.1 uncultured Candidatus Sericytochromatia bacterium
TTTTCATTAGAGAAAGACTGGTAATTTCTCCAGTTTTTTTATAATGGTTAAGTGCATTTTGAAACTCCTTTCTGGACCAGTATTCATCGTTTTGAACAGGAAGTGGAGTTTGATTATCCAACAATTCTAAATTTTCTTTTATTAGTTTATAAATAAATAGATCTGGTGATAAATTCATAATATCATCGACATTATGAATTAAATTTATATTTTTATTTTCTTCTTCTATTTCTTTTGCTTTAGTGAAAGCAATTTTTGCATGGTTATGTTGTTCTGACTCAAGATAAAATTTACCTGAACAATACCAGAAATATGAGAAATTTTCTGATATGGCTTTTCCTTCACTAAAAAGCTCTGAAATAAGTTCATTGTCAAGATTTAATTCTTTTGCATGTAAAAGCATATCTGCAAAAATCATCTTTTGCATTAAAACATAATCTTCTTTGAAAGCCAGTTTTAGTGCTTCAAGATAATGTTCTTTTGCTTTTTCAAACATTATCTCTCTTAAATATTCTCTGGCTAATCTAAAATGTGAAAAACTTGTTGTTCCTTTAATTTCATCATTTATAAATGCAAGCATATATAAATGTGTTGAAACTCTTTGTTTAAAATTATTATAAAATTCAGAAAAGCTTTGAAAATTATTAATTAGCCTGTAATAAAACTCAAATGCCGGATAATCTCCAATTTCAAAGTAAGAAGAAGCTAAAAGCCAATTTAGATAGTCTTTCTCAAGTATTATGGCTGGATTTTTTGAATAAAATGAAAGTTTATTATTATTAGCAAGGATAAATTGAAGTATTTTTATGCTTTCAAAGATTTTACCGGATGAAAAAAGAAAATTATAAAAGTTAAAATGAATACTTAGAGATAAAGGAAAAAAATTCAGTGCTTTATTTAATATAACCAGGGCATATTCGCTTTTTTCCTTAATAAGATACTCTAAAGAATCAGAATAAAAGAATTCAAAGATTTGTTTTTCCTGAACAGAATCAAGAATGTGATCAAACCGAATAATTTCATCAATAATTTTTTGTTTAAGAGGATGAAACTCCTGGTATTTAAGAGATAACAATTTTACCTGATAAAATAATTTTAGAGGTGAATCATCTTTAATTTCCATAGATAAAATATTCTTTATAAGAGTAATTTCAGTAAAATAATCTCCTCTGGAAGAAAAATAATGTCTAATATTAATATTAGCGAACCTATAACTATCATAAGATGAAAAATTTTCATTATTAGTATCATTTTTAGATAATGATTCATATATCCTACCATGATATTTTAAACCTTTGTCATTTTTTATCAGCATTGGTTTCAGACTTATATATTCTGTTTCCTGGTATTTTATTGAATTTGTTTCAATTTCCAGATTATGATTAATCTTCATTTCATCAAGAGGAGTATCGTTTTCAAAGAATTTAAGAAAGAAGAAATCATTAGGAGAATTAAGATAAGTAAGGATATCTCCTGGGTTATCAATAGTATCATTGGCATCAAAAGAGAGAACCCATTGGCAGGTTGCTTCTTTTAGACCAGTATTTCTGGCATCTGAGAAATCATCATTCCATTTGTAATCAATTATTTTGATATTAATTGAAGAGTTTTCGTAGGGAACACTCGCGAGTGTTCCGTACAATTTGTTCCCTACAAAAGATTGTTCCAGAGGCTTACCGGAAGCATTGATAATTATGATTTCATCGGCAATATCTTTGATACTATCAAGGCACAATAATAGGTTAGAGTAATTGTCTTTTAGTAATATACAAACGCTTAATGTCATTAACCCATCCCCTAACCCCTTCCCTTTGTCTGACGCCAAAAGGAAGGGGAATTTACAACCTTATTTTTACCCCTCTTTCCAGCGTCAGATGGAGAGAGGGGTCGGGGTGAGTTAGATACCCTCTAAAGTTTCTTTCAAAGCTTTTTTAAGATTATCTGTCATTTTATACTTTGAAAATGTATCATATCCTTTTTTGGCGATAGAGTCTCTTAGAAATTCATTTTCTGGTTTTAAATAAAACTCACAGGTCTCTACTATTTTTTCATAATCACAGAAAACAATATCTTTCATATAGATATTATCATGTTGATTAACAGGATTTTCAGATATAACAAAACATTGATTATTTAGCAAAAAGGACAGCCTGTATTCTTCCATTAAAGCAACAGGGTAATAATGTATATTCAAAATTATTTTAGATTTTTCAATATAATGATTACGTTCTTTTCCATAAATTTTGTATAGACATTTAACTTTAAAACCTTTTTGGACTAATTTTTCCAAAACATCAATTCTTCTTTGATTAAGCTGCCCATAAAACAGAATATCAATTGTTTTTTGTTTGTCAAAGTTAATAACCTCCATTTTTTTATGATAGCCAATTGGCAACTGTATAACCTTTTTACTCGTTTCAGGTATTTCAGTATCAAGCATAATTTCACTGTTAACAGAGGAGAATGTTTTATAAAAATCTAAATTTGCTTGCGAAAATTCCCAAATTTTTGCAGCACTTTTAAGTATTCTTAAATAACTATATTTCAAAAAACTATCTGGAGAGCTCAAAATCAATTGTTCCAACTGAAAAGGAATATATGTGTAATCTATAAGGTAATTTGCCAGCTTTGGATCACTAAAAGGTAAATAAATAATATTATTCCAGTCTTTTTTTAATTCATTACTGCTAAAACTGTAATCTACTCCGAGATCATCAAAACAATAGCTTAACAGGTTAATATTATCATCATACAATGGCGAAATATAATCCGCTTCTAACTCTCGAACCGGAAGAAGTAATTTTGCAAAATTATATCTGTCATAAATCTTTTTAGTGGAAACACTTTTTAAAATAAGACCAATACCAGCCCATCCCTGCTCTTTTGATTCAATAAATTCTTTTGTTGGATAATATCTGATTAATTTATTCCATAATAAATCCACATAACAGTTTAAGTCCTCCAAATGATCGAGTATGTCATGAAAAATAATTACTCCTTTTTCAGAAACTAAAGGAGAGTACATTTCAAAATCTTTTTTAACTCCTTCATATGTATGATCACCATCGATAAAAAGCAAATCAATTTTTCTGCCATTGAGTATTGAAAGAACTTTATTTTTTGTTTCTTCTGAATGTGAGTTTTCACGAATGAACTCAATTTTTTGGTTTGGTTTTTCAACTGATAGAATCTTTTTCAATTTTATATAATCAATATCAGACACAACCTGACCACCAAAATCACCTCCAGGCATGTCAATACTTACTATTGTTGCTGTATCAGAAATTAATTTTGATATTGCATATAGAGTACCTCCATTACAGGTTCCTATTTCAACGTAGATTTGAGGATTTAGTTTATCAATTTCTTTCAGGCAATTTACAAATTCAGATTTTACCTGATAAGCTTTAAATTTTTCAAAACAGGAATCAACGAAGTTAAAATACAATGAATTGCAATAAGAAATTAAAAGAAATGGACCAATACTTTTCTGCAAATCAGAATTAATTTTTATCATTAAGTTTTCAGCCTGAAGATATTCTTTAAGATTAAAAAGCACAAGAAAAATATAGTAAGAAATTACAAACTGAGAATAAAAACCAGTTTCTATATTTTTTGCTTCAGAAAGTAAGTTAAGAGCTGTTTTAAAATCTTTGTTAATAATACGTTGCTGAACCAAAGAAATAACTGATAAAGAATTAGCACTTATTTCTTCAGAATTTTCTGTAAATTCTAAAAATTTATGGAGAACATCAAAAATAAGAGGATCATGAGAATAATTAATAATTTGCTCAATACCGCTAAAAGATGATTTTGACTGTAAATCTTTTTCAATATTTATTGCTTTTAAAAATGATTTTTTTGCTTTATCTTTTTTCCCCAAGCCCAGATAATACCTTCCACAACAGTACCAGAAATAGGAAAAGTTTTCTGATATTGCTTCTCCTTCACTAAATAGCTCGGCAATAAGTTCATCATCAAGCAAAAGTTCTTTTGAGTATAACAACATATCTGAAAAAATCAGTTTTTGTAAAAAAACATTATCTTCTTTAAATGCCAGTTTTAGAGCATAAAGATAAGATTCAGTAGCATTATCAAACCTAAGCTCTCTTAAATTTTCTCTGGCAAGTCTGAAGTGTGAAAAACTTGTGTCTGTTAATGTTTGGTTTAATAATAAAATAATGTTTTGATATGAAGAAAGGGAATTTTTAAAATTATTATATGAAGCTGAATATTTATGAGAATATTCAATTTTGTTCATAAAAAAATTAAAGACAGGGTAATCACCAAGCTCAAAATAAGCCGAGGCAAGTAGGAAATTTAAATACTCAATGTCCATAAATCTGGTAGGTGTTCTTGTATGAACTGAAAGTTTCTGATGGGAAATCACAAAATTAAGTATTTTTGTTGCCTCAAAAATTTTTGCTGATTTTAGAAATAAATTATAAAAGTGAAATAAAATATTTAAAGAAGTTGGAAACAGGTTAACAGCTTTATCAAGCATTATCAAAGCCTGATTAGAATTATTACTGATTAGAAAATTTATTGCTTCTGAATAAAAGAATTCAAAGATTTGTTTTTCCTGAACAGAATCAAGAATTTTATCAAACTCAACAACTTCATTGATTAATTCAATATTATTTGATTTATTACTAAAATTATTAATTTTAAGAGATAACAATTTTGCCTGATAAAATAATTTTTCTGAATCATTTTTATCTATGGCTTTAGATAATATAGAGCTTTCAAGCTTTACTTCATTATTTAAATGTTCAATGGAAGAAAAATAATGCCTGATATTAATCTCAGCAATGTTAGGGGAATTTTCGTTATCAGTATTATTTTGCGATAATGATTCATATATCCTACCATGATATTTTAAACCTTTGTCATTTTTTATCA
>CAYRDV010000005.1:0-42875 GCA_964422885.1 uncultured Candidatus Sericytochromatia bacterium
TTGTTATAAATCTTTGCAAATATTTTTATATAGTCAATTATTTGTTTGCTGCATCAAAAACTGACACATTATCAAGCATTGGGCCCTTAAATACATTGCTGTTAGCTGAAATATTTGCCCCGATGATAATTTGCCCAGGTCCATCTTTTATTGATGGTATATTCATCAAATCAATATTAAATTCATTCCAGTTTTTTTCAGGCATAAATGACACATTTAACGGTTTTATACTTTCACCTTCTCTTGACCAATATATTTTAAGTTCTACTGAAGAGACAGGGTTTGCTTCGCTCTTTGCAAAAAAAGTAAGTCTCGGTAAACGTGTATTACGGAGATCTATAATCTGTGACGCTAACCGAACTTCTGAATGGTTGCTGGTATTTATCAGTACCTGATCTGTCGGGCCTGTTACAGCAACTGCTGAATTCCCCTGGTAGGAATCACTTGAAACTTTTTTCCAGGTAAGATAATCTTTATTTCCGTACTCGGAAACAGGGACCCCATCTTGTGGGGAGTTATTACTATTTCCGGGATTTAAAGACACTTTCCACTTATCATCAAGGAATCCGTTTTCAAATCCGTCTTCAAGTACTGTCTTTACTGGTTTGACTGATGGTACTGGTGTAGAAGTAGGGGCTAGTGAAGGAGAAACGGAAGGTATTGGAGTAGGCTGTAAACTTGGTGCTGAAGAGGGCGAAGGTATTGAACTTGGACCTTCGCTAACTACAGCACTTGGACTGGGAACAGGAGTCGAAACAGGATAAGCACTTGGCTCAGTTATAATCCTTCCTTCAGGACTTACATAAATATTAACGCTTGCTGTTGTTGTCATTATTCCATCAGAAACTATTACAGATACTGAAGATAATCCGGGTTCAAAGACATTATCCTGTTTGGCCGGTCTCCAGCTGACAGTAGAACCTGCATTCCCAGTTAATGTTCCTTTTGAAGCAGTCCATATGTATTGCATCGGCTTCCCTTCGGGATCGTTGGCTACTACAGTAAAAGTAATAATATCGTTTTTGGTAATCCCGGATTTTGGTGAATAATCAAATGAAGAAATAACTGGTGAACGGTTAGGAATACCAAAAGTATCTTTTACCGCTTCACAGCCAAAAAGACCAAGAGCACCAAGAATTAGAGATAAAGATAATATAGACTGTTTCTTAAGCATTTGTGACTCCTTTATAAATTGTTTAATTTCTTTATTCTAGATTATCATTTTAAATTAATCCAAGTCAATAGTTTAAATAAAAATAATTAATCTATAATTGTAAATTAAATTAAACTAAATGTGATCTAATTATCATTTTGTAAGTAAAAATTAGATATAATACCAATTCTCGGAAATATTACGTCATAAGAAGACGTATGTCCTACCTTGATAGATGCTAACTAATTTGCCTTATTATTTTTCTGTATGAAATTTAAGCGAATACATTCATCAAAAAGATATTGATAATACATGGACTGATAAGTAAATCTGGGAATATACTAAAACAAATAATTTAAAGATAATTACAAAAGATAGGGATAAATTCTTAAACCTTCACGAATCAAACAGTGGTAACAGGAGAAAAGACAAACTCTTTTTTATCACCGATTGGTTTTAACCTATATTTTTGAATATAAAGTTTACCTTTTTTTATCACCATTCCCCAATAATCATTATGGGTTTCGCCTTCACACATTAACCTGAAAACCATGTTTTTATCCAGAATTGGCACTATTTTTAAAATAAGCTGGACAAAGTTATCTGTATCTTCATGAGAATCCCACTCTTCATCAAAGGCCAGAAAATCTTCCTGATAAATTTCTTCAATTCTTCTTGAACCATAAAATGATTCAAGAGCTCTTTTAATTTCATTTCTTCTTTCAGAAGGTAAAGTTGTTAAGTCTATTTCTCCGGTAATAAAAGTAGTAGCCATATCTTAGAATCTTACCTTTTCGTATTCCTGTAAATCGCCTTCTGGTTTAAGTTCATAACGTTGGGTATATACTTTGTTATTCATAATGGAAATAGCCCAGATATCGCCTTCACGTTCTCCATTGCACATGATCAGGGATTTTGTTTCAGGTTTTAGCTGTTTGGCAATTTTATGCATTACAATTAAAAATTTTTCACTATCTTCAAAAGCATCCCACTCATCATCAATTGTTACTTCATAGTCTGAGAAAATATCGCCCATTTCCTGCATCGTATAGAGCTCTTCAAGAAATGTTCTGATCTGCATCTTATTTAATTTTGGCAGATCTCCTATATCAATTTTTCCACAAACATACGTTAAATAACTCATAGTTTTTACCTGATAATTTTAGATAATGTAAGTACATCCTTAAATATCAAAAATATACCTAAACCAAGCAGAATCATCAATCCTGTATAATGAATCCGTTCTTCAAACTCTCTTGGCAGTCTTCTTCCTCTTATTTTTTCAATAATTAGTAAAAATAAATGGCCTCCGTCTACCGCAGGTAAAGGTAGTAAATTTAGTATAACAAGTTCAATGCTAATTAAAATAGAAAATTGAAATAATTTTGAAAAATCTGCCTGAGCAATTTCGGAACCCTTAGCAACTACCATTATCGGGCCGCCAACCTCATTAAGAGAAAGCTGGCCGGTAAACATTTTTAATAAAGCATCAGATAGCATTATAGTTGTACCAGTAATATATGAAAATGCAGTGGAAAAAGGTTCAAAAATACTTGCAGGAGCCCGTCTTACTTCCTTTGCAGCCCCCTGAATCTGTACACCAATAACGCCTGTCTGCTCAGGAATAATATTAAAATTTAACTCCTGATCCTGCCTTTTTACGATAATTTTTGCGACTGTTCCATCTTTATGTTTTGCAATTAGTTGCTTCATCATAGATGAAGTATCATATAAAGCACTTTTATTAATTTCAAGAATGATACTGTTTAAGGGTATTGCAGACTTATCAGGAGCATTTTCAGAGGATTTTACTAGCAGACCTTTCAAAAATTCGATGCCAATACCCAACTTTCCATCCGAATTAGGAATTGCATCAAGGTTTGATACTTTCCCTTGTCTGAGGACTTTTAAAGTAACTGGTTTACCATTGGAATACTTATTAAGTACATCTTTCATCAAACCTTCCGGGTTTCTTACGCCTTTAAAGTCTTTTCCACCAATCTCCGTAATTATATCATTTTGTTCAAGTCCTGCTTTTTCAGCATTTGAACCTGGAAAAATTTTCGTTACCAATATTCCTGAAACCTGTTCTGTAACAAGTCCAGTTGTGCCCTGTTCGTTTAGCTGAATACTTTTTTCTTCTTTTTGCCCTGACGTGGTAAAAAAAGCAATATCAGCCTTTTTGCTGTCACCACTTGCTTTTATAGCATTATCCATTGTTTGGCTTAAATCATACTCAAAAGACAGAGGGACATTATCAACAGCAATAATTGTATCAAGAGCTTTTAATCCGGCTTTATCTGCCGGTGAACCTGATTTTACATCCATAACCATAACACCATCATTAAATTCTCTTCCTTCAGGAATACCAAGGCTAAAAAACATTACAATGGCAACAAAAACAGCAAAAATAAAATTACCAACAACTCCCCCTGAAATAACGATAAAACGCTCCCAGATTTTTCGGTTATTTAACAAACGGGGATCATTTTCTTTTTTTTCGAGATCTTTATCATCATCCAAAAATGCACAAAAACCACCCAAAGGGACAACATTTAACTGACATTCAGTTTCTTTCCAGGTAAATTTAATCAGCGGAGGAAGATTACCTAAAGGAAAACCTATTGAAAAAATTTTTACCGGTATTTTTAGCCATTTAGCAGCAAGAAAGTGGCCAAGCTCATGAACAAAAATCAATATCCCTATTATTATTATTACGCTAAGAATTTGCAATTTTATTTACTCCAGAATTACTGAATATCCTATTTAGGAATTATATAAGATATTTTATAAAAAATTTTATTATGCCTATTAATCTTTCAAAAACACAAAACTTAAGTTATGGTTATATTTTATATCAGAAATAGTTAAATCAAGTAAGTTTAAGCTTTAAGCAGACGATAAGACTTTTATAGAAAGAGTTTGGAAAGAGAAATATTATGAAATTTGTAAATTTTAAAAATTCACTTGCATTTTTTTTAGTTACATCATTACTCAGCGGTTGCGGAAATAGTGCTAATTTCCCTAATATTAATAATATTGAACCTGCTTCTATCTTACTAAAAAACTCTTCAAATAATTTAAATTCAGTTTTTCCTGTTATTAATCAGAATAGCGGTGGTCTTTCCCGGATAATACAAAGAAATGATAAAAATTTTGTTCTGGTATATGGTTCTGAAAAATATGGTGATAAACATATTTATATGACTACTTCCAAAGATGCAAAAAATTGGGAGACACCAAAAAAAATTACCAATAGCCCACTCAGTGATTTAAGCCCGGCAATTATTGAAGACCATGGTCAGCTAAGAGTATTTTACAGTTCAAACCAAAATGGTGACTGGGAAATATTTCAGATTACGTCCAAAGATGCGAAGAAATGGAGCAATCCTTTAAAAGTTAATCTTGATTATCAGGGTGTATCTAATCCAAGTGCTATTGTAAATAATGGAGAAATCTTACTTACTTATGAAGCTTTAGGAAATGGTATTTTTACAGCTCATTCCAAAGATGGAAAAGAATGGTTATCCAATCAGGGTGCAACTGAAGGACGAAATCCATCCATTCAAGTTCTAGATAGTACTTATGTAACAGTATATGAAAATAAGAAAAATATTTTTACAAAAGAATCAAAAGATCTTGTAAAATGGAACATTGAAAAAAAGATTACTGGTTATAATGAAGCAAAATATCCATCTTTAAGTACTTCAGATAATAAATTTCTCTTAACATTTACAGCAAAGGATTTATCTGGGAAATGGAATATTTTTACTCAGGAATCAGATAAAGCAGAGCTATGGTCATCAGCAAAAAAACTTACTGATAATAATTTTAATAATACAAAGCCAAGTATTTTTAGTAATAATAAGCTATCTATCTTAAGCTGGACTGTAGAAAATAATCAGGAAGTAATTAACAATAAAGCGATTTATGTTGGCTTTGGTAAGTAAAATTTTCAACTTTACGTGTAAGGACAGAACACTGTTCTGTCCTTACACGTGAAGTATTGTTATAATTCACTTTTAAAATTAATTTTTAAGGAGATATTATATGTCTAACCATTATCATGATGAAAATGATTTAAAACTTTTAAAAGAAATGTCAAAGCTAGCTCCTGAAGAGTTTAAAGCCTGGGCAAACCTAGATAAAATTGTTGGTAGAGAAGATGGTCATATTCCAAAAAAATACAGAGAGCTGATTGCTTTGGGTGTGGCTCATGTAACCCAATGTGTTTATTGTATTGAAGTTCATACTAAAGCTGCCAAAAAAGCTGGTGCCAGTAAAGAAGAAGTGGCAGAATCAGTATTTATTGCAGCAGCACTAAGAGCTGGTGGAACTGCGGCTCATGGAACTCTGGCAATGAAATTTTACGATAAAGAATAATTACTAGCAAAAAAATAGCTGGTTAAAAAACCAGCTATTTTTTAACTTATATTTGGTTGTTTTCGCATTTCTGCTAAATCATTTAACATACTATCTTTATTTAGACTTATTTCCTGTTGGATAATTTTTGTAAAGGCCGATTTATTCATCTGTTCTTTATTCATATTATCTTTATCAGCAATAAGCTTTGGTTGAATATATTTTACAAAAATCCTTTCCGCTTCTTCTCTTCTGATTGCCTGTTGATCAAGCATCTTCTGAAATTCATCCAAAAATATTTTTACCGGATCAAATTTTTCCATCAGTTCAAATAACTTAAAATCAAAATCATCGTCACTTTCCATTGCTTTTTTAGTAGTAGAATGGCTTGCTCCAAATGACTTTTGAGGCACTTCAGATGAGTTACTATCTTCAGAATTATTACTTTTATCATCAAAATCAAAATTACATATGGGAGCAACCTGAGGATAACCTGAATCTTTAGCCAACTCCTGATTCACCTTGGCCTCATCTGTGGTATTAATATCACCTTGGTCATCATTATTTTCTTTTCCTGAATTTTTTTTACCTTCAGAGTTTGTATCTTGATTTTTTTTATCTACTTTTGAATTATTATCAGTGGTAAAACCATCAAATTTTTGTCCAACACTTACCATAAAATTACCTTTAACTAAATTTAAAATAATTCCCCTAAAAGGGTCATTTCTATAGTGAACATTAGGTTTTACTAAAAAGTATTAACTGTTCACTGCTTTACAATTATTATTTTAGGAAAAATTTAAAAAAAATTGCTTTAAATTATCAATAAAAATTATAATAATTATGTTAAATGACTTTTTGTATTGATTATTTACTTTGCTAAATTTATGAAAAAAATTTTGTAATCTTTGACACCTGTTATTTAATTCAGTAAATGTTACAATGTAACATATTATTTATTAAGGTCATTATATAAAGCTATGTTCGATATTAATGAAAAAGAAAAGCGGGTCCTGGGAAGCTGGATTTTACAAAATTTAAGCGATCTTCAGTTTAGCTCGGTTTATGATCCTTTTAGCGGTAATACCAGACTTGGTAGCTATTTTAAGAAAATGGGCTATCAGGTAATCACCAGTGATATTTTACAATGCAATTATTGGTGGAATAAAGCTATTATAGAAAATAAAACAGCACAGATTTCTGAACACACCAAAAATCAGGTTTTAAATCTTGATTCAACCATTACCTCTATTTTTTCTGACTGGACAGACAGCTTTTTCACAGCTGATGAATGTAGATGGTTGGAAATATGGAATAGTAATATAAATACTATTTCTCTGCCTGACGAAGAAAAGGCAATGATTTATGTTGCTGTCTATCTTACAATGGATTACTGGATAACATACAACAAAAGGTATTTCCAGACAAAATATATGTCACCATCAGCAGCTCTGCAATATTATATGGATTTGGTAAACCGATGGATATTTGATAATGGTATGCCAAATGTATCATATTATTATGACTCATATGATATAGCAGCACAAATTCCGACAGAGGTTGTTTACTTATACCCGCCTTCAAAAGACGGTTTCCGTAATTATAATATGCGGTTTTACCTTTGGGAGTGCTGGACAAGAAGAGTCAATCAGCTCAATCTTGAAGGAGTAATCAGTAAAGCAGAGCACCCTAAGCTTGGTGAGACTTTTTCTGACCTAAATACTTATTCTATAGCTCTGGATGCTTTCCTGGAAAAGATTCAGGGAAATCCTATATGGGTTGTCTCCTATAATGATCAGGTCGCTCCTGGTAAAGATGCACTGATCGATATAATTAAGAATTATAAAAATATACATAAAGAAGTAGAAATTGAGCTACCATATCCTACAGCAGCAGGTACTTCTACTGTAAAAGAAGGTATAATTATTGCGGTGTCTTAATGCTAGAAAATGGTAATTTAAAACATTTTAAGCTTGCTGACTTAATCAATATTTTGGGTCAGAGCCAAAAAACAGGCGAATTAGTAATAGAGTCAAGGGAGCGTCACGGAACCCTTTATTTTTCCAATGGAGTTTTGGTTAATGCCAATAGCAGTTCTTTTGCCGGGGAAGAAGTTGTTTACGAATTAATGGCCTGTGAAAGTGGAGAATTCAGCTTTAATGAAAAACCAGTTAATATAAATAATATCATCGGAAAAGATATTCATGAACTAATAAAAGAAGGAAGCCGCAGAGTTGACATCATCAGCAGACTTAGCAAAAATTCTTCTTTTGGGCGAGATCCTTATTCTGTTGTAAAACTTAAAACCAGTAACTCAAGTCTCACAGATGATGAGAAAAGATTATCAGATTTACTAAAAAATGCCTCTGATATGACTATTATTAAGTTACTTGAGCAGGCAAATTTTGATATCGGTCATTACGTAGATGTCCTTAATTCTCTGATAGACAAAGGTACAATTAATATAAAAAAATCTGAGGAAGAGGCGTTTTGGGACTCCTTTCAAAAGCTTGTCAATGCTTTCTATCTTGAGTTTACATCAATAAGTGGGATTAAAATGTCTAAGGATTTAGATAAAAAAATTCAAGATTTAATCACAATAAACACTTGGAATTTAAGTTTTAAAGATGGTAAAATTTATACCAATGAATTATTTAGTTTTCCAATAGATGAACAATGGAAAATCTATAAGGTTTTTTTGGAAGAATTACTAAATTATTTTAGTAAGATATATGGTAGTAGTTTTATTGAAAAAGTTTTATCAACTCTTTTGGGTACAGACCCAGAGCTAAAAACTTTACTTGAAAAGCTAAATATATAGATTTAATTACGTTCACATTAGAGAAAAGGGGTATAGGGGTGCTAAATCCACAACTGAGTAGTCTTATTGTAACAACAGAAGGTTTAAAAAATATAACTGATATTCTGAATAAGTTAAAAGATGAAACTAAAGCACGATATATAATATTAGTTGAAAAGAGTGGTCAGATGATTGCCAATGTTGGGGAGGAAACTCCTTTTACTATGCCCCTGTCAGCATTGGTTGCCGGTGCTTTTGCCTCAACCAGGGAAATTGCAAAGTTATTGGGTGAAACTGAATTTAATGTAATGTTTCAACAGGGAAAAACCCGGAATATATTTATTTCAGCTTTGAAGACGCAGGATTTGCTTACTGTTGTGTTTGATGAAAGTGCTATGCTTGGTATAGTAAAGTTAAAAACCAAACAGGTTTCTGATGGATTAAGCGATGAAATTGCGAGTATGTTGCATAAAAAATAAATTCAGGTATTTTAAATTCTGAGGAAGTGGAGATATAGAAGTTAATGGCATTAATTAATTATTCCAGTAGAGAAATACATTGTAAAATAGTCTACTATGGTACAGGTTTGGGTGGAAAAACGACTAATCTGGAGTATGTTCATAAGCAGTTGAATCCATCAATCAGAGGTGAAATGGTTTCTTTAAATACTGCAAATGAAAGAACTCTGTTCTTTGATTTCCTTCCATTAGATTTAGGAAGTGTGCAGGGTTTCAGAACAAAATTCAGTTTATATACGGTTCCAGGGCAGGTGGAATATAATGCCAGTAGAAAGTTAGTTCTTAATGGTGCTGATGGTATTGTATTTGTTGCTGATTCTCAAATAGAAAAAATGGAAGAGAATATAGAATCACTTAAAAATATGGAAGAAAACCTTGCTGAATACAATATGACTCTTGATTCTATACCCTGGATTCTTCAATATAATAAAAGAGATTTACCTAATGCCGCGCCAATGGAATTACTGGAAAAGTCTCTTAATATCAGAGGTGTACCGAGCTTTGAAGGTGTTGCTTACGAGGGTACAGGTGTATTTAGTACCCTTAAAGCAATCAGTAAAGAAGTTCTTAATCGTCTTACTTAAAAAAATTTATTAAAAAAGCCCTGTAAATACAAGGCTTTTTTTACTGGAAAACAAAAAAGGAATACCTCATTGAGGTATTCCTTTTTTAATCTTTTATATTACTGAGCAATTCTGTTAATTACTCTCATTGTGGCAGGCTTATTATTATCAGATAATTTGTCAATCAGAACGCTTGCTCCTACTACAGCAGCGGCTGTTCCAATTGCAATTCCTGTAACTTTTGGATTTTCAATTGCAGATTTTACTACATTATAGCTACCTATACCAGTCCAATAACCACCAAGATAACCAGCAGCTGCACCAACTACAGCACCAGGATGCCCTATTTCAATTGCTCCTCTTAAACCACCAGCTGTAGCACCAATTCCGGTGCCTATCATGACACCTTTCATTCCTGTGCTGTAACCTGAATAAGATACAGCACCTGGCATTACCCTTGAAGTAACTCCTGCTCCCAAACCTGCTACTGTACCAAAAATAACGCTTTTTCCGATTGGATCATTTATAAGTTCTTTAGCTCCACGACCTACTTCTTTATAAGGAGCAACCCAGAAAGATTCTTTATTTTCATCATCTTTGTGCTGAACATCAACAGCTTCACCATCAACAGTTAGTTGATTAGGTTCATAAGCTCTGTCAGGGCTAAAGCCTTCTTCGCTTAAATTAATTTTAAGTTTATCTAGATCCATATTCTTGCCATAAGCAATAAAAAGCTTATCGCCTTGTTTATAAATTATTTCATCATAACCATCTTTTTGTAATTGATTTTTTAAAGCATCATCAATTTTAACATCTTTTTTTAATTCTTTTATGCCTTCAACATTTAACTGTGCATTTCCAATTCTAACGTCCATTTTTTTATTCCTCTATACTCTAAATACTCTATATAAATGTACATATAGGTCTAAAATATTGGTACTTGCTAGACTTAAATGTTTTTTATCCCATGCTTATCTATTACTTAAACTATGCAAGTAAACGTTTACCTGATTTTAGTTTTGTGCTGATAATTTTAATCTGTTATAACAAATTCCTGTTGGATCTGGTAAGCTTTAAGAAATATTTTTATAAAGAATAAATATGAGTGATAGTATAAGTTTTAAAGAATTAGATGAATCAGAGTTAAAAGAAGTTCTGGATATTTTTAATTATTATATTCATAATTCAACAGCTACTTTTTTTGAAAAAGAATTAGATATTTCAGATTTCAGGCCATTAGTATTTTTTTCGGAAAATTTTTATAAAACATTTGTAATAAAAGATAATGATGATATAGCAGGTTACTGCCTGCTTGGTTCATATAAATCACGTTGTGGTTATGCTCAGACTGCTGAAATTACAATTTATCTAAAACCTGAATTTTGTGGCAAAGGAATCGGCTCAAAAGCCATTACATTTATTGATCAATTTGCAAAAAATCATAATATTCATGTAATCATAGCTGGTGTGTGTACAGAAAATAAATCAAGTATGCAAATGTTTTTAAAAAATGGTTATGAGCAATGTGCCTGGTTCAAGCAGGTTGGCTTTAAATTTGGCAGATATCTGGATACTGCATATTTTCAGAAGGTGTTATAACTCACCCCTTGTGAACAAGATTAAACGGATTAAAGGATATACAGGATTAATAAAAATAATAAGTTAAGAAATTTTCTTATTGACCACAGGAGTCATTCGTTATTAATATTAAGTTTCAGAAGACCAGGAATTTGAAAACTAATGATAAATCGTGAGAGGCGAGACGTGAAAAGTGAAAGGACTCATTACTAATTGTTTTCATATTCCAAAATTTGGTCAATTTTAACTCCTCCCTTTCTTAAAGGGAGGCTGGGTGGGATTCTGAGAAAGAATTTAAAGGAGAACAAATAATGGCTGAAAATATTTCAAATACCTTTACTGAGACTTTAGAAAGTGGTCAGGTTATTAATTCCAAAATCTGGAATGATAATAAATTTGCTTATATGACTTATATTCTACCAGCACAGGGTTTCGAAGATTATTCGGAACAGAAACTAATAAAGCTGGTTTCAAAACTTTCATCCTTTGGTAATATTCCAGCCGAATATACAAGGCAAGCTGGTATTTCTGAAGAAGATGACGAAAATAGAAATCCGGTAATTGAGCTAACTTTTGTCCTTGGAAATAAAGAGTAACGGGCATAACATGATACTTAGTTCTAAGTTTTTTGAACCGTTCAACTAATTCATTCATCTATCAAATCCTAATTTTCTTTAAGCAGTTCAACAGATTCAATTATTTTTTCAGCAATAATATTGGTGGCATTTATCTTTGGATTTTTTATCAAAGCATCTTTGGCAACCTGATACTTGGAAGGTGTTTCAAACAGGTTTCTGACAGTGACCTGTAAGTCTTTTTCAGAATGCAGGGCCCATCCGAAACAATTATATACTACATAATCAGTATTACCTCTTTCCTGCCACATAGTATATTTTGTATCATCAACGAGCATTGGTAAATCCTGGCTAATACCTTCAGCAATTGAACCTGGGCCTGGTTTTGTAACAAGCATATCAGACATTTTCATTAGCTCAGGAATTTCTCTGGTAAAGCCAAATACATAAATAGGAATACTCGCTTTTTTACTTAGTTCTTCCATTTTCGATTTTAATAGCTTATTATTACCACAACAGGCTATCACCTGAACATCAAGACCAGAATCATTAAGTGTTTTGGTATATTTATAAGTCACATCAGAACCACTGCCACCCATCAGAATCATTACAGTAAATTTTCGTTCTTTAATACCATATTTGCCCATCAACTCATCTCTACTTTCTTTTAGTTTAAAAAACCTTGAGTTAATAGGTAATCCTGATATTATGATTTTTTCTTCAGCCATCCCGTGTTTCATAAAAAATATTTTAGCCTCTTCTGTTGGAACAAAAACCAGTTCCTGCTCAGGAATCATCCATTCATCCCTCAGGCTTACCAGATCAGTAACAACAGACATCAGAGGAATAATCCCATTTTTTTTATTATACTTAAGTGCTCCATGAAGAATATCCTGAACATTATGAACGAAAGAGACGATTATATCAGGATTAAAATGCTCAATATATTGAGCTACCCGAATACATGTGCTTTCCAAAAGAAGAGGGACAAGGCGGATATTTTTTACAAATGAATATAAGACAGGTTCCATCCAATAGGCTCCTTTTTTCAAAGAACCTGAATAAGTCTTTTCCAGAGTATTTCCAAGCCATCTTGGTAGTGGTTCCAGCATTTCAGTCATTGGTACAATTATAATCTGCACCTGATCACCAATAATACTTTCTATTTCGTCTTTTACTGCTAAAGCAGATGCCCGGTGACCACCACCAGCATCAGAGATAATAAATAAAAATCGTTTTCTGGCAGGTTTTAATTCTTCTTTCAAAAGCTCTTTAAGGGCAGCACTTTTATACCCTGTCACCTTATCTAATTTAGGAAGTATTTTTCCGATTATTTTTACAAATTTCATATAGTTAATTTATTTGATTGTATGATATTACATAAAGAATCAGCTTTTTAATACTGTTTTTTTCTATACACCTAATAATACTACTTTTGAGCCTTGTTCAAGCCTTTGAGGGCCTGAAACATTATCTGTAATCTCACAGTTTTCTATTGTTCCGGAACTTCTTTTGTCAACCCAAATACCAACATCAGAATTTTTGTTGATATTGCACCATTTTATTATAGCACTGCTATTTTCTCTGACTTCAATTCCAGCAAAACTGTTTTCAAAAATATTACAATTTTCCAGTGAAGATTGGCCTTTTTCGGCTACAAGCACGCCACATCCTTTTCCATTACTTATTTTACATTGTAAGATAGTAACTTTACTATTATCTCTTACTTCAATTCCAGCCAAGACATTATTAAAGACCTCACAATCATCAATTGTACCCTGGCCTTTTTTATAGATAAAAATTCCACTTTGTTTTCCTTCATAAATCCTACTGTTTTTTATAACCGGGTTTCCACCCTGAGTAATAAAAATTCCGGCCCGGTAATTACAAAAAATTTCACAATTTTCTACTTTTCCTTTTCCTTCTTTAATAATCAGGATACCGGAATCTTTTCCATCAAAAAAACGGCATTTACGAATAACAGGATTACTCTTATCATGAATTTCAATTCCTATTGAAGTATTGGCAAAAATATCTGAATCTTCAACAATTCCCTGGCTATTTTCCGAAAAAATAATTCCTGATTTTTTACCATTAAATATTTTTGAATGGCGAATATTAAAAGTTGAGTTTCCTTTTATTTCAATACCAGTAAGGACATTTTTAAAAATATCACAGTTTTCTATCTGAGCTTCAGACTTTCCTGATATTGAGATACCCACATTTCTGCCATTTCTAACCTTACACCGGCTAATAAAAATATTATTACTTTCCTTTATCTCAATCCCAAATAAAGAATTACGAAAAATATCACACCCTTCAATAGTTGCCTGGCTTTTTTTATTGATAGTAATGCCTGAACTTTTACCATCATAAAACCTGGAATTTCGGATTATTGGTGAACTCCCTTTACTAATTGAAATTCCAGATTTATTATTGCTATAAATATCACAGTCTTCTATTTTTCCTTTTGCCTCTTTATGGATTAATATCCCAGAATCTTCACTATTATATACTCTACAACCAATGAGGGAAGGATTGCTGTTATCACGGATTTCAATGCAAGGCATTTTATGAGAAAATATATTCGTGTTCTCGATAACTCCCAGGCTATTTTCATCAATCAGAACCCCATATCTTTGATTGGAGTAAATCTGGCATTCACTGAAAATAGGGTTACTGCCTTTTCTAAGCTCAACTCCAGATAGATTATTTTCATATATATTCGTATTTTCAATTGTTCCCTGACTATTTTCGGTAAAAAAGAGACCTGTTTGCTGATTATTAAAAATATTACATCGTTTTACAGAAGGATTGCTATTTTCCCTTGTCTCGATACCTGATACAAGATTTTCAAAAATATCACAATATTCAATTGTCCCTTTGCTATTTTCCGTAAGGTAAATACCATATTTATTTTCATTATTTATTTTGCAGTGGCGGATTGTCGGATTAGCCTGGTCTTTTATTTCTATTCCGGCAAGTTGGTTATTATAAATGAGACAATTCTCTATTCTGGCTTTGGCATTTTCAAAAATACTGATCCCGTTTTGTTTATTACTGTGTATCCTGCATCTTCGGATTAGCGGGTTAGAATCTGTTCCATAGATTGAGACACCAGAAGAAGAAATTGAGCTAATATCACAATCTTCAATCAGTATTTTTCCATAAGGAATACTAATAGCCGGGTATTTAGAATTACAGCGTAAAGTAAGACCTCTTATTCTGGCATAATCAGTTTTAACAGTAATACAGTTTGAGTCACTACTTTCAACTACAATTTCATTTAGATTACCATCTCCAACAATTTCCAGTTCTTTGTCAATAATTAAATCTTCTTTGTAAATTCCTGGTTTAATAAGGATATAAGAACCAGGAGTGGCTTTTTTTATCGCTTTATTGATTGATTTATAATTTCCTTTACCTGATTTGGAAACAGTTAATGTTTTTATATCAGTAGTGGTAATTGCAGATAAAGGTTTAGCTTCAATATGTCCTGTTTTTTCAGCTTTTTCCTCACTATAATCATGGCTAATTATAAATCTGAGCAGCTCCATCAATTCATTTAAAGTATCTTCTTTTAGAAATTTAATTTCTTCTTTTATTTTGCTGAGTTCATTAAGCAATTCCTCAAGTTGAATTTTTGCTTTAAAAAACTTTCTGGATATTCTGATCCATTTTAGGTATCTGTTTTCAACTTCCTCTGGTATCCTATCAAAGGACGGAATTAAGGTTGGATCTAATTTTAGGTTTTTCTTACCGCATCTGGGGCAGGAAATGGGTAACGGCTCAGATAAACTTTCATCACATACAGGGCAATTCATAATATTATTTTAAATGAAAATAAGTAATTAATATAGAATAAAAATATTAACAGATAAAATTTTAAATAATAACTATCCGTCCAGAGCTACAGCAAAAACAGAAAAATTACTGCACTGGTTTTCACAGGAAAAAATATAGACTCCACATTGGATAAGAGTTATTTTTGGAGAGCCTCTTTGATTTTATCCAATAAAATATCCGGTGTAAAAGGCTTTTGCAAAAAATACTCACCGGATTCCAGAATTCCGTGTTTACCTATCACATCATCCGTATATCCGGACATATAAATAACTTTAATTTTCGGAGATATTTTAATCAAACTTTTTGATAAATCATAACCGTTTATATTTGGCAGAATAATATCAGTTAACAATAAATCAATTTTTTTGGCGAATTTTTTAAAGACAGATTGAGCGTCTATCCCATCACTAGCAGTAATAACGTTATAACCATTTAATTCAAGAATTTCCCGGACAATATTTTGTACTCCAGGTTCGTCCTCCACAACAAAAATAGTTTCATGGCCTTTGTTTACTTCATTAGGAGTGATAATTATTTTTTGGCTTTGCTTATCTGTTTTAAGCATCAGTAAATATATTCTGAAAACAGTACCCCATCCGGGCTGACTTTGAACAGTAATATTTCCATTGTTTTGCTGTACTATACCAAATACGGTTGAAAGACCCAGCCCAGTTCCTTTTCCATTTTCTTTGGTGGTAAAAAAGGGTTCAAATATATGCGCTTTTATTTCATCACTGATACCCGAACCAGTATCTAAAACAGAGAGCACTACATATGCTCCTGGTTTTAAGTTAACCGGAGAAATATTATTTGAATCATTTAGAACAATACTTTCAGTTTTAATTAGCAGTTTTCCACCTTCAGGCATAGCATCTCTGGAATTAATAGCTAGATTAACCAATATTTGTTCAATTTGTCCCCGATCAACATTTACTATAGTCGGCTTATCCGAAAAAATAATTTCCAGCTCAATATTTTCACCGATTAAATGTTTAAGCATCTTACTGACATCATGCACTATTTCATTTAAATTTAATACCTGTGGCTGAATAACCTGTTTCCGGCTAAATGCCAGTAATTGCTGGGTAAGCAAAGCAGCTCTTTCCCCCGTTTCTTTTATTTCCTGTATATGATTTCTCAGGGAATTATCCAAAGACTTATTAAAAAGGATTAGCTGGCTTCTTCCCAAAATTACCATCAACAGGTTATTAAAATCATGTGCTACGCCACCTGCCAGCCTTCCCAGTGCATCCATTTTCTGAGAATGAAGTAATTGTTCTTCAAGCTGTTTATGTGCTGTAATGTCACGAATAATTGCGACATATAGTTTTTGACCAGCAATGTAATATGTATTTGCTTTTACGCTACCACAAAAAATCTCCCCGTTTTTTCGTTGCATTTTAATTCCATAAAATTCAGCCTTACCAAATTGTATAACATTGGACGAAAACTCAGCTATAAAGTCTGAAACTTCCGGTGGGTGCAGATTTCTTCCTTTCATTTGCCTGAATTCATGCAAACTATAGCCAAAAAGTTTACACGCAGCAGGATTTGCCTCAATAAAAAACGCACTTTCAAAATCGGCAACTAAAATAGCATCATCAGTATATTCTACTAATGCTTTCCATTTTTCTACAGCCCGTTTATTTTCAAAAGCATGAGCAAAAATCTCAGAGATAATTTTTAAAAAGTATACGTCTTCTTTTTGCCAGTCTTTTTCTTTTTCAACAGAATCAAAACCGATAAATCCAATTAAAGATTTACTATAAACAATTGGAACAACAATTATTGATTTTATATTTTGTTTTTTGAACACAATTTTTTCTTTATCTGCTTCTGGTGGAAAGCCCGTAAGTTTTGTAAAGTATATTTCTTCAGATTTTTTTAAAATGTTCATTAACCAGGGAAAATCTGATACGGGAAAGTTTTTTAATGGTTTAATTTTTGAGTTGATATTTTCCTTTTGCCAAAAATGTGTATTAAACATATTTGTTTTATCTTCGTTGAACATAAAAATATAGCTTCTGTCAGCTTCTGAAAATTCACCAATAGCCTTTATGGCATTATTGATTTCACTACCGATTTCATCTGGCAATAGGTTTATAAAATTCGTTGATATATTGGAAATAAACTTTTCGATTTCCAGACGGTGTTTTAAAGCCTTTTCTGCTTTTCTCCTGATAAAAATTTCCTCTTTAAGAATGGCATTAGCGTGTTCAAGCTGCTTAGTTCTTTCAAGAACTTTTACTTCAAGCTGATCATGGGATTGTCTTAATTTTTTATCTTCAAGTTGTTTAATATCAGGAATTTTATCAAACTGCCAGAAATGATATTTTATAACATTCATTTCAGTTATTGGTATATAGGTTAATAAAAAAGGAAGGGTATCAGTTAATTCATTTATTATGACAATTTTGTTTTTTCTTATTTCAGCAAAAAAATTATTTTGGTTATCAAATATTTTATCGGTAGAGATGCCAATATAAAGGGAGGGGTTATCTAACTCAAATAATTTACAAAAAGCTTCATTAGTATATTCTACACTATTACAACTCTTTTCAATTAAAATAGCTGATTTTGAGTTTTCAATTAATGTCTTTAGCAATAAATTTTCGGATAATAGTTTTTTCTTCATCCTTTTATTTATTTAACCCTTTTGCTTTGGAAACAGTAAAAACAAGATTGAACAAATTTAAATATCTCTTTGTATTTCAAGTATAAACATTTTTTATTTCAATTTTATTACACATATTCATAAAGAGTTCAACTTCTGCATAAAAGGTTAAGAAAGAATTTCATTTTTGACTCTATAACTAAAATTATAGAATTTATTTTTCCAAAAGCTGATGTGCGAAGTATCAAAAACATTTAGAATTCCTGGTGATTACCAGGTTAAACCAGAAAAAAAAGTTTTACAACCTCTGCCCAGAGAGAAAAACGAGGATATTTATAATAGCCTTCTGATATCTCCTGATATATTATTTAAATCTTTTAAAAATAAAAAGCCTTCAGCAAATACCTCCTTGAATATCTTTAATAACTCCTCTCCTAACAATATTAATGTTGGAGTTAATATTAATAACAATCCCGGTGGGAAATTAATAAATGAAAACTCCAGGGTTTTGCATATAGGAGACTCTCATACTGCTGGTATATATGGCAAGGAGATGGATAAGCTTTTACGGGCAACCGGAGCAAAGGTAGAAACTGTTGGTAGTTCAAGTGCATCCCCTTCATGGTTTATTAGTGGACATGCCACCACCAAGGGATTTTATTCCAAAGATGAAAAAGGTAATGTGGATAGTCCGGCAGACTGGAAAGCACCACATGCAACCCCAAAACTAAAAAATTTAATCAGTGAATTTCAACCAAATATAATATTGATTTCGCTGGGTGCTAATTTATTGGGTTCAAATGGTAAGAATATAGAAAGTGAAGTAAGAAAAATTGCTGAAATTGCCAAACAAAGCGGGGCAAAAATAGTCTGGGTTGGGCCACCAGATGGCAGAGAGAGTAAAAAGCCTGAAGAAAAGCAGAGCGATCTATATTTACATCTAAAAAAAGCGGCATCTGAGTATGGTACTTTTGTAGATTCGAGGCCTTATACCGAATATCCAGATTCAGGAGGAGACGGGGTTCACTACAGCGGTAAGGAAGGTTCTGGGATGTCAAAACTTGCTAAAAGCTGGGTAAACCATGTCTACAATGAAATCCAGAATTCTAAATAAATTAGGGCATATGTAAGGTTTCTGTCATTCCGGGCTTGACCCGGAATCCACTACCAAAAAGCAAATTTCAGTAAAAAATGTTTATCAAGTTAAAATTTATTTAGTTATAAACTCTTTTAGTTCTGTTGTAATAACATGAGATTCTTTGATAAAATCTACCCTTTTTACCGGACCAAAACCTTTTACCAGCCATAAAGTTACTTTTGTTCCCTGTTCATTTGTAAAACTAACTTTAGTGGCACCTTTATGCTCACCAGCAGGCACTTTAATATCTTCTTTTCCTTCATACTTAATACCTGTTTTTGGCAGATCATCCTTAAAGTCTTCATTTTTTCCTTCTAATTCTTTACTGCCATCAGGGTCAGTTAATCTCACTTTGATTATTTCATCCTTAACAGAAAGTATTTCAGTGGTTGATTCCCTTGTTTCACCAGTTGGTGCAGTAGAAATATAAGTAATTTTTGTCCCGGCAGTGGGTTTTGGTTCAAAGGATTGAACAAATTTATTATCTACATTACTACCAACTTTTGGTTCTGTCGTATCTGTAGAATTTACTTTGTCCGCTGTTGTTGGTTTGGATTGATTTGGAGCAGTGTTTTCCACCGCACAGGAATATGTAAAAAGACCGCTTATCAATAATGTTAATAAAGTTTTTGTTATTTTAAAATTCATTTTCTTTTCCTTTTAACTCACCCCTCAGCACCCTCTCTCCTAGCTTCGACTCCGCTCAGCTACCAACGGGAGAGTGGGAGGAAGAGATTTTATAAAATTATAAACCAGACTTAGAGCAAAATGAATGGAATATAAAGAAGATGAAAAGTAATTTTACAATAGTATATAACTCACCCCCGTTCTAACGAACGCCCCCTCTCTTGCTATAGCTGCAATAGAGGGGGAAAGAAATCGGATTTTGGAAATTAACAGGATGAAGAAGGTTAAAAATATATTGTTTAATCTTTCCAGAAATTTTTATAAATGTTGGAAATAGAATGGGTATAAATATGTGTACTCTGAATGTTTTTATGTCCTAAATAAAGTTGGATATATCGTTCATCCTGCCCTTCTTCAGCCAGTTTATGACCTGTAGAATGACGAAGCATATGAGGATGTACCGGAAAAGGAATATTAGCCTCCTGACCAACTTTGGAAATAATTTTTCTAAACATCGAAACAGAGACTGGAGTTTTTCTTGATGAAATAAAGACATAAGGAATTCCGGTTTTTACTTTATTTAGTTTACTTAGTGCTTTAATTTCTGAGGGAAACAGAGGATGAGTGTCATCCATACCATTATTAATTCGGACTATATCTATCAGCCCTTCTTTAAGATCAATCTGTTCCCATTTAAGGTTTACTAATTCAGAGACTCTCAAGCCATGACGATAAGCCAATAAAATCATAGTGTAATCTCTCTGGCTTGTAAGTTTTGCTCTCTTTGCAGAAGACAATAATTGGCGAATTTCAGCCGGGGTAAGATATTCTCTTGGCCTTCTCTCTTTATTATGTGGTTTTTTAGGAGGTTTATTCAAATTTCAACATAATTATTTTTTAAATTACATAATTAAAAGATATCTCAAAAAAATGTGAAATTAAAGGAAATATTCGTATAAATATAAAATTATTTTACTGAATATTTGCTAATAGAAATAATATTTTCTCTAAAAAATTATCTCTATATTTAAATAATTAAGAAAAAAGTGTTTTAAAGTTAGTAAAATTTTATTTTATAGTCATAATTAAAATTATTTTAGGTAATTATTTTTAACTCTAAATAATAAAAATAAGTTATTAATAGCTCAAAAATTTATAATTTAGATTCTAATATTTATTTATAAATAATGATATAAATGTAAATTTATAACATCTTTTAAATAAACTATTGTATGGTCAATTTTGTATTAAATAAATTAAGATAACAAATAAGAGATAATATCAATTAAAATAAAGATATATTGGCAGTTAATACTCAATAACCTTAAGCAAAATCTTAAGGAATTCTAAAAGACTAAATGTAAATATTTCATGGATAAATATCAATAAAAAATTGAGCATAATTTTACTTTGTTTTTTTGAATAAATGTAACACTTTATTAAGAAAACAGAAAATAAATTTTTATCAATTTGTAATTGTGTTAATATTTGCCTAATATTATTTTGGCTATGTAATTTAACGAAATTTCATTTATTTAGTACATATGTTTCATTAGTAGTTAAAAATGATCATATGTTTAAATAAAAGTGTTTTATTTAGCTAAAATAAACTTGACTTAATCTTGACAAAAAACATCCTAAGTCATTTAACTAGAATTTTTGATTTTGTAATGTAGTAATGATTATTATAAGCTTTGGAGATCCAATGAAACTAAAAAAATTACCTTTATTACTTCCACCTATCTCAAACCTGCCAGAAAGTTAAATTTTCAAAAAAGTTAAAAAAAAATATTTTTATATCCAGCTTAGGATACATATTTTGTTGTATTTATCTAAAAATGCTAATAATAAGCATTAATCATCATTTATAAACAGTTTTATTTATTTTTAATTAAAAATATTTAAAATATCATTAAATATCTGGAAATTAAAAAAATTAAATGATAGTATAAATTTTGAATGTTGTTAAACGGGAGGGTGAGCATTTGTTCAATTAATTAAATCACCTAAATTGTAATATTATAAAAGGAGCTCCAATGAATCTAAAAAAACTGTCTTTATTAACCGCCAGTGCTTTAATTTTGTCATCATGTTCAACTAATAGTCCTTTACAGAATTCTTCGGACATTAAAAAAGGTAATCCAAATCCTTCGGAAATAAAAAAAGATAATTTTACTTTTTCTGCAAAATCCAAAGAAGTTGATGATGAGGTAGATAAACTGCTACATCTGCTTCATGACGCTGATGCACATGCATTTTTTAATGCGCTTTCAAAGTTTGTCCCAGGCACAAAAAAATTCAGTGTTAAAGCTTCTGCTTCTGTAACCCCTCAGGATGCAGCAGCAGTAATTTTGGCATTCAAGGTTCATCTGGTTGCTAATCCAGCAGATTATACATTAATGATGGATAAATATGCCGCATCTGGTCAGCAGACACCTGAAATGACAGCTTTTCTTGATACACTGGAACCACCACAGGGTGGGATAATTTATGTTAATGCTAACGCAGGTGGTAAAAACAGTGGTGCAAGCTGGAATAATGCCTACACAGATTTACAGGCAGCTTTGGCTCTGGCTAATGCTTCATCAGCAAAAGAAATATGGGTAGCAGCAGGTACATATAAACCTACTTCAAGTACAACGGACAGAGGTGCAACATTCAGGCTTACTTCAGGAGTAAAGATCTATGGTGGATTTGCTGGTTCTGAAACCTCTCTTGTAAGAGATTTTAAAACTAATAAGACAATACTTAGTGGTGATATTGCTGGTAATGATGATCCAAATGTAATACCTATAACTAATACTTCCAATAAAGCAGATAATGTAAATCATGTTGTTTCAATCGAAAATTCCGCTAATACTATCCTTGATGGACTTACCGTACAATTTGGCTTCGCTAATGGTGGTGGTGTAAATTCGCTTGGAGGTGGTATAAGAATATATAAATCGTCTTCCAATAATATAAATAATATAACTTTATTAAATAATTTTGCATCTAGTGGAGGCGGTATAAGTATTGAAGATCATTCACCTACTACAATAACAAATGCTATTTTATCTAAAAATGGTACAACCACAGCTGGAGGTGGAATTTATAATTCTTCTTATTCAGCAACAACTGTAAAAAATTCAGTTTTTTCAGATAATAGATCTGCGATTGGAGCAGCTATTTACAATCAAGCTGGTTCCTCAATGACTATAACAAATACATCCTTTTCAAATAATATTTCACCTGGTGGAATTAAAGGTTCTATTAGTAATGAGGCTTTTGGGATAACTACAACTTTAACAATAAAAAACTCAATATTATGGGACAACAATTCAGCAGGTTCTATTTCTAATAATGGGGGTTCTGTAAATGTAAGTAACTCAATTGTTCAGGGTGGTTACACTGGAACTGGAAATAGCTCATCAGATCCATTATTTGCTAATGCTTCTGATATAGATGGATTAGATAATATTCTTATGACATCAGATGATGGTTTAAACTTAGCTCCTAACAGTCCAGCAAGAGACACAGGAACTTCAGTTGGTGCACCAGCTACAGATATTACAGGTTTTGCCAGACCACAAGGCCCTGGTTTTGATATGGGAGCCTATGAAGCTGTATATATCCCACCACCACCACCAGAAAATTTAGGTGAGTTCCGGGTAAATACTTTTACCAATAGTAATCAGTTCTCATCATCAGTAGCAACTGACAGTGTAGGAAATTATGTAGTTGTCTGGACAAGTACAGGCCAGGATGGCAGTGGGTTAGGTGTTTACGCTCAAAGATATAACAGATTTGGAATTCCACAAGGTGCTGAATTTAGGGTTAATACACCTACAATAGGAGATCAGAAAACAGCAGGGTTTGGTCGTGCTGTTGCAATGAATAATGATGGTAGCTTTGTAGTTACATGGGCTGGCCAGGATGCAAATGGCTTCGGAATCTTTGCTAAGAGATTTGATGCAAATGGAGTAGCTCAGGGTTCAGAATTTCAGGTTAATACATTTACCACGGGTGCACAGGATGAACCAGCAATAGCAGTAGATAATAACGGTAATTTCTTAATTTCATGGCAAAGTAATGGGCAGGATGGAAGTGCTTTGGGGGTTTATGCCAGAAGATATGATGCTTCAGGTAATCCTCTTAGTGGAGAATTTAGAGCTAATACTTTTACCAACAATAATCAGTTTACTCCATCAGTTGCTATGGATGATAGTGGTGACGCCATAATAGTCTGGGCAAGTAGAGGCCAGGATGGAAGTTTTGAAGGAGTATATGCACAGAGATATAATTCAGCAGGTTCAGTAGTAGGCCCAGAATTCAGGGTTAATACAACTACAAACCAAGATCAGGAAGGACCATCAGTAGCAATGGATCCAGATGGTGATTTTGTTGTTACCTGGAGTAGCTGGATTCAGGATGGCAGTCTTTACGGTATTTATGCTCAAAGATATAATAGTGCAGGATTAGCCCAAGGCTCTGAAGTTAGAGTAAATACTTATACAAATAGTCATCAGGTATGGTCACAGGTAGGTATAGCCGATAATGGTAACTATGTTATTACCTGGAACAGCTTTGGTCAGGATGGCAGTAATTACGGAGTATATGCCCAGAGATTTGATGCATCAGGAGTTGTTCAGGGTTCTGAATTTAGAGTTAATACATATCTTCCTGATCACCAAAATATAGCTAAAGTATCTATGGTTGGCAATGGAAACTTTATTGTTACCTGGCAGAGTACAAACCAGGATGGAAGTGGTGAAGGTATTTATGGGCAGAGATTCGACAGCTCGGGTAATGCCAGATAAATCTAAAGCATAATTAAATTATTTAGAGGGCCTTTCTGAAAAGAGAGGTTCTCTTTTTTTGTCAGAATCAGGATTTTGCCTAAGTTGCCTTATGTATACAATTTAGGCATTCCCTTTGGTCACAGATTAAAGAAATTTTCAGGATGAAGAAGTTGGTGAAAGGTGTATTATTGGTTGAATTTAGCAATTATTATTAATTTCAGGATAACTATTTTATGTATAAAATGCTCTAATCATGATTCAGCTAAGGATTATAATTATTTTATTATTATTATTTTCAAGAATTGAAACTGCTTTTTTGCTAAGTTTTTTATCCCCATCAATATACCAAATCAAGGAATGAGTATCAATCAGATATTTCATTTGCTATATTCTCTGAACATTTCCAACTCATCATCAAAGTCTTCAGCTATATATGTAAAAATACCTTTACCACAGCCAAATTGCCTTTTATTTTCAAGCTTTTTAGATTTCTTTTTCTTATCCTGCTAATTTATTTAATACCTTAATAAGGTAGCTCCTGATATTTTTTAGTTTTACACTAAATCCGACCCCTATTAGATATATTTTTTGATTTGAAGTTAAGTATTTTCTGTAATAACCTTTGGTTTCTATTTGTTCCATCGCTTTTTTGGCAGAACCTAATTTAAATTCAAAAATAAATATAATATTCTTAGTTTCTACAACACAATCAATTCTTCCTGTACTTACTTCCATTTCAGAAGTTATTCTTACCCCTATGAGGCTTACAATTAAATACAAAACGCTATGATAATATGCTTCCTTATCCTGGATAAAAATATCATAAGGAATATCAGCAAAAACTGCTTTTAAAATTTTAAAAAACTCTTCTAAATTATCTTTTTCTAAAGATTCGGCTAATCTATTTATAATTACCGCTTTGTTTTGTTTTTTATCTGTTATATCTTTCAATATATTATTTAAAAAAGATTCTTTAACTTCTAAATTTGGATAATCTAATGTGTATTCTTTAAAAAAATTATTCTTTTCTTCTATTTTTTTTATAGTTAAATAACCTGTTTGGAATAAAAAAGACTCAAAACTAAAATCATCTATTTCATAAGATTGAAATATTGTATAATCAGTAACTAATGGTGCTATATCCTTAATACTAATATTATGCTCTTTGATATATTTTATCAAAAAAGTTGGTGTTGCGGTTTCAAACCAATAATTTTCCATTTTCAAATGAGAAAATAATAAAAGTATCGAATACGGATTATAGACAAAATCTTTACCATCCCAGGAATATCCGTTATACCAGGTTTTTATTTCATTCTTCATTTCTTCTGGTGTTATTTTGAGTTTTTGAGATAATAATTTTATTCTATTATCAAAGTAAAAGTATAATTGTTCTTCGGTATAACCAGTTATGGTTGAGAATTTTTCATCCAATGTTATATCAGTTAAATTATTTAAACCAGAAAAAACAGAAACCTTAGCAAACTTAGAAACCCCTGTAAGAAAGGCAAACTTTATATATTCATCACAAGCCTTTATTGTTTCATAAAAACTTTTTAGTATGTCCCTATTCTTTTTCGCTATTTCTAAATCATCAACAAAATTAGTTATAGGTTTATCATATTCATCTATTAAAAGCACTACTTTTTCTTCTCCAGGGCTCCCTTTGGGAATCATTTTTGATAATTTAAGTAATAATTCTTTAAAAGCATCCTTATAGTTTTCTTCTATTAGTTCTATTTGATATGATTTTGCTATCCATTTTATATTAGAAAAAAATGAATCTTTAAAACCATTTGTTCCCTCTGTATAAAGCATATTAGAAAAATCTATTCTAATAACAGGATATTTTTTCCATTCGATTTTGTCATATATCCATAAGTCTTTAAAAAGTTCTTTATTACCTAAAAATATCTCTTCTAACGTTGTTATAAGTAATGACTTCCCAAATCTTCTTGGGCGGGAAAGAAAAAAATATTTACCTTGGTTAACAAAAAGCTCAAAAATATCCTTAGTTTTATCAATATAAAGATAATTACCTTCTATTATATTTCTAAATGTCTGAATCCCAAGTGGTAAATTTTTCATATGATTCCTGATTCAGACAGTGGCATTTATCTTAATCTGATTAGGCTCATATCCAAGATTTGGTGAAAGCCATTTTTCAACAGTTTCGACAGACATATTTTTACGTTTTGCATAATCTTCAACCTGATCTCTGGAAATTTTTCCAAGGCCAAAGTATTGGGATTTAGGATGAGCAAAATATAATCCGCTAACAGCAGCAGCAGGGTACATAGCAAAACTTTCTGTAAGCTTAATTCCAGTATTCCCTTCTACATTTAGAAGTTCAAACAGAGTCTTTTTCTCAGTATGGTCAGGGCAGGCCGGATAACCTGGAGCAGGGCGTATTCCCTGATATTCCTCCTTTATAAGCTGTTCATTATTTAATGATTCAGCAGAAGCATAACCCCATAACTCCGTTCTGACAATCTTATGAAGTGATTCTGCGAATGCCTCGGCTAATCTGTCAGCCAGAGCTTTGATCATAATACTGTTATAATCATCATGGTCTTTTAAAAATTGCTCAACAAAAGGTTCTATGCCAATCCCCGCAGTAACAGCAAAACCACCGATATAATCCGCTATTCCAGTTTCTTTTGGAGCTACAAAATCGGCAAGGGCAAAATGTGGAGTTGTATTTCTCTTTTCATTCTGCTGTCTTAAAGTATGAAATACAGTTAAAACTTCAGTTCTGGTATCATCAGTATAGACTTCGATATCATCACCTGTTGAGTTAGCAGGAAATAAGCCAACCACAGCCTTTGCTGTCAAAAGGTTATTTTCTATAACTTTATCTAAAAGAGCCTTTGCATCATCAAATAATTTCGTTGCTTCTTCACCAACGATTTCATTGGACAAAATCTGTGGATATACTCCTTTTAATTCCCAGGTATGGAAAAATGGTGTCCAGTCAATGTGTTCGCTTAGTTTTTTTAGTGAGAAATTTTCATAAACTGTAATACCAAGTTTTTCAGGTTTTTTTATTTCATCCCAGTTAAATTTTCCTTTATTCTCACGGGCCTGTTCCAGTGTCAAAAACCTTTTTTCAGCATTTTTATTAAAATGCTTTATCCTGATTTCTTCATACTCTTTTTTTGTTTCCTCAACAAGATTAGCTCTATATTCATCACTAAGCATATTACTTACTACTGGCACACTTCTGGAAGCATCCAGGACATGGATAGTAGGACCGCTATAATTGGGAGCAACTTTTACAGCCGTATGGACTTTTGAAGTTGTAGCTCCACCGATAAGTAATGGCAATTTAAAATTTAACCTTTCCATTTCTTTGGCTACATTTACCATTTCATCAAGTGATGGAGTAATTAGCCCACTAAGGCCAATAATATCTACTTTTTCATCAATGGCGGTTTTTAATATTTTTTCACATGGGGTCATCACCCCAAGATCTATTACTTCATAATTATTACAGGCAAGTACAACCCCTACTATATTTTTACCGATATCATGGACATCACCTTTTACCGTTGCCATTAATATTTTGCCACGGGCACGGGTATCCTGGGATTTTTCCTTTTCTTTTTCAATAAAAGGTAACAGATAAGCAACAGCTTTTTTCATAACTCTGGCACTTTTTACAACCTGGGGTAAAAACATTTTTCCTGATCCAAACAAATCTCCGACTACATTCATCCCATCCATTAAAGGACCTTCTATTACCTGCAAAGGGTAATCATACTGCTGTCGGGCTTCTTCAGTGTCTTCTTCGATAAAATCGGTAATACCCTTTACCAGGGCATGTTTTAGCCGTTCCTTCACAGGAGCACTTCTCCAGGCTTCTTCATCTTTAGAAGCTTTTTTACCTTTATTTTTTATCCCTTCAGCAAACTGAACCAGATTTTCAGTAGCATCAGGACTTCTGTTTAATAAAACATCCTCAACTATTACCAAAAGCTCTTTATCAATTTCTTCATAGACCTCAAGTTGTCCGGCATTTACAATTCCCATATCCATACCAGACTTAATTGCATGATATAAAAATGCTGAATGCATTGCCTGTCTTACAGACTCATTACCTCTGAATGAGAATGAAATATTACTTACACCGCCACTAACTCTACATAAAGGCAAATTTTCCTTGATCCATTTTGTCGCTTTGATAAAAGCCACAGCATAATCATTATGCTCTTCAATACCTGTAGCAACAGTGAGAATATTTGGATCAAAAATGATATCCTGAGGAGGAAATCCAACATCCTGGGTAAGTATATTGTAGCCTCTCTGGCAGATCTCTATTCTACGTTCATAGGTATCCGCCTGACCTTTTTCATCAAAAGCCATTACTATAACAGCAGCACCATATTGTAAAACTTTCCTGGCATGTTCTTTAAATTTTTCTTCGCCTTCCTTAAGGCTGATTGAATTTACAATCCCTTTGCCCTGAAGGCATTTTAAACCTGTTTCAATAACCGACCATTTTGAAGAATCAACCATGATTGGTAATTTTGCAATATCCGGTTCAGAAGCGATTAGGTTCAAAAACTTTTTCATTGCCGCTTCAGAATCAAGCATCCCTTCATCCAGATTTACATCTATAACCTGTGCTCCGCCTTCAACCTGATCTTTGGCAATAGAAAGAGCTTCTTCATAATTTTCAGATAAAATTAATTTAGCAAATTTTTTAGATCCGGTAACATTTGTTCTTTCACCAATATTAACAAAATTGGTATCAGGTCTTACCACCACAGGCTCCATACCACTTAGCCTGAGATAAGGCTCTATTTCGGGAATAATTCTTGGTTGGTATTTTTCAGCTACTCCGGCAATTGCTTTTATATGTTCAGGGGTTGTACCACAACAGCCGCCAATAATGTTTACAAAACCACTTTTAATAAAATCTTCAACTTCAGCAGCAATTTGTTCAGGGGTCTGATCATATTCTCCAAATTCATTAGGTAGCCCGGCATTAGGATAACAACTTACATAACAATTTGCTACTCTGGAAAGCTCTGCAATATAGGGTCTCATTTGTTCTGCTCCTAATGCACAATTAAGGCCAACACTAAGCATATTTTTCGTATGGGAAACGGATATCCAGAAAGCTTCTGTTGTTTGGCCGGAAAGAGTTCGACCACTGGCATCGGTAATCGTTCCTGAGACCATAACCGGAATTTTTTTCTTCTTTTCTTTACAATATTCATCAATAGCAAATATTGCCGCTTTTGAGTTAAGAGTATCAAAAATGGTTTCTACTAGTAATATATCCACACCACCATCAACAAGTCCCTCAACCTGTTCATAATAAGCCTTTACCAGTTCATCAAATGAAATAGCCCGATATCCTGGATCATTAACATCAGGTGATAATGAAGCTGTTTTATTCGTTGGTCCTAATGCTCCTGCCACAAATCTTCGCTTTTGAGGATTTTTTTGAGTGTACTCTTCTGCTGATTTTTTGGCAATTCTGGCTGAAGCAACATTCATCTCATAAACAAGTGATTCAAGTTTATAGTCCGCCTGAGAAACGCCATTAGCATTAAAAGTATTGGTTTCTATGATATCTGCGCCAGCTTCAAGATATAATTTGTGAATTTCTTCAACAATTTGTGGCTGGGTGATTGAGAGTAATTCATTATTTCCTTTTAAGTCACCAATCTGAGAATTACTGTTTTCTTCAGATTTCTCATGTGTTCCATGAACAGAACAGGTTCCGTTTTTAGAACTATTTTCAGAAATATGCCTTTTAAAACGCTCTCCCCGGTATTCATCCTCACCAAGCTTATATCTCTGAATCATTGTACCCATAGCACCATCAAGGACAAGGATTCTTTTTTTTAATTCACTAAAAAGATTCATAGTTTTTTCATCCAATTTTCAGGTAATTATATACAACTATTGCCCTGACAGCACTGTCATAAATTAAAAATAATAAGGCTAATAATACAAATTAATATTATAATAAATTATATTCTTTAATCAGCAGGATTTTAATTATGATTAAACAAATATTATATTTATCAACAATATTAATTCTACCAGCTTTTGCTGCAATTGCTGATGACAGGTCTCACGAATCAGGTTCAGTTATACCTGAAGTTACAATTCAGTTTATGGCTGAAAATGTTATTATCTCGGTAAAGCAAAATAGTTTGTGACACAAAATCTTTCAGTAATTATTCCGGTCTACAATGAAGAAAAGTTCCTGCCTGAACTATTTGAATCATTAAAGAATCAGGACTATCCAAAAGAATTTACTGAAATAATATTTGTAGATGGTAATTCACAGGATAATTCAATTAAATTATTAGAATCATTTAAAGTTGAATATCCAAATTTAAAAGTATTGATTAACCCTGAAAAAATTGTGCCAATCAGTATGAATCTGGGAATAAAAGAAGCAACAGGAAAGTATCTTATCAGATGGGATGCTCACTCAAAATATGCTAATGATTATTTTTCTAAATGTGTTGAATACCTGGAAAAAACAGATGCCGAAAATGTTGGAGGGCCAATCAGACTAATCGGCGATTTACCTGTTCAAAAAGCGATTATGCTTGCTACAACCTGTCCTTTTGGGATCGGTAACTCAAGTTTCCATTATGAAAATTATGAAGGGTATGTAGATACTGTATATCTTGGAGCTTACCGTAAAAGCATTTTTGATAAAATAGGGCTCTATGATCAAGAATTGGTAAGAAATCAGGATGATGAGCTAAATTACCGTCTTACAAAAAACGGGGGTAAAATTTATATGACCCCTGAAATAAAGTCATATTATTATCCAAGACCTTCACTTAAAAAATTATGGATTCAATATTATCAATATGGTTACTGGAAGGTAAGAGTTATCCAAAAACACAAAGTACCAGCATCAATACGCCATCTTGTACCAGGCACATTTGTTCTTAGTATATTTTTAGGTCTGCTATTAACTTGTTACAAAGGTATAGGCCTGATTATTCTTATACCTGTGCTGGGATTATATTTACCAGCTTTATTATTTTTCACAATTAAGGTTGGGACCAGTCAGTCTCCCGTAAGTATTAATAATACTTATAAAAACCTTATTCTTTTAGCATTAGTGTTCTGTATTCTGCATTTTAGCTATGGAACAGGATTTCTGAAGGGTCTTTATGATTTTTATGTTAAGAAAAGAAAGAAAACAATTCAGATTAAAACAGAGTAAAATATAATAGAGTACAAAATTTTTATCGTAGAGGCATATTATTATGTGTCTATACAAGATTAAGTGAAGTTTATTTTATAAATGGCCCAAAGGAATCAACCTTTTAAAAGACCTAACCTGTCAGAAAGTGAGGAGTATACAAAAATACCTCCTCCTTCCGGGCAGGAAAGTAAGTTTGTCCCTCCATCCAAAAATCAACCAGGAGGAAATCAAGCTCAAAACCAGGGTGATCCTAATTACAGAGGCCCTGTTGCTCCTCCTTCACAGGAAGAAATAAACTGGGCAATTTTACTCGAAGAAAATGTCCAGAAAAAAGGTTATAAACCAACTGATGCTGAAATGGCAACGTATCAGGATATTGCTAACAGAATAGTAATGTTTCAGCAAGCACAGGCTCAGGCTCAGATGCAAGCACAGGCTCAAGCTCAGGCACAACAGCAAAATGTAAAAGTAGTAACCAGGAAAAAGAGCAAGTTATTTTCTTTTATAAAACTGCTTACTCTGGCTACTCTTGCAGTTTTATTTTGGGCAAAAATCTCAGTAATAGTTTTAAAACCATCCTATTATGTCCCCAGAGGAAAAATTTATTTTGTAATCAAGCCTGTAAATTTTCAGGATACATATTTTAATTTAAATATGGATAAAATCTACGAAGAAAAACTAAAAAAGGGTTTTACCAAAGAAGAATTAAACCTTGAAACAGAAAAACCTAAAGGTAAAAAGAAAGGCAAAACAAAAATAAATCCTAATTGGTATATTGATCCTTTATATTGGGAAAAAAATTATATTTTTGCGCTTCCTTATATCAAAATAAAACTTGATTTCTAAAATAATTTTTTAATCACATTTTTTGTAATAGTTCAATCCTGTTTCCAAATGGATCAAAAAATGAAAAACGGTTCTGACCTGGGATTTGAATTTCTTCTTTTATTTTTATTCCATTTTTTTCCAGATGCTGACGGGCTGTATCCAGGTTTGAAACTTCAAATGCCGGATGTCTTTTTGAGTTGTTGAGAACATCTTCTGTGCCAATGTGTAACTGAATATCGGAAATTTTAAACCAAAGCCCTCCATTTTTAATAAGTTCTTTTGGTTTAGGGATTTCTTGTAACCCTATGACTTCTGTATAGAATTTTCTTGCTTCAGATTCATTTCCGACAGGAATACATATCTGAACATGATCAAGTCGTTTGAAAGCTATCATAATTTTTAATCTTCCTTTTTCAATGATAAAAAAAGGCAATCTTTAGCGATTGCCTTTTAATTAAAAGAAATTAGACTCTTTCAAGATATGAATTTGTTCTTGTATCTATTTTTATTGTATCTCCTTCAACAACAAAAAACGGAACAGCAACAACAGCCCCGGTTTCAACTTTTGCTGGTTTTGTTCCCCCCTGGGCAGTGTCTCCTTTAAAAGCAGGATCAGTTTCCACAACTTTTAGTTCAATAAAATTAGGTGCTTCAACTCCCATAATATTGGAATCATGACTTATTACATTGACATTTGTTCCTTCTTTGATATAAAGAGCAACAGTACCAAGTTTATCTTTGGTCATTGTAACCTGTTCAAATGTTTCATTGTCCATAAAAGTATATTCATCGCCAGTTGCAAATAAAAACTGCATTTCTCTTCTTTCGATAGTTGCTTTCTCTAATTTTTCACCTGCTCTGAACGTCCTCTCATTTACATTTCCGGTTCTGACATTTTTTAATTTTGTTCTGACAAAAGCAGCACCCTTTCCAGGTTTTACATGCTGAAACTCAACTACCTGCCATACATCATGATCCAGTTCTATCGTAGTTCCAGGTCTTAAATCATTAGAGGATATCATTTTTTCTCCTTATTGCTAAAAAAGTTTAATCTAGTTTTTAGACAGTTTAACATAGGCTTGAATTTTAGAAAATTAGTGTTTTGAAGTTAAGTAGGGATATAGTCAAGATTTTACAATTTTTAGTAAATTAATGAGAATAAAATATAATTATATTTTATTCCAAACTTAAGTTTACCTTAGGTAAGTTTAATTATTTTTTTCCTAAATAAAAACTAATGGTTTGTAGATTTAGAGAGGTTATATATGAAAAGAAATATTTTGGTTTTATTATCTGTACTTACTTTTTCCTATGCTTTAAATGGATGTGGTTCTTCTACCAATGAGTTGATATTACCTGAAAATAATATAAATGCTCCCCAGATAAATATATCAGCAAATGTTGCGACTCCTTCTGATGTCCAGAAATTATTCAGTGAATATAAAAACTTAAACTGGAAATCCGATTCCAAAAGAAAAACGGAATTACTAAAGCAAATGAATTTTAAACAACCTGTAAATAAAAAAGTAGTAAAGGCAAAAAATACGATAAATAATCCTGCGATTTCTCAGGAGTTATTCAAAGAATATCAAAGTCTTTCATGGGATTACAGTAAAGATAAGAAAATGCTTTTATTACAGGCAATTGGTTCTACCAGTGATGCAATTGTGGTAAAAGGTCTGTATCAGGAATACCAGAGCATGTCCTGGGATTATAGTAAAGAAAAAAAACAATTTATAATTCAGGCAATAAGCAATTCAAGCTTTAATGTTGTTGCCGGGGATTTATTTAAGGAATACCAGAGCATGTCCTGGGATTACAGTAAAGAAAAAAAGCAAATCATTCTTCAGGCAATAACCAATACAAATGATAATAGTGTTGCTCAGGGTCTTATGAGTGAATATAAAAGTTTATCATGGGATTACAGCAAAGAGAAAAAAGAAATTTTACTTCAGGCAATGAGCCATTCCAGTAATGATATCATTGCTCAGGGTTTACTTGAAGAATACAAAAGTTTATCATGGGATTATAGTAAAGAGAAAAAGCAATTGTTATTGCAGGTTTTAGCAGCAATGGGTAAGACTATAAATCCGAATATTTAAACTTCAAATCCTCCCCAGCCCTCCTTTTGCAAAAAGGAGGGGGTTAAAAAATTGACCAAATAAGGGAATACTAAAACAACTAGTAATGAGTCCTTTCACTTTTCACGTCTCACCTCTCACGATTTATCATTAGTTTTAGCATTCCCGGTTTACTGAAACCGATAATTGGTAACACTTTACTCCGATGGTCAATAAGAGTCAGAATCACGGATGCAACAGATTAAAGGATGAACACAGATGAAAAATTTCTTTATCTTAAATCAAAGCATCTGGTTGAAAATATTTTCCTGGAGCATCTTGGTAAACCGTGATAAAAATTAGCTCAGTAATAAACCTGAACTGCCAAAATTTTTAAAATTTAGAATTGTTTAATCAGAAAAGAAAAGTAAGTTACTAAATCATTTTGGTAGTTCACATTTGCGAAAGGAAAATATTTTTAACCTAAAAGAATAATCACTAATCTAAATGCAACCAACTAATGCTTAAGCTAAATTAAAATATTTCATATGAAAAACAAATCAATAGCCGGATAGATCATCTTATAAAGATAAAATATCCAAAATGCGAAGCTTAAAATACTTAAGAAAAAAAGAATAATTTTGTCCTTATCAATTTCTGATTTTGCTGAGCGCCAGTAAAAATAAAAACCAAGCACAAAAGGTATTACCAAAAAAACGATATCTATGGGCGAAATTTCAAAAGGAGGCATTTCATTTTTCCTTAGATTTTCCTGAACCAGTTAATTCTTTATACTTTGCTTCACATTCATCTGCTTTATCAAATTTATGCAATTTTTCATAAGCTTTACCCATTTTACTCCACAGTTCTGGTTCATCCATCCTTAGTGTTACAGCCTTTCCATAACAACCAACAGCCTCAGCATATTTATTTTTTATCGAATAAATATCTGCCATATTAATCCAGGTGTCATAAGAATTAGAATTTATTTCCACAACACTTTGATAAACAGCCAAAGCATTATTTAATTCCTTTTTAAGATAATGAACTTTACCCAGATTATTTAGTACAAGAATATTTTTAGGATTAATTTTCAAAGCTTTATTATAATAATTAACCGCTTCTGTATATTTTTTCTGGCTGAGATATACCTCACCAATATTATTTAAAGCCTCGTCATTGGCAGGATTAATAGATAAGACCTTATCAAAGTAGCTAATTGCCTTATCATATTCTTTCATAAGATTATAATTAATACCAATATTATTAAGAGTTTCCTGATTTTTTGAATCTATATTTAATGCTTTTTCGTACATTTGTAATGCAGTCTTATAACCTTCTGCTGAACGATAGGAGTTAGCAAGCCTGTTTAAAATTTCTACATTATTTGGAGTTACCTGAAGAAGTTTTTTATAACACTCAATAGCCTGTAGGTATTTTTTTATTAAATCAAATGCTTTACCCAAAGCATAAAGGACTTTTGAGCTCTTTTCATTAAACTGTAGTCCTCTTTCATAACAAGCAATAGATTGCCTTGCTTCATTTCGTCCTTCAAAAAACTCTCCTAACTCAAGCCATAATTCATCTGCTTTATCTTTGCCTGCCACATAATTTTCATAGCTTTCCATTACTTTTACATAATCTTCAAGCCCAACATAGGATTTAGCTATATTTGACCATAAATCCTGCCTTTCAGGATTTACGCTGATAACTTTTATATAACACTCAATAGCCCTATCAGGTTTCTCCAGCTGTTCAAAACACAAACCGTAATGATACCAGCCATCTTCGTTCTTATTATCAACTTCTATTACCTTGCCAAAACATGATGAAGCCTGAGGGTAATTTTGTTTTTCTTCCCAGTCAAGGCCAATATTATACCAGCCTCTTACAGAATTATTATCAACTTCAGTAGCAGTACGATAAAAATCAATTGCTTTAATTGGGTTATTCTGGCATTTATAAGTATCGCCAAGATTACAATAAACTTCTTCTATTTTGGCATTAATAGAAATAGCCCTTTCAAAACTGGAAATAGCACTTGGGTAATGGCCTTGTACAAAACTAAGCACACCTAAATTATTCCATGACCCCCAATAAACAGGATTTATTTCTATTGAATCATTCAGATACTTGGCAGCTTTATTGTAAACTTTAAGTTTTGTATGACAGCAGCCAAGATAGTTTAGGGACATATAATCATTTTTGTCAATTTCCAGAGCATGACCGTAATATTTAATTGAATCTGGGTAATTTTTTGCCCTAAAGTAATTAAAAGCGACTCTTTTTGTTGCATCTAAATCTTTTGGTTTAAGCTTAAGTATCTTTAAACTGCAATCAACTGCTTTCAGAAAATCTTCAATTGTTTCATAACAGTGGCAAAGTTTATCAAGTACAATAATATTTTCCGGGCGTAATTCATGTGCTTTGATAAAACAACCAATAGCAGCCGAATATATTTTATTTTTTAAATAATCAGAACCAAGTTTCTCCCATATTTTATCAGCTTCCTCTCTGTTTTTAAGTGATTGTTCATAACATCTCAGAGCATCAATATATTTTTCAATAATTGAGTAATTAGAGCCAAGGTTATACCAGGCATCTCTATTTTCAGGGTTTAGCTGGGTAACCATAGTATAACTGTCAATCGCTTTTTCATATTTTTCCAGTTTCTCATAATTTTGAGCAAGTCTAAACCAACCTTGTTCATGTGAAGAATTTATTTCTATAACAGTGTTAAAACAGGCAATTGCCATAGCATAATCTTCTTTTATTTCATGCTCCAAACCAATTTCAAACCAGGCTTCAAAACAGTTTTTATCAATTTCCACACATGACTGAAAATATTTTAGGGCAGACTCCATATCTTCCATAGCTTTGTAAATATATCCCAGGTTAAGATTTACTTCGAGAGAGTCTTTTTTTAGTCTCAGTGCTTCTCTGGCATTATTTAGAGCAGACTCAAGATCATTAAGTTTATAATATGCCCTGCCAGTACCATTCCAGCACCGGTAATCACCTGAGTCAAGATTAATGGATATTTCATAAGCATTAATAGCATTTTCATATTCTTCTAAAAGTTCATGACAATATGCAATTTTAATAGAAATTTCCAGATTTTCAGGCGATAATGAAAAAGCTTCCTTATAATAACTTAAAGCTTCATATGGTATTTTTAAAGCTTCATAACATATACCTGCCCTGTACCACGCTTTGTAATCTTTGGGTGTAAGTTTGGTAATTTTTTTATAATATTCAAGAGCAGTATATGGATCATTCATTTTTTCATATAGATGGGAAATATAATATAAAGCCCGAACATGCTCAGGCATTAGCTCAAGTATTTTCTTATAAGCCTGAACCGCACTCATATCTCTATTTAGCATTTCTAAAACTTTTGCTCTGACTATCTGTGGGATAATATCATCAGGTTTGAATGTCAAAGCCCGTTCATATGCAGTGTTTGCCTTATCATTCATTTTCTTTCTTCGGTGAGCACGGCCCAGATTATACCAGGCTTCAAAATAATCCGGTTTAATATCAATTGCTTTCTGAATACAGGCTACAGACTGGACATATTCTTTTTTTCTGGATTTTTCTATCCCTAAAGCTAACCATACTTCTTTATCTAATGGATTTATCTCAATAGACTTTTCAAAAGCCTCAGTAAATTTATTATAATTACCGGAAACTTTATAAGCTTTACCAATTCCTTTCCATATTTCAGGATCTTTATCATCAAGAGAAAGAGCTTTTTCATACATTAGAATAGCTTTTTCCATTTCCCTTTTTCCTGTATAAGATTCACCAAGGTTATGAAAAATCAAAGGCTCATCCTGAGAAAGCTCAAGAGCTTTTTCCAGATAATCTATCGCTGAATCGAAATTTCCTTTTTTATTAAGTTCAATGGCAACTTTAGTCCATAATCTGGCATCATTAGGATTTAAATGCAATGCTTTTTCATAATAACCCATTGCCGCCTCAAACCCTTCGGTTTTTGAATAGACAACACCTAACTGATAATAAGTGTCTGCATTTTCAGAATTAAGTTCTAAAGAACGATTTAATGCTTTAAGAGCTTCATCATATTTATTTATTTTAAAATATCCGCTGCCCAGCTTTAACCACAGCTCATAGTTGTCAGGCTTAATTTCAACAGCAGCAAGATAACACTCTATGGCATGATTAAAAACTTCTCTTTTATCAAGTGACTCGGCCAGTTTAACCCATTCAATATCAGCATCAGCCATTTCAACAAATGCATTACGATAAGCATTCAGCGCATCATCATATTCAAGAACCGCAAAATAACAATCGCCAAGTGCCCTCCAGGCAACCCTATCCTGAGGAGCTAGGGTAAAATACCTGTTATAGGCATCAATTGCCGTGTTAAATTTATTCAGGACATGGTAGACCTGAGCCAGACCAAGCCAGACATCAGGAATGGTAGGGGCTAGTTCTGTAGCCTTTTTAAAACAATGGATAGCTTTATGCTCTTCTCCCCTATCCTGATAATATTTGCCTATTTTATGCCATGCCTGGAAATAGGTTGGTTCAAGAGCAACAACTTTTTCAAAACAACGCACACCCTTTTCATACTGACCCATAAAATCATAATAAAGAACTCCTCTGTAAAACCAGGCTTTATGAGATTTTGGATCAAATTTAATCGCATTTTCATAACAAATCATTGCCTGATCCAAATCTTCCATTTCCTGGTAAGTAATGCCCAGATTTATCCAAACATCCGCATTTTCAGGCATTCCATCTCTGGCCCGTTCAAAAGATTTAATAGCCTCTTTATAATTTTTTTGCTTACGATAAGCAACGCCTAAATCATTCCAGCATAAATAATCCTTGGGATTAGAAGCAAGATAAGCACGATAGGATTCAATGGCCTTTTCAGTATTACCAACTTTTTCATAACAATCTCCCAGATTTTTTAATAAGTTAATATCATTAGGGGCAATTTCACGGGCTGCCTGATAATAGTCCAGAGCTTCAGAAAAATTATTAAGCTGATATTTTATATCTCCGATGCTCTTTAAAGCATTAAATTCCCTTGGCTGTTTTTCGATAATACTTAAATAATATTCAATTGCTTTACCAAATTCTTCTTTTTTTACATAAAGTGCGGCTAATTTATAAAGAGTAGAAATATTATTAGGATTTCTTTTTAATACTGCATTATAGTACTCAAAACCTTTCATCTCCTGACCCATTATTATATAGGTATCACCTATACTTTCAAGGCAGCGAAGATTTTCCGGTTCTATCGTTAAAACTTTGATATAACAAGCAATAGCTTTGTCATATTTCTTTTTCTGAAAATGATTGAGACCTATTTTATACCATGCTTTGTATAAACTGGGATTTAATTCGATTGCTTTTTCAAAAAACTGAATAGATTTATCATAACTTTTTGTCAGGTAATTTAAATTACCAAGAATATAATAAATATCAAAATAATTGGGATCTATCCTTTTAGCTGATTCGCAATACATTATACCTTTTTCATAATCACCGGTTTTACCATAGCAATAAGCTAATCTGGTTAAAGTTTTTACATTTTCAGAATCCAGAGAAAGAGCTGTTTCATAAGGGTGGATAGCTTCTCTGTACCTTTTCAGATATTCGTATGTTTCCCCTAATGTATGCCAAATGTCATAGTTTTCCGGTAGCCCTTTAAGGCCACTTTCCAAAGCCTGGATTGCCTTATCATATTTTTTAGAACCAATATACATTTTCCCGATATCAAGCCATAATTGAAAGTCATCAGGCCTGAGGACAAGAACTTTTTCATAAAAAGAAAGGGCTTCTTTAAAATCACCAACTTTTTCGTGTAATTTGGCTAATCTGAATAATAAATCAGGATCATTTTTTTTATGAGGAATTACTTTGATATAGTATTTGATTGCATCCTCATACTCATCTCGGTCAGAATAAATATCTCCCAGATACATGTAGATTTCATAATCATCAGGAGTCCTTTTTAGTTCCTGTAAAAAAGTAATTTTCAGCTTTTTCAAAATTTCCGACTTTAAAATAAATAAAACCAAGACATCGGTAAATATCTTCGATAAAATTAAGACCAAGAGCTTTTTCAAAACATTGTATAGCATTATCATAATTTTCTTTGAAATAATAATCTTTGCCGATTTTGTACCAGGCCTGTGCATTCTCAGGCTGAACTTCTACCAGTTTCTGATAAATTTCTATTGCCTTATCTTTATGCCTTAATTCTTCATAAATCGGAGCAAGCTCAGTCAGAGTTTCAACATGTTCACCATTAATCTTTAAGACTTTATTGTAATAGGGAACAGCTTTAAGAAAATTTTTCTGTTCAGAGTAATTATTAGCTATTTTATAATAAATACTAAAATCTTTAGGTGTAAACTGAGCTATTTTTTCAAAATACTCTATTGTTTTTTCAATATCACCTATTTTTCTGTACAATTCAGCAATTGCTTTTAGGGTTGGTACATCATCATTTTTTATTTCAATGACTTTTTCAAAATATTTTATTGCCCCATCATATTGACTCAGCTTGTTAAAAATCTTGGCAATACTTATAAGAGCAGGTATATTGTCAGGTCTGAAATGTAAAATTTTATTATATGTTTCTATTGCTTTATCGTAATTTTCCAGCCTGTAATACAAAGCTGGAAGATTTGTCAGGTTTAAAATAAGGTCAGGTTTTAACTGAAGTGATTTTTCATAGTTTTCAATAGCACTTTCGATCTTATCAAGCTTTGTATATAAATTTCCCAGGTTATACCATAACTGATGCAGCTCAGGTTTAAACTCAGTTACTTTGGTAAAGGCATGAATTGCCTCCCTGAGCTTACCCTGCTTACTGTAAATATTTCCAAGATTAAACCAGGCCTGATAATAATCATCTTTCCTTTTAGTAACTTCAATATAGTTTTCAATAGTTTTTTCGGTATTATCTAAATTACTATAAACTCCTGCAAGCTGCAAAAAAAGCTGGTAATTTTCAAACTCAGTACCAATAAGGGATTCAAAATTTTCAATAGCTAAATCGTATTCGCCAAGTTTAATATGGATATTAGCAATATCTATTTTTATTTTTAAATTTTCAGGTTCATTTTCCAGTAATAACTGGAATTCTTCTAATTCTTTTAATAAACCTTCATTGATATCTACAGAACTGTTTAGATTAGTCACAGACAAGATTCCCTATTTAACCCGCTTTTACCAATTAATATGAGAACCGGAGTTAAAATTAATATTGTTAAGATTCTGAATGTATCAGAACTTGATATTTTTTTATTCATGTACAAATAAAATTATAAATTTCACTTACTTCCCATTCAATAATATTATAAATCAGTAGTGATAATTAATTTTATAAAGAGCTTTATATTATCATTTGTTCTTGATTAAATTTTCATTAGATAATGATAAGTATATTTTAATTATGCAGAAAAATGGATTATTATTAAGTAATTTTGCTAAAGAATCAAAATATTATTTAGGTTACATTTCATTGATAATTATTTGACATTAATTATTGTTTTTTAAGAATACAGCTAAAAAAAGATTTAACCACAGATAAGAGACAGATGAAATTCAAATGAACACAGATAATAAAAAAAATTTAAATTTAAAATAACACAATAACCTGTCATTCTGAGTTTTTAACGAAGAATCTCTAAATATATAAACCACTTTTTTACAAATAATTTAAATATTGCTTATCTTTGATAATAATTTCAATCCCTTACAGGGTTTCCGGTCAATTTTTACTTTGTGGATCATACAAACGAGCTACATCGTGATATGTTTCAATCCCTTACAGGGTTTCCGGTCAATTTTTACATGAATTAGGCGGTTTAAGTTTGTTTGGCTATGGAGTTTCAATCCCTTACAGGGTTTCCGGTCAATTTTTACACCTTTACTTTGCCTACTCCCCAAAGCCAATAAAGTTTCAATCCCTTACAGGGTTTCCGGTCAATTTTTACTTAGAAAAACAGTATTGTGATTCTTCAGAGCCAGTTTCAATCCTTTACAGGGTTTCCGGTCAATTTTTACACCGCCGGGAAATGTATATGATTAGGAAGGGTAAGTTTCAATCCCTTACAGGGTTTCCGGTCAATTTTTACCTGCTTTTACTGCTGTAAAAAAGCCTGACAGCCAGTTTCAATCCCTTACAGGGTTTCCGGTCAATTTTTACGAGGTTGCCGATTTTTAAAATGCTTTTGCCAGTGAGTTTCAAT
>CAYRDV010000006.1:0-41309 GCA_964422885.1 uncultured Candidatus Sericytochromatia bacterium
ATAAGTCGTTTTTTCACTATCGGCATCTTCCTCTTCAATTTCCACCGGAGGAGGTTTTGGTATTGATGGTAAAACGAAGGCAATAAAATCAGTAAGTTCTTTTATACCTTGTTTTGATACTGCTGATATTACAAATATCTTTTCTCCAAGGGCTTTAAATTTTTCTTCAATTTCAGCTACCTCTTCAGGTAAAAGTAAATCAGCCTTATTTAACACAATTATTTTTTCTTTTTTTTCGACTTCCCCCGGATAAAGAATCAATTCATGATTTATCGTTTCATAATCAAAAACCGGATTTTCTGAGGAAAGATCAATCATATGTACAAGTAATCTAGTTCTTTCGATATGCCTTAAAAACTTATGTCCCAGACCGATTCCTTTATGTGCTCCTTCGATCAGGCCAGGGATATCTGCCATAACAAAACCATCATTCCCAGGTGTCTTTACTACCCCAAGATTAGGCGTTAACGTGGTAAATGGGTAATTAGCAATTTTTGGTTTTGATGCCGAAACAACCGACAAAAGAGATGATTTACCAGCATTGGGCAGACCAACTAAACCAACATCAGCAATCGATTTTAATTCAAAAATCAAATCCCTGTTTACTCCTGGTGTACCAGGTTCACTATAATGTGGTGTTTTATTGACAGAAGTGGCAAATTTTGTATTTCCCCGTCCGCCTCGGCCTCCTTTTGCCGGAACAAAAATCTGGTTATGAACAGCAAGATCTGCTATCACTTTACCTGTTTCCTTATCTTTTATTACTGTTCCTACAGGCACTTTTATTATTAGATCTTTACCTTTTTTTCCATACATGTTTTTTGGTCGCCCTTTTTCTCCAGGCTCAGCAGCAAATTTGTGTTTAAACTTAAAATCCAGTAAGGTTTGTAAATTTTCATCTGCCTGTAAAATTACGGAACCTCCATCGCCTCCGTCACCACCGCTGGGACCACCATTAGGGACATATTTTTCCCGGTGAAAGTTTATTGCTCCATCACCACCGCTACCACTTTCTATTTTTATATTTGCTATATCTACAAAATCCATTTTTATTTCACCTTATTATTATTCAGGAATACCTCGTAAGGGCGTAATATATTATGCCCCTTGCTTTGGGACAGGCAATTTATTCTTCAAAACGCCCACCCAAATGCTTAGCCAGAAATTTTTCAGCATGGGAATAAAATTTAATCCGGTTCTCAGGTTTTACAAACCCATGTCCTTCATCAGGAAAAAGCAAATAATCATGATCAATATTTTTTGCTTTCATTGCTTCAACAATCTGCTCGGCTTCAGATTGCTTAACTCTGGGATCATTTGCACCCTGAGCAATTAACATCGGTATTTTTATATTTTCAACTTTAAACAGTGGTGAACGTGATATTAAAAATTCTTCTTCAGTATCTGGATCTCCGACCCTCTTTTTAAAGTTTGAAAGAAATGTTGCCCAGTAAGGAGGTATATTTTTTATCAAAGTAATAATATTACTGGGGCCAACAATATCCACAGCACAATTGAACACATCAGGAGTAAAAGTCGCGCCAACAAGAGCTGCATAACCACCATATGAGCCTCCGTAAATGGCTATTTTTTGTGGATCAGCATAACCTTTTTCAGTTGCCCAGTTTACTGCATCCAGCAAATCATCATGCATTTTCGCTCCCCACTCACGGTCACCAGCATTTAAAAAGTTTTTTCCATAACCTGTTGAGCCTCTGAAATTGACCTGTAAACAAACATATCCACGATTTGCAAACCATTGTGCTTCAGAGTTGTATCCCCATGTATCACGATGCCAGGGGCCACCATGTACATTAAGAACCATCGGTAAATTCTTGTTCTCCGTTTTTGGCGGAAAAGTGATATACCCATGAATGGTTAACCCATCTCTTGATTTAAAGGAAATTGGCTCCATACTTGCCAGAGTATATTTTTTTAAATCCGGTTTACTGTAAAATAGGAAGATCCCAACTTGTTTTTCACGATCAAATGTATAAAATGATGTTGGCCCATTATCCTGAACAAAACCAACAAGCCATGTTTTATCAGCATCATCACGATCATAAATAAAATAATCACCGGAGCTTAATTTTGAGATTGCCTCGATATCTTTTTTAATAGTCAGGTCTAAGAGCAGATTCTCATTTCGGGCTTTATTAAAACTAACCATTTGTAATTCATAAGTATCAGGGTGGACCATAATATCACTGACATCATATTCAGGATCTTCTGATATTACTTCAATCTTACCGCTGGCAATTTCCATTTTCACAAGTCTGCCAGTATTGTAATCCCTGGAATCTTTCAGATAAATATATTTACCATCTTTGGAAAATAATACTGGCCCGCTGTTAAGACTATCCTCAATGCCCCATCCGGCCTTTTTTATCCAGTCTGAATTTTCAGTTTCCCTTATTAATAGATCAAAACCACCTTCCGCAGTAGCAACCATCGCCCCACGTACTTTCAAATTTGTATCAACTTCCCAGGCAGCAAAATTACCGGGATTTTCTGCAATCCGCTCAAGATTACCTGATTTCAAATCCAGGTGGTAAACATCATGTACTTCAGGGTTTTCTTTATTCATCGCCAGCAATAAGTCATTTGGAAAATGCTTGTTATGTGCCACTACCTGCACCTGCACTTCCTCAAAAGGGGTAAGATCCCTTGTCTCACCAGTTTTCAAATCAACTGCATAAAGTCTCCAGTTTTCATTTCCGCCAACGTCCTGTAGGTACAGAATATGAGTATTGTCCTGAGACCAGAAATAATTCATTACTCCCCGATCATTATCTTTGGTTACTGGCAAATAATCTTCCTGGCCAATAGTACCAACCCATACATTTAAAACATCATCAACGGGAGCCAGATAGGCCATTTTTGTCCCATCAGGAGAAATCTGTGGGCTTGTTTTTACAGGATTGCCAAATAAAGTTTTTCTTGGAATCAGTTCGACTGCTTCATTTATCATCAGATTTTTCTCCCTATATTAAAAATTTTTTCATAAAATTCTGCTTAATTCACTCATACATTATAATCAAAATCATATTTGTATGTTACCTTAATATTTAAGTGGCCACTAAAGTGAACAGAAAAATTATTATGGATAAAAAAGTTTCTAAATTATTAACCTATAAAACAGAATATTTTCTTCCTGAAAAAATAAACGGAGTAAAGATTTTTATTCCTGATGAAAATTATGATTATCCTTTTTTTTCTAAAAAAATTTTATCCGAAAAAATTTGCGATGATATGGTAAAAAACTTTTTGTTAAACGGCCCTGGCAGCATATCAGCAATAAACGCAGGAGATCCTAAGGGTACAGTTTCTGAATATATTCGTAATAGTTATAACCTTATTATGGAACCCGATGATAAAAAAATCTATCATGAAACTATGGTACAAATTTTACCGGAAATAGAAGATTTTTTTAAAGTAACCATTAAATCGCAAGAAGGTATGCATCCCCTTGGGTATTCACCAGGAAAAAGATTCGCTTTTCATGCTGATAATAGCAGGCTAAAGCCAAGTAATGATAATAGTTATGCCGGATGGATAATGACTTATGAAACCAGAGTCTTATCTTCAGTCCTTTTTCTTACTGACTCGGTTGAGCAAATCACAGAATTTAACCAATGTACTGGCGGTGAGCTTGTTTTTGGCTTTTTATTAGATGAAAATGGTCAGGCTTTTGCTTTAAAACCCCAAAAAGGGTTGCTGCTGGTTTTTCCCAGTAATCCTGTTTTTGCTCATGAAGTAGAACCTGTTATAGATGGATATCGGGTCAGTATTGTTGACTGGTATGATTGTGATTTTTTATAAAATTTAAACTTAATATTTAATATCTGTGTATATCTTGATTTCATCTGTTCTCATCTGTGGTTAATTTCATTCCCTTTTGGGAAAGCTGATTTTAAATTCTGTCCCATTATTTCCGTTTAATTCCAGATGCCCTTTTATCTGTTTTATTAAGGTGCTAATTAGTTTTAACCCAAGAGACTTTGCCTTTTTTATATCAAAATTTTCTGGTAATCCAATACCATTATCTTTTATTATTAAGTAAAAATAGTCATTTTCCTGATTAAAAGAAATTGTAATTTCTCCGTTATTAATCCCACTAAAAGCATGTTTCAGCGAATTGGAAAAGATCTCATTGATGATCAGACCACATGGTATAGCTGAATCAATACCTAAAAATATTTTTTCCACATTTATTTTTATCTCCAGATTCTGGTTACTATATCTGTAAGTTTCATATAATGTGTTTGTCAGGTTCGTTACATACTCCTGAAAATTGATCTTTGCCAAATCTTTACTTTGGTATAATTTCTCATGAATAATAGCCATTGATTTTATCCTCTGCTGTGATTCTCTGAGAATATTAAGATAAGTTTCGTCCTTAATATAATTTGCCTGTAATCCAAGAATACTATAAATTACCTGTAAATTATTTTTTACCCTGTGATGGATTTCTTTTAACAGAATCTCTTTTTCTTCCAGTGATGAATTAATTACTTCTTCAGCATTTTTTCTTGCTGTAATATCCTCAGAGATGCCTGTTATTCTGTAAATAACCCCATTTTTATCAGCAATTGGGAATATTCTGGTACTAACCCATTTAATATTTTTTTCTGAAGTAATAATTCTGTATTCCTCATAAACTTCAGTTGTTACCCCTTTTTTGAGATATTGCTTTATATTTTCCCGATTTTCAGAGTGAATATATTTAAAAAAGGAAAATGGGTTTTTATATAAGTGTTTAACAGATAATTCCCATATTTTCTCAAAAGAATTACTAACATACAATAATTTTTTATCTTTTGTATCATAAATCCAAAATATTTGCTGAATATTCTCAGCCATTTGCCGGAATTTTTCTTCACTTTCTTTTAATTCTTTTTGGGCTTTAATAATATTTCTCTGGGAAAAATTGTAAGCCCATTGTAATAAACCCAGAGACATTGGTAATAATATTATGGTAATAAATATAAACCCCATTATCCAGGGAACAATATTTTCTTCGACTCTTTCCTCCACTTTTTCTTTTAAGATATTTACGGCAATTAAAGAGTTTAAGTTTGAATTATAAACATAAGTCGAAATTTGTTTATGCCCTGAGTTATTAATATTTTCTCCATACCAGTCCTGTTTGGAATCAATCAGGGCTTTTAAATTCTTTGGGCCGTTTTTTAAGTCATTGTTGATACCTATATTTCCAACATATAGGCCAATATTACTGAATTTTGCAGTATCTAAAACGATGTTTCCTTTATTATTAATAATTGAAATATCATTTTCTAAAGAAGATGCTCTTATTATGTTCCATGATTGTTGTATTTCCTGAATAAGTTCATTATCAAAACTTTTTTTACCGGATTTAGTTATAATAATGTTTATCGTTCTGGCAGTAATTAAATTAGTTTGGAAAACATTATCACAAAATGTTTTGAAACTAACATTATACCCAATATATCCTAATATAAAACTACTAAAAAAGCCTAAAATACCTAGTAAAACTGAAATTCTGGTTAAATTTTTTAAAGCAGATGAAATATCGCCAATAATTTCTGAATAAATATTTAAACCTGTATTTAAACGAATAACCCCAATCATAATTAACCCGGAAATACAGGCTAATACTATTCTTATACCAATTTCTACAGAGTCTTTTATGATAAATAAATTATAAATAGTTAATGGCGAAACAATACAAATCAAAAAGATAAATAAAGCATAAAGAATTATTGGTTCAAACTTTTTAGTTATAGCAAGTTTAAGGACTATCAGAGCCGTAAAAATCTGAGATGATACTGAGATAATTAACAGAAATAAATCCAGAAGAAATAATGAATTTAGCATTTAAGTTTTATGATTTTTTAATAAAGCCTTCTATTATAATCGGACTAACATTTTTAAAAGTTGTAAATTAATTGTCAAATAAACGTCAAACGTTCATAAATAAAGAATATAAATTCTATTTCTAAAACAAATTACATTATATAATAGAAATAATTAATCTCTCTTAATTTGTGTTAAAAGTTGCATTCCTAAAAATGTTTTGATCGAAGCTGAAGTAAAAAAGTAGAGAGTTTTTCTTTTTTAAAAATGAAATTATACTATATCAAAAGGAATTTTTAATATTTACCGCAAAAGGCAAAACTTCAGGAAATGAGAACCCTGTCAAAAATTAGTCAGAAAGGGATGAGTTCTATTGAAATACTCATTGCTCTTACTATTCTGATTGTTTTGATGGCAGGTATAAATGCAATTTTGGTTACAAAAGCAAAGATCAATAATTATCATAAAGATGTAAATGTTGCGGCCAATTTGGCTCAACAAGCACTTGATAATATAAAGAATAAAGCCAGTAACCTTAATAATTATCTTAATTTAGAACAAAATATTGAAACAAACCTCTCTAATACACCATTTTTAATTAATAATCAGGAGCCTGGTTATAATGGCAAATTTGTCGGTTTACTTACCGTGCAATCTGGAGAAGCAAAAACTACCAAAGAAACAAACAATGGTAATAATGTTGTAATTTTTCTTGACAAATCGCCAACAAAAGTTGGAATTTTTGAAGGAATTTCTGTTACAATATACAATATAACCAATGGAGTAACAGAAACTGTATTTGTTAAAAAAGTAAATGATTCGTCAAATAACTTTCAGGTTGACGATACATCTCCGGAAAATGGAAGAAGTGGCTTAATAAATTATTTTCCTCAAGGCTCGGTTGTTATAGGGAATGGAAAGGCTATAAAAGTTGAAATTTATTACGCAGATGCAGAAAATAAAAATATCAGGGATAAAAATAAAGATAAACCCTTATCATCTGTTACGACAATCCTTTCCTTTCCTTTTGGGAGCAAATAAAACTCAATGAAAATGGTACAACTACCATCTACTCAGAGAGGAATGGCATTAGTTCTGGTCCTTTTTCTTTCCACTGTCATTGTGTTAGTTTCTGCCAGTTTATTGTATTTATCCTCCGTTAAATATAGTCTTATTACCCGAAGCCAACATGTTGCAAAGGGTGTTTCTATCTCTGAGAGTGGAATCGATATTGCTCTAAACAAAATAAAAAGTCGTTTTCAGAATGTTGGTCTGGCAAAATTAAAGCCTGATATAAAATTTGCTGCTACTGCCGAAGAAATAATAACTGGTACTGAAACCCATAAAGATGATAATTTTACGATTGCTCAGGATAAAATTTATTCTGACGAAAAATATTATGTAACAGGTGATTATTACAAATATAATTTCAAAGACAACACAACTTCCCAGGTTTACCCGATTTATTACCGGATAACTGATAAAGACTGGGTTGACAATGGTCGGGTTTCAGGCGACACAATAAAAAAATTTAATATTGAATCAATTACCCAAAATTATCGGGGTATCTGGACAGGAATAACTGCTGATATTGAAATAGAAAGAAAAAGCCTGTTTAATTATGGTATTTTTTTTGATGATGATTTAGAAATTAAAAGTAATAGCGATTTACATTTCGATGGACCAATCCATAGTAATGGTAATATTTTACTTGATACTTCAGCTAATATTACTTTTGATTCGGAAATCACTGCTGCTGGACACATTATTCGTGGACAAAAGTACAGCTCTACATTAGATGGAAATGTAAAAATAAAAAATGGCAATCAATACATTGATTTTACCTCCAGTAATGATAGTATAGATGCGACCCCGTCATCTCCAATCAGCACTTTTTCTGTTGATGAAAACTGGAAAAAAAATGCTTTGGAATTATGGGATGGCAGATTGCAGGATCATTCACATGAAGTTAAAAATAGATTGTCCTCAAACCCAAAACTTCTTGACAGAAACCAGTTTTATGAAAAAAATTCTGATCTTAGGATAATTACCGATTCAAAAATAGCTGGTAATAATGTTATCGATACTATTACTGTTTATAATTCTTCAGGAGCAACCCTTTTTTTAAAAGATATTGAAAAAAAACATAATGGCAATACTGAATCAGTTAGTGTTAATGTTATGGGAATACCTAATGATACATTTTCAACTACAGAATTTACTGACCAGAGAGAGGGTAAAAATGTATCAGTAACAATTATTGATATCGAAAAACTACAATCTTATCAATATTGGCCCTCAAATAATCTGGTGTATGCATCAAGGCTTGATTCCAAAGCTGATGGCAACCCTGAAGATGGAATAGCAGATTCCTATCGAATACCCAATGGAGTATTTATAAAAAATGCACATAAATTAAAAAATCCAATCATTTTCGTTTCTAATAATCCTGTCTACATTAAAGGAGATTTTAACAAACATCAGAGTCTTGATGGAACAGAACTTTCGCAAGGAAATACAGGTTTTGGAAATTCGGAAATAGATCTTTGGAAACCAGCATCTGTTATTTGTGATGCACTTACTTTACTTTCAAATTCCTGGGAGGGTAATTCTTTTACCAATGCTTCTAATACTGAGTATAATTTTGCCCTGGTTGCAGGAACTGTAAAAGAAGATGCTGATTCTGGCTTTATTCCTAAAATTTGTCGTTTTCTGGAAAATTGGAGTAATAGCACGGCAAAAATCAGAGGCTCTTTAGTTCAACTCTGGCATAGCAGATTTGCCACTGGTAACTGGAAATACGGTAATCCGGTTTATACAACCCCAAATCTGGATTTTAATTTTGATTCAAGTTTCAAAAATAATACTTTACAGACTTCTTATTACGACTTTTTTCCAAGTACTACTGAAAGAATTGAAGAAAGAGACTGGAAAAAAATTATTGATTCCCAAAGTAATATCCTTAAAGATCTTAAAAAATTAAGTATACTTTGAAGAAGTGAGGGGGAAGTGAGGCAGCAAGCAAGCTTGCTTGTGAGGCGGTAAACAAGTTTACCTGTGAGGGAGAAGTAAAGAAGTGAAAAGAAGATTTATTTTATCTTACTTCTCCCTCACTTCCTCCTCACTTAAGACAGCTAAAGCTGTCTGACCTCACTTAACGAAGTGACCTCACTTCTTTTTGAAAATTTATTTTTATGCAAAAAAAGACAAAAAAAACTGGATTTAGCCTGATAGAAGCATTATTTAGTGTTGCCATACTTGCAATTATTTTACCTATTATAATTAATGCCTTAATTAAAACCCAGTTTTTTTTGCATAGCTCTAATATTGAGGCTGAACTTGAGCTTGAAGCAAATACAACAATGCAGCATATAATTAGAGATATAAAAGAAGCAGTCGCGATCTTTGATCAGAAAACAGATTATATATCTCAATTTCAAACAACATTTCTCACTGAATCTGTAGCAGGAACAGAGTTTACTGATAAAGAAGGAAAAGATAGCTCAGCAATTTTATTAATGAAATTTACCGGTGAAAAAAATCTTACTTTTGATACAAAAAATAAAAGACTCAGTCAATATCATTTTGTTGTTTATTATATGAAAATGACTACCCCTTCCAGTATATTTTATGATAATTTTTTAAAACTACGCTCAATTGTCAGGCTTGAGAGTGAACAAACTTTTATTGACCCAACACCACTTAATGATGCTGAAATGAGTATTGCCCTAAATCAGGGGTATATTTTCTGGACTCCCCAGAAAAAAGGATATTCTCCGGTCCTACCATCAATCACCCAGGTTACATTCCGAAAATCCAGACTTGCTCAGGATATAGCTCCAAACGCAATAAATATAAATAGTTTTAATGTTCCCCCTCCGGGAGGTTTGATATTTTCTCAAAATAATAATACAATTGCAATTACAATAGTTTTAGCCAGAAAATCGATGTTTGGTCTAAAAAAATTTATATTAAAATCTCAGGCTGTCGCAACAAGTTATATTTTTTAAAATGTAAAAAATAACGAGAAGATGAAATTATTGACAAAAGATTGATTAATCAAAATATTATTAAACATGTAATATTCTTTAAGTGATGTTAAACTAGTGTTAGTTAAGCGACTTTAAAAAAAATTTATGGTTTTTTTTAATACATATTAATATTAGAGCAAGACTTGCTCTAACCTATTTTTAGGGTATTATTAATAAAGAAAGTATATTACCAAAAAGTTAAATATGAGCAGATTATTAATTGTAGAAGATGATGAACAACTGTTGTTTATTCTTAGCAAATCACTTGAAAATGTTGGTTATAAAACCCTCATGGCTAAGAATGGTGATGAAGGTATAGAACTATTAAATCAGTATCAGGATATAGATCTTGTAGTAACTGATTTAATGATGCCTGTAGTGGATGGTATTCAGTTGTGTAATTTTATTCGCAGCAAACCTGAATATGAGTACTTACCTATTTTAATTATTACCGGCCAATCTGATATTTATTATAAATGCCAGGGGTTTAATGCTGGTGCGGATGATTATATTACTAAACCAGTAGAATTTGTTGAATTTATGCTAAGAGTTAAAGCTTTACTTAAGCGCAATCATCGGTTTACTCCAAAATTTCAAAATGATTTGGCAAATGATGAAAATCTTGTTAGAACCGATAATCAAAAAAATTCAGATAAGGGAATTCTCCTTAAACTTGATAAAAATACCTCAAAAATAACAGTCAATAGCAAAGAAGTGTACCTTACTTCTACTGAATTTGAGATTATAAACTATCTTTTGCAGAAAAAGCAGGAACCAACAAATACTGAAGAGTTTTTGGAGAAACTGATGAATTATCCTCATGGAGCAGGAAATCCTGTAGCGATCCGCACTCACATCAGAAATATCAGATCTAAAATAGAAAAAGATCCTAATAACCCTGAAATTATAATTAATATTCCCAAAAGAGGTTATATTTTAAATACTAAAAATATTTCTACCTAAATAAAACTCCCCACAAGGTGGGGCCCCTGATTCGGAGTACCGAATTAACTACCTCTTTTTCCAGGCATAGTTTATAATTAAGGTTGAAATGTTTTGGTTTAAATGAAAATTTTTTAATTTTATTACAGGAACTTATTTTAAGTGGGAAAAGCAAAAATACTGATCGTTGAAGATGAGACAATTACCGGCTTATTTATTCAGGAAAGTCTTGAAAATCTTGGTTACGAAGTTGCAGAAATTGCCACAACAGGCCATGAAGCGATTGATATGGCCGAAGAATTCTGGCCGGATCTTGTACTAATGGATATAACCCTGAATGAAAAAATGGATGGTATTGAAGCGGCAGAAATAATTTACAGGCGTTTTAATATACCAGTTGTATATCTGACAGCCAATTCAGATATTGAAACTCTGGAAAAGGCAAAATTAACAGGGCCTTTTGGCTATTTGCTTAAACCGATAGAAGAAAAAAATCTTTTACCTAGTATTGAAATGGCCTTATCAAAACATAGTTCTGAAAATACACTTAAATCAACAAATAAATGGCTTTCAACAGTTGTAAAAAATATGGGTGATGCTATTTTTGCGACTGATAATCATGGATTACTGCGGTTTATTAATGATGAAGCTCAAAAAGTATCTGGCTTTACCCTGGATGAAGTTACTGATAAACATCTAACTGAAGTTATTAAACTGACAGATAATAATATAGAACAGGATTTAACCAATACGATAAATAATTTATTTTTGAATAAAAATAGCGAAAATGTTTTTTCTAAAGGAGTTTTTACTGCAAAAGATAATATCTCATTTCCGGTTGAATATTCGATATCACCCATAAAGGATGAGTTTGATAATATCCTGGGGGTAATTTTAACCTTATCAAAGCTTAATAAATACCAAAAAAAGGATGAAATCTTAAGTACAGATGAGCTTTTGGAAAGAATCAGGCAATTGGATAACCTGATAGCAATATGCTCCTTTTGTAAAAAAATAAGGGATGAACATGGTCAGTGGGCACAGCTTGAAACCTTCATTCAAAAGCATTTTAATGTTTTGTTTACACATGGTGTTTGTACTGAATGTACAAGCAAATATTATCCTGATCTTATTAGTTAAGTATAATTAAAAAAGTTGATTGTTCAAATATTTTTAACTAAAAAATCTTTAATATTTCTGCTTCTAATGGAAAAATTGACTCCAATTAATAGAATTTCTTTTTTATCTGATAAATATTTCTCGTAATACTTTTTTTCTTCAATTTGATTTATTGCTTTTTTACTGCTTCCGATTTTAAACTCAAATACAAAAATGTTTTTTTCAGTTTCGATTACAGCATCAATTCTACCTTTGTTAGTATGTACTTCAACGGATATTCTTACTCCTATAAGGGTTAATACTAAATAAATAATCGTATGATAATAAGCTTCTTTATCTTTAATAAAGAGGCTTGAAGGGATTGAAGCAAATAAACTTTTTAGTATCGTAAAAAATACTTCTAAGTCTTTATTTTCTAAACTTCTAGCCATCTTACCTATTATTACTTCATTATCTATTTTAGATTCTGAAATATTATCTAATATATTTTTTAATAAGGATTCTTTTACCTCTAAATTTGGGTAATTAAGAATATAATCTCTAAAAGCTATACTATGCTCAATAACATTTTTTATGGTTAAATAACCTGTTTGAAAAAGTAAAGATTCGACTTTCATTTTATCGATATCATACGTTTCAAATATATCTTTTTTTGTTTCATAATTTTCTAAAGATTTTATATCAATATTGTATTCTTTTATAAGTTTTATCAAAAAAGTAGGGGTTCCTGACATAAACCAGTAGTTATTTATTTCCTTATGATAAAACATTGAAAGTATAGAATAAGGATTGTATACAAAGTTTTTACCATCCCATGAATAACCGTTATACCAATTTTTTATCTCATATTTTAATTTATCTTCAGTTACATTCAATTTTTTAGCTGTGGCTTTTATATGTTTTTCGAAATAACTAAATAATTCAGATTCTGTATAACCCAACATTGTTGCAAATTTTTCATCAAGGGTAATATCCGTAAGATTATTTAAACCTGAAAAAACTGATACTCTGGAAAATTTTGAAACTCCAGTAATAAATACAAATTTTATATATTCTTCTGAGCTTTTTAATGTCTCATAAAAATTTTTTAAAATAGTTCTGTTTTCCAAAGCTATTTCTGGGTTATCAATAAAATCAATTATTGGTTTATCATATTCATCTATAAGTACCACTACTTTTTCTTTTTCTGATAGTTTTTTTATAAGTTTCCGGAATTTATCTTTATAATCTCTATTATTATCTATACTAATCTTAAAATCATCTGCAAATTCACTTATTCTGCTTCCAAGATTTATTCGTAATTTTTCAGGAGTTTCAAAGCTAAGACTAGAAAAGTCAAGACGAATGACAGGATATTTTTGCCATTTAATTTTGTTATATATCCATAAACCTTTGAAAAGTTCTTTATTACCTGAGAAGATTTCTTTAAGTGTAGTGACAAGTAATGATTTACCAAACCTTCTTGGGCGTGATAAAAAAAAGTACTTTCCCTTATAAGCTAATAATTCATAAATATCTTTAGTTTTATCTACATAAATATAATCTTCTTCTATTATATTTTTAAATGTCTGTATTCCTAAAGGTAAATTTTTCATGTTTTTTTATAATACAATAATGCTCACGAGAGTATTCTAAGCTCATTATATCTCATTTTTAACTACATTTACAAAAAGAAGGCTGCTTCTGGGAACCGATAGATATGTTCCTTTTGTAAAAAAATAAGGGATGAGCATGGTCAGTGGGCCCAGCTTGAAACCTTCATTCAAAAACATTTTAATGTTTTGTTTACACATGGTGTTTGTACTGAATTTACAAGCAAATATTATTCAGAATTAGTTTAAATATTTTTCTAGAAGTCATTACATTGAAAAACTGTATCAGCTTCATAATAACTATCACGAGCATAACCCAAAGCTTGTAATACAGATCTGATATAAACCTTTCTACCTTTTTGTTGACCACTGATCATAACTTCAAATCCATGTGGAAAACCATCACCACTTGCAGATGCTGCTGCAAACAAAGGGGCTTTTCTACCCTTTTCGGTATTTGTATTATTTCTGGCTATAGTATAATCAGTATTATTACGGTTTGGTAATCTAAAGGGGTTTTCAAATTTATAAAACTGGATTTTATAAGTAGTATTTGTTTGGGGAATAGAGGTAAGAGTTCCACCTGTAAAAGTATAAAACCTGTTACTACCAGTACTGGAACCTGCTTTTTGGGTAAAATCCCAGGCTCCAGCAATAGGTGTATTCTTTCCAGCAGGTAAGTTTGATTTGGCAGTTAAAAGATAGTTATAAAATGCTGTTTTTTCTCCAGAAGTCATATTACTTTCTACCTGTTTAATCTGGTTATAATCAGCATAGTACGCACTTTGCCAGTCTGCTATAATAAGATTATTGTTTCCAGCTTTATTTTTCAGGTTATTTCTTGCCAAAAAATAATAATGAATTTGTAATAAATCTATAATCTTTTTGTTTGGAGGAGGAGTACCTGTTCCCCATGAATAAGTTACAGTATCCTGGTTTACACCAATTAATAATGAATTTCCAACTGCCTGTTGATCAAAAATTATTTTAACTGAAGTACTTAAAGGCTGATCATTTTCCGGAGAAAATGAGTTGGTGGAATCAACTTCAGGTAAAACCCTTGAAGATATACCTAAAGGAAAATAAGTTTCATTTCCAAGTTTAAATGAACTTGGTATTGTCATTCTGTTTAAATAGTCTGTTGATAAAGTAGGAGATGCCTCAGAAGGTATTCTACCTACAATTGTTCTTAAAGTTGAAATATTTCGTCCTAATCTAAAAAAACCAAGTTGTGTAAGATCTTTTAAAATATTTGTTCCTTGGACATAAAATGTATTCTTTTGAGTACTAAACAAGACCTGAGTTACAATACCACCAATAATGACCATTATCACAGATGCAACTAATCCCTCAAATATTGTATATCCATTCCTGAATCTTTTTTTATTTATCATTAGTTTTCCTCTAACTTGCTATATCAATTTCACGTTGGTGGTATGAGGAATGTAACTTCATATCGACATCTCTTTGCTTATCATATCTGAAAGCATCAACTCTAAATATACATTTGCCATCAGGTAGTGATGAAATGTTCCATGAAAAGGTATTTTTTACGGCAGGTGTAGAGACACTTGGTGCTGAACAGTCTCCTGAACATGATATTGTATGTGAATTTGAATAATCATTTGTATCCAGCAATTTTGGCTCACCATTAATTATAAGTTTGTTTGGTACAACAGAATCGTCCTGAATATATCTCCATGTGTTTCCAATTTTATAAGTAAGGTGATATTTAACTGTTACCTCTTTTTCATTCCATACAGTTGTAGATGGATCAGGATATTCCTGTGAATATCTTTTTCCATCCCAACGCAACCAGGCCGTGTTCCAGGTTAAATTGATAGTATCTACTCTAACTTCTGCTCCTTCTTTTGGGCTTGTTCCTACAATTGTTGACGGGATTGTATCTGTAGAGGAAAATTCTACACGTGGTATTTGAACTACCCTATTGTATAAAATATCAGATGTTGTTGAACTAGAAGTATTTCCACCTTTAAAAAATGCATGTAGTATAGATGCCAGTGAATATTTTGTTAAAAATGTACTTCCTTCCTGTCCCTGAGCTTTAAAACCACTTACTGAAACAATAGATTCATTATTGGTTCCAAGATTGCTGTTTTTTATCTTTAAAAGGGAACTTGCTGTATAAGTAGAATTAACTTTATAAAATGCTGAATTATCAGAAACTGCGGTCGTTCCATCCAAATATGTCAATGCTGAACCTTTTGCCGTAACGATTGGATCACTCCACATATTTATACTACTTGTTGCAGCTCCTAAGTAGAATTTTCTGTTAACAGTTGTAGTTGCAGGTAAAGGCAGGCTATAGTTTAAGGCAAGATTTGTCCCTGCTGTAGCGGTTAATGTCCCTGTATCACCGGCAGTTCCTACATGAGTAATACTTAGAGACCTGTTGGGAGTAGAACCTGCTCCTCCATTAAAAAACATTGCACACCCAGGACTTCCAATCAATTTTCCCGTAGTATCACTGGATATTTTTATTAAAGTAGTAGATGTATTATCAAAAGACACTTTTTTGAAAAAAGCTGCATCGTACCTTTTTCTTATATAACCTGAAGCGGGTAAATTACCTTTGCTCAGCCATGTGACATCAGTTGAAACAGTACTATAAAATTTATCATCAGGGTATAATTCGCCAAGCCAGTTTAAACCAGTCCACCCGGCATCAGATTTTGCAACCAGTTTCGCACCTGCTTTGGTTGAAGCATTATCCATTATATCGCTTAAAGTATTTGCATCTGTTTCTCTCACATTATAGAAGTTTGCTGATGCTCCGCCATATGGAACTTCACTTATTTTAAAATCCAGATTCCCAATATAACCAGCATCATCCGTTCCTATTTCTCCTCCAACCCCAAAGTAATAATTATCAAAACCATTTAAAAGATTAAGAATCGCATTTGATTTTTGCAGACCCTCCCTGAAAACCTGATAAAACCTCCAAAGATCAATATTTACATTTGGTTTTGAAGCTGTACTGGTGGCACCTAAAATGCCAAAACATGGATACCAGTCTGTGGCTTTTGAAACTAATGAGGCTTCAGAACTGGAAGTTGGGGCTGCAGTTGTTAATAGGCCAAAATAGTGGTTTATCCTTCTATATTGTAAAACATCAAGATACGGGTTATGTCTTGGGTCGCCCATAAACTGGTACTTTTCTGTTTCAGGCGCATTTCTGTCTATCCATACATAAGTTCTTGACAGATTTGAAAGAGAATTTCCTGCATCAGTGTTTGATGATGTTGTTGTACATTCACTACAGGATACCGCATCAGGATCATTTATATAAAAACCGCTGTTATTTCTTGCATTAGTATCATCATGTATTCCATCAGAAGAATTAAAACTTTGATTCATCGTCATACCTGTATTTAAATTATTACCAAGTCTGGTTTCCACAGCCATCATTTTGGTTTTGAAACAGGCTAATGGATTGCTTAGAGAACATATTTCGGTATCATCACCAACATCAATAGAAATTATCCATCTTGCTGTATTTTTTGTATAGGTTGATGAAGTATTATCCAAATCACGCCCCGAAAAAGTTGTATATGTTGTTCCTGATGAGGTTGCTCCTGTATGTGTAGATGGGTAGTTATATGTAGTAGTGCCTACAACATTATTTGGCATCGCACTGGCAAGTGGTGTTGGTATATACTCCATTCCATAAAGTCTCCTGTTTGTTGGTAATCCTCCTTTTCCCGATACAAAAGCATGTTTGGTTGATGTATTATATAAAGTAAATAATATCCCCGGAGACATTTCTTTATAACCATCTCCATCCCTATCAAATATTGGGTTAATAGTTATTGTATATGTTCCCTCTGACGCTAAAGTCCCTGGAACCTGGGCTGTTGGCACTGAAATTAAAGAAGTGATTGTACTTGCAACGGAATTAGCACTGCTGGCAGGACTGCATAAAGGAGAGCAGGTAATAGGAGTATAATTTGTCATGAATGTTGATGGTAAAGTATATCCGGTTAATGCTGAGGGTGCTACATAACGATCACTTGAAGAACTGTTGTATGTTGAACATGCTTCCACAGAAAAAGTTGAATTCGTTGCGCTACCTGAAGGAAAGATTAGATTAGACATTGTTACAAAATTTTGTAAACCTGAAGGACCTCCAGCCCATGTTAAGGTATAACCTTTTGGTATCGTAACACTTGTTGAAGCTGAAGCCTTTTTTTGAAATGTAACATTCCCACAAAAATTTGTAGAAATACGATTAAAATTACTATTTATATAAGTTACGTTAATTTTACTCTTAAGAGCTGCTAATTGGGTTGAATCCAGATAAGTTGGCCTGACTTTAAATCCAGGTAAAGAATCATCATCATAATCATATGTATCAGTTCCTGTTTGCCGGGTCCCTACCTTTTGACTTGTAGGAATAAAAACTGTAGCTACATCAATTTTGTCTATACCTGTTGTTGTATCATCAGGTTTTGTCAGATACGGATAAACCCTTAATTTTATTGAAGATTGTGTAGAATCTGTAGTTGGTGAATACTCAAGCATTTCAGGATGAGTAACTATTCTTTTATACATATAATTAGAACTTTTAGGATCTTTAGCTGGATCTGAATAATTTCTTATTGGTGGCATAGGTAAAAGTTCCCCATGCAGATTGGTAATCATTGCATTTATATAATTTCCACTTCCATTAGTCAAATCATCCCATAGTATTCTTAAAGTAGGCTCAATTTCTAAGCCTGTATAAATTTTTGCATAAGATTTAAGTTTTTTGTGAATATTTATTTCTTCAGGGTATCTTACAGCATTATTATAATAATCAGCAGAGCTATAAGCATTCATGTTTTGGGTATTATTACCAGTAATAAATCTATTATAAATAGTATCATCTACATTCAGTAATGCTCCATCAGACTGCATCGCAATAACAGGATAATAAAATTCATCTTTTGCTGGACTTTGTTTTATATTTTTGATATATCCGGGATAAAAATAAGGATAGTTTACAGCTAAAGTCTCTGTTGGTGCTGTTGTATTTGTAAATGGTGCATAGTAAGGATCTCTGCCATATGCCAGCCTTGTAATCATATGGTTTTTAAAATCAAGGCCACCATTAGCAAACTTTAACTGATTAACCGAGTCAACATAATATTGCTTTAGGCTATACATATCTCCCCACCACCCGGGAACAGTATTTATTGCTAATGCAAAGGTATCAATAGACTGAGATGGTATATTTACATTTGCATCAGTTCTTAATACTGAGCTGAGAGTTGCTAAAGCTGGTAAAACTCTGTTTCCTGAACTATCACCATAGTAAACTGAAACTGTAACTTCTCTTGCTCTTGCATCATCACCTTTTCTTTTTACCTGAACCAATCTTAAAAATTTCCATTTATTTAATAAAGATGAAAGTCTTACATTTCCGCTGGTTTCAGTTGAACCTCTTTCATCCTGAGTAATATCTGCCGGTGGTTTTATATATTCTGTAGTAAGAACAGGGTTAAAAATACTTTTATCATCTTTAGTATCAAGAGTTTCTAAAGAACTCTCTCCTCCCCCCTGAACCAATGCTCTTAGTTCTTCCATTATCTGAATTGCTTTTTGAGTTGCAAAAACTTTATCTTTGGATCTTTGGGTTGTTTTTAAGCTTCCAATCTGGCCTGAAAAAGATGCAACAATTACAAATAAAAGAATACATAATGAGACTAATAGTTCAACAAGAGAAAAACCAAAGTATTTTTTAATTTTAACCATTTTCACTTACCTAAAATGTAATTTAATTATTATTTATCTTGTAAAATTGCAAATGAGTTATTATTAATCCTGTAATTTGCTAATTTACGCCTTAAATTGTTTAATACACCTTCATTATATTCAACTGTGGCTTTATCAGAAGTTGATAAAAGTTTTACATATCCTTTAGCTGAAGAAGTTGGAGATGCGTTTATAACTGCACCACTTATTATATTTCCCGCATTTACTGTAAGATCTCCATCTTCCATATATATGATTCCATAAAAATATGAACCACCTTCATGTGCAAATGTAAGATCTCCCTTTACATAAAGTATTCCTCCACCCTTTAGAGGATTATTGGAATCAAAAGTTTGAGCAGTTGTATTATCCATATAGATAATTGTTGAACTTCCAACCATTTTTTCAGAATCGGTTTTTATTTCTGATACTGTGGATACAGGTTGAATGGCAATTCCTTTCAGATCTACTTTAGTTATTCCAAAAATTGAGTCAACACTTAAGTTTAGAGAAGAGGATGGTATAGGTGTTCCACTAAAGGGCAATGGAGATGTAAGTGAAGGTACAGAACCTCCTGCTGCAGCAATTAAATAATTTATATCTCCAACAATCTGACAATTATTATTTTGGGTTGTTACCTTTGCCCCCTTGTTAAGTATTATTGCTGCAGGGTTAGGCAAAGCTAAAGATACTCTCTGGACCTGGAAACCGATACTAAATTCTTCTTTTTTTTCATTAGGAGGCTCATCGTATTTTGTTGTAAAAATTCCCCTTGAATCTGTGGTTTTGTCATTTCTTTTATATATATATCCTGTTGAGACAAGTTTCCATATTGCACCTGAAGCATAAGACTGATTAGATCTTAAATGGGAAACATCATGTGCTGCATATGGATCATATACACCAGAATCAGTATCAGGATCGTAAGACTGTTTTTTGACAACATAACAACCATAAATATTTGTTGTAGTATCAATTGGTACGTCTCTGGTTATTCCAAGTGAGGCATTATCTGTATCACCTGGATCATCAATACTTGTTGCTTCTATCGGTGCAAAAGCAACATCTATGTTTATATCATTTGCCTGTGGTAATGGAGAAACAGTTAAGCCTTTTGGGTACTTTACAGCACTGCTTTGTCTTGAAAACCAGAAATATGCGTCCTGCATACCAGCTTCAGCAATATTTTTTGCCATTCCAAGTTTTGTATATTGTTTATTTGCACTTTTCAGAGAACTAACTGACACACTTAGCGAAAGTATAGTTAGTATTAATACAATAGCCGAAACAAATAGCGAATATACAAGCGCTATTCCTCTTTGTTTTGATTTCTTTAACATAATTTTAAATACCAAATTTTTATAAAAACCACTTTCACTTAGATTATACTAACAAATAATTGACAAATAAATATAACTTTAGTTATATATTTTTGACAAATAACTTATATTTTTTATTTTAATGCTTTACTAAAAAGTGAGTATTTTTATGAATATATTGATAATAAATGTAAGTAGGGTACATTAAGCTTAAAAAATATACCTGACAAAAAATTTACCATTTTGTTTTGTTTAATAAAATTAAAAAATATCTGTTTATTAATATCAAAATTTTAGTAAAGTGTTATCCAGTTCATATTTAGATTTTTTAAATACTGTTATAAAATAGAGTAGGGATTGTTCAAATTAATTGATCCCATTAATTGAAGGAGTTTTTTCCTATGTTTAAAAAGAATATTAATTATTTAATACTATCAAGTATTTCATTCTCTATTCTGGGATGTTCTGTTCCAGGAAGTAATTATGAATCAGGATATATCCGGTTAGGATTTAAATTTCCTCAGAAACAGGGGTTTTCATTAAAAACAATCCCAGCTACTACTGAAAAAGTTGAAATTAAAATAACTGGTAAAGATATTCCTGCTAATAATCCATTGATAAAAAATATTACCAGATCCGGTAATGAGTCAGAAATAAAAGTAAAGCTGGAAGAAGTTCCTTCCGGCCCGAAAAAAATTGAAGTCAAAGCTTTTGATAAAGATGTAAACGTTGTAGCCGAAGGAAGTGCAGATATAGAAGTAAGAAAAGGTGAGCTTTCTTCTGTAACTATAGAATTAAAAGTAAAAGAAATTCTTAAAAAGTTAAAATTAGTTTTAAACAATTATCCATCAGGTGGAACGGTTGCTCTTGCTGAAATTAAGCCTGAGAATGAAGACTCTGTTTTCAAACAAATTACTGAAAAAGAAATAAATTTTGACAATATTACTCATGGAAATACAAAAGTACGGGCTGTTGTTTTCAATGATGATGCTACACCATTAGCATTTATTTCAACAAATATAAATACAAAAGGAGCCGAATCATTTAATCTTGACCTTGGAAGAGTTAGCTTGCCTGAAGTTACAGATTTAACCAGTGGTGGTTCCTCTACTCTGACAGAAGCACTTGATAATGTTCTGATCAAATTTAAAAATAATAATACTCCAGAACTTGGTAATGTGGGAATTAAAGTAAATGGAACACTAAGAGATTTTACACCAGGCATTCCTTTTTGTGTAAACCCTGGAGACAAACTGGATTTTAATATTGATGCCAGTGATCCTGATAAAGATAAAATAAATTTTTTCTGGGGAAAAACCCGGACAGTTGGAGCAACTGAGCAGGGTAAATTTATTATGCAGTTACAGCCTGACAGAGGACCAAATTTCTCATGGACACTTGGCTCAATACCTGAGGGCGATTATGCAGTTGGATTCCTTATGACAGATAAAAAATCTTATAATGGTCCTGTATCCATACCTTTTTATGTAAGAATTAAAACTTGTAGTTAATAACTATAAATAATGGACAAAGTAAAGAAAAGGGAAGGGAAACCAAAAGCCATAACCCGCCTGGAGATTCCCAGCCTTTATTTGCCTAAACTTGCCCTTTTGATTATTATCTTTATTTTAGTTGCATTATGGTCAATTGCAAGCGGCTCAACAGATATTGGCCTCAAAGAATTACAATATCTTTTTTTTAACAAAGAAAAACTAAGTGAAGAAACATTCTTTATTCTTCATGATCTTAGGCTGGTCAGGGTAATACTTGGCATACTGGTTGGTTTGTCCCTCTCACTGTCAGGAATGGTTTTGCAGGGAATTTTCAGAAACCCTCTGGTTGATCCTTTCATTATAGGAATTTCCGGTGGAGCATCTCTTGGAGCAGGCGTAGCAATACTTTTCGGGCTAAATATTACATTCTGGGGTCTTAGCTCAATTCCAATAATGGCTTTTATCACAGCTCTGGCAGCAATGATTCTTGCTTACCGCTTAAGCCTCGTAAATAAACGAATGTATATTGACAGGTTATTGCTTGGAGGTATCGCTATAAGTTCCCTTACTTCTGCAATTTTATCTTTATTACTTGTATTATGTGGTCAGGATGCCAATGCGGTAATTTTCTGGATAATGGGCAGTTTGGCAGGTCGAACCTGGGAACATATCCAGATGATTTTGCCATATATTATTTTTGCCAATATCATAATTATTCTTAATCTACAAAAACTAAATATATTACAATTAGGCGATGAAGCAGCAGTCAATCTTGGTGTTGATACTGACAGGCTCAAGCTCCTGCTTATTTTTGTTTCGTCACTTTTGGCCGCTGCTATTGTATCTGTTAGTGGTGTAATCGGATTTATCGGTTTGGTCGTTCCTCAAATTGCAAAATTATTAATAAAAAGTACCGATTATCGTATCCTTTATCCAATAGTTTTATTAATGGGAGCAATTATTTTGCTCTGTGCTGATACAATATCAAGAATAATTTTAATACCCCAGGAAATTCCAGTCGGGATATTTACAGCATTACTGGGAGTTCCATTTTTTCTCTTTTTATTAAAAAAGACTATTCGAATTCAAAATTAAGCAGAATATTTACCACCCATGGATGATAAATTAGTATATCATCCAGGATTCCCTTTGGTCACAGATGAAACAGATAAAATCACAGATTAACACAGATAATAATTTAATAACATATATTTTTTTTATTTTTAAATCTGTTTCATCTGTTAATATCTGTTCTTATCTGTGGTTAAATATCTTTATATGAGAAATAAGATTTTTAGATAGACTATGATACAAAACCAGGAAAACCAAAGAGACTTTTTGGATTTAGTTTTAGTAGGAGTAGGTATTTTATCAGCAATTTGCCTGATGATGCTTTTACTTTTCAGACCAATCATGGAAATGCGCTATATCCGTTCCGGGGATTATTATATAAAAGAAGGAAAAATTCAGGAAGCTGAAAATGAATTAAAAAAAGCTCTGAAAATAAATTCAGAAAGCGCTGAAGCTCATGCAAATCTTGGAATTACTTATTATAAACAGGGAAAGCTCAGTGAATCTATCAGTGAACTGGAAAAATCAATAAAACTTAATTCTGAAAGTTATGTTGCCCGTTATAATCTTGGCAAAGCTTACTTTGATCAGGGTAAAACCGGGGAATCAATAAACCAGTTTGAATCTTCATTAAAAATAAACCCGGATAATGTAAACCTTCATTATGATCTAGGTAAAGCTTATTATTTCCAGGGAAGATTAAATGGTTCCGCCTTACATTTTCGTGAATCAATAAGGTTAAACCCCAAACATTCTGATTCCTATAATAGCCTGGGAATGGTTTATTTTGATCGGGGACAGATTGATGAAGCGATTGATTTTTATAAAAAAGCAATTAAATTTAATGTTAATAATATTGATGCCCATTATAATCTGGGGCTGGCATACAGTAATAGTGACAAACCAATCGAGGCAATTAATGAATTTAAAGAAGTAATAAAAACGGACTACAATAACTCAAAAGCACATTATAATCTGGGCAATATTTATTTCAAAATTAACAAAACTGAAGAAGCAATAATTGAGTATAAAGAATTTTTAGCACTTGATTACAACAACGCTTTGGTACATTATAAACTTGGTAACTCTTATTATAATGAAGGAAAAGCAAAAGAAGCAATAGATGAGTATAAGCTTACTATTAAAATAGATCCCAGTTATGAAGAAGTTATTTCCGATAATCTAAAAAAGACAGAAAAGCTTTTGGCAGTTAAAACAAATATGAGCACATTCCAGGCAGTAGTAGAAACTTATGCAAATAACTCTGAAGGCCATTATCCAACAAATCTCACAGCATTATTCAGAAATGCAAATCGTAATAAATACTGGAACAAAATTGTCAACCCATTTACTTCAAGAGTATCTATAGAAGCAATTTGTCTCGATTTTAAAGATTATAAAGGGCTAAAAGAAAAAGAGGCACTAAAGGGTATTGTTCTTTATGAACCGGCAGGTGAACCAATACGGGATAGGAATAAATCATATTTTCCCAGTTATAAAATTTACGGAACTGATGAAAATGGTGAGCTAATTAGGGATGGTGCAAGGGTTTATACAATTACCAATAATGAGTCCGGTTAAAAATGGGAAAAAAATATTCTGAAGAAAAAAAATTTCCTCCTTATGCTTTTGTTCCAGGACATTATCCACACCCAAGAAGTAATCCCGAAGGCCATTCATTCGGATTAGCCGAAAAACAGCCGGAAGCAATGGATATTAATCAATGGCAGGAATCTGAACAGTATTTATTTGGGATAGATCTTTTTAATTTTGGTTATTATTGGGAAGCCCATGAAGAATGGGAAAGTCTCTGGAAAGCATCAGGAAAAGAAGGTAATATCGCTGATTTTCTAAAAGCATTGATAAAAGTTTCTGCTGCAGCGGTAAAAATAAGGCAGTGCCAGCTATCTGGAGCAAAAGAACATGCTTTAAGAGCAGGTAATATTTTTAAAAAGCTGATGGAAGAAACAGGAAAAAGAACATTTGCTGGGCTGGATTTAGATTTTCTGCTCAGATTTTGTAATCTGATCCGGGAACACGCAGAGCAGTTTCGGTCTAATCCCCAAGTACCAGTTGAAATAATATTTGAACAACAGCTTGTTCCTGAAAAAATTTATGATAATGATCAACAAAATAACTAATGAAGATCATTTTTAAATATACCTGGCCAATTAATAATATATAAAGAAGATATTTTTATTAATTTGTGTAATATGTTAAAAGCCTACAATTTGGATATAAAAAATTTTTCATTTGGCAGTATGCCAAATATTGATGATTTTATGTCATCACATATATTTAAAAAAGGACAGACAATCTTTTATAAAGGGCATATACCATATGGCCTTTTTATTTTATTAAACGGTGAGGTTGAAATTCAATACGATAATAAAAAATATCAACGGGTAAGTGGTAATGTTATTTTGGGTTTATCAGCTTTTTTGAAAAAAACTCCTAATTTAACCACAATTAAGGCAATAAGTAATTGTAATACCTTATTTTTAAGTAATTCTGTATATAATGAGCTTAAAGATGACAATCATCCGGTTATAAACTGGTTAAACAGTTTATAACATCAGTTTTTGGGTCATCGAAACAATTCCATCATGTTCGATAGAGATATATTTGTTGTTTTTTAAGAAGAGTTCAATTTTTTCCATGGTTCCAGGAGTATCTCCCATCAGAGCATAAATTTTTTCCTCTTCATTGTTATATTCTATTTTTAAACCAACCTGACCATAAAATCTGGCAAAAGAGATTAATGCTTCATTCATTAGAAAATTGGCTACCAGTTCTTCTTTATGCATTTCAGAATGAGGCAATACATGCAAATCAATCAAACCAAGCATATCAGGCATTGCAATTAAATAATCATCCTTCTGAAGATAAAAAGTAGGGTAAGAAAGATATATTGCTCCCGCACTTGTCCCTGCTTTTACCGTAATCTGCTTAAAATAATTACTGTATTTTTTTAACTGACTGTGTTTATATGGGCTTCCCCCCAAAAAATAGATAATATCAGCAGTTTTTAAATCATTTATTATTTCATCATTGATTAACTCAATAATTTTAAAAGTACAATTATAACTGCCAAAAATCTTTGAAATATTGGAAATGTAATTTTCGTGCCATTCAGCACCTGTTGAAGCTGTAGCAAAAAGTAAAATGTGAGGTTTATCTTTCCCGGAAGATTTAATCATATCAAGATGTATTTTATCCGTATCTTTGGTTGGATCTATATTTCCGGAAAGTAAATAGATATAATTTTTCATAAAAATCCTTGCTCAGGCGTTTAAAGAAACCAGATTAATATTTTTATAGCCTTGTACTCTTAGCTCTTTAAAACTACGGCCATTATCAACTTTAAAAATAAGTTTTACCGAGTTTCTTGAGTCTCTTTGGGAAAGCTGGTAGTAATCTGCTATTTGTAGTGATTCTAATTTTTTGGAAACATTATTTCCTTGGTATTGAAAAGTATAGGTGCTCATTGCATAAAGATTATAAGTATTTTCATGATCATCAATTATACTAATCTGACTGGAATTATTTTTTATAACTATATCTTTGGTATATTTAATTTTACAGTTTATCAGAATAAATTCTTTTCCTTTTTCAGCACGTTCTTCAACCTCAATAATGTCGATAGAATCTTTGGGAATAATTTTGATTGATTTTGTTCGGGAAAATTGGGTAATATTAATTGATTTCCAACCTTCGCTGGTCGTTACTAATGTTTTTTTTGTTGATTTTGGGGGAATAGAGCTAATTTTAGGATTTTTTTTTAGATCATTATAGGCAATAGAATTATTATACTGATGAGGTTTTGCCAATTTTGGAACTGGTGTTTGCTTAATAAAAGGCAAAGGACTGGTTTTGGTTTTTATTTTATCTAAAATAGGTAATTTGGTTACTTTTGGCATAGGTGTCATTTTAACGGCTGGTGAGATTGAAACTTTTGGTACAGGAGACATAGTTGGCATTGGTGAAGCACTAATAAAAGGCATTGGACTCATTGAAGACTTGGCTATTTTATTTTTCATCTGCTCATATACATTATAGGCAGCCATCGCTTTTTCAATATCAAACATAGCCTCATAAGTCTTTCCCAACCATTTATACAGCTCTGAATTTTGTGGGTGAGCTTTTATTTCTTCTTTGATCAGCTCCAAAGCCTTTTTATAATCCTCAGCAGAATAAGCCTCAATGGCATCACTCAGATTACTTGCTCTGACACTATGAAAAAAAGATGAGAACGAAAAAAGAAGAACTATTAAAGGAATTAAAAACTTAACGCGTACTTGCATAATAAGGTTCTTTCGTAAGATTTATCGGGTTATAACCATCAGGATCCATCAACCAAACATTAAAAGTGCCATCACGATCTGAGGTAAATATTATCTTTCCATTTCTAAGCACAACCGGGTTTGCATCAATACCTGGCATTAAGCTTAAATTTCTTAAGTCTGTACCATCTATATTAATTCTATAAATTTCCAAATCACCTTTTTTATCTCTTGATGTAAATATTGCCTTTGCTGAAAGATTATATAATGCAGAGTTTCGCCTGTTTACAAAACTATCATCAAGCATTGGGCTTCGTAAATAAGTATCTTTTACATAACTTGGCATTGCTGATAGGGAAATGGGGTTTGATGTAAGATTTGTTATTCTGGTTTTATTGGAACCATCAGCATTCATCTTCCATACTTCCCACTTGGTACCAGCATTTGATAAAAATAAAACAGTACCATCATCAAGAGGAGAAGGATAGTCATAATAATTATCTCCATCTGTAAGCTTAATAACACTGCCTCCATCAAGATCCATCGTATAAATTTTTTGTTTTAATTCACGGTCTGAAACAAATAAAATACTTCCATCAACTGCCAGTGAAGGTCTATAGTTATTAAATCCACGATCAGAAGTTAAAGGTTTTAATTCTGCCCCTTCAAAATTTATTGTATAAAGCTGCCAGGTTCCGGTTCTTTTTGAGGTAAATAAAACACGACCATTTGGTAATATTGAAGGATCAGCTTCTTCATAGGGATCTTCCGTAAGGCGATATTTACTTTTAGTCTCAAGATCCATTAAATATAAATCAGTCTGGTTACCAATTTTCATAATATAGGGAATAATTAATGGTCTTTTATTTTTTGCTTCTTCCATATCTTTATCAGCCTGCATAGCACAGGAATTAAGGGTACTAAAAAGTAAAGCTGAAAATAATACAGGTTTAAAAATTTTATTTATGTATTTATTTAGATTCATCTTTACTTGTCTGCAAAAAAATGTTTTCAATTTTATAATTATATCACTAAAAAAAGTGAGAGGTGAGATGGGATACCCGAAAGGAAATAAAAATTAAATTGTTGCTGGAAAATTTTCAAGTAACCTTTTGTATACTGGTTCAGGAACAAATTTTTTAATTACATTTTCCCAGCCCTGAGGACCTACCAATCCTTTGACAAAACTTGAACTGACTTCCGCTATTTCTCTGGGAGGCATTAAAAATATAGTTGAAATATCAGGATTTAAGTCTCCATTTACATTTCTCATTGTTCTTTCAAATTCATAATCTGTTTCATTGCGTATTCCTCTCAGAACAAAGCTACAATGCTGCTCTTCCGCATATTTAATTAAAAATTTATTTTCAAAAGTATCAATGATAATATTTTTAATTTCGCTTGTCGATTCCTTTAAAATATTAATTCTTTGTTCTAGAGTAAAAGTGTAGGATTTACCAGGATTTATTCCTATGGCTACAATTAACTGATCAAAAATTTTTGCTCCTTCATGAATCATATACATATGTCCCTGCGTCAGTGGATCAAAGCTTCCGGCATAAACACCACGTACAACATTATTTCTCATAAAATGACCTGTAATCACAATAATTATAGTAATAAAAAATGTTTTTACAACAAGGGGCCTTGGTCCCTTGAGTAATTCAATAGACTAAAGCACAATGGACCAAGGCCCCTTGCTCAGGCTTTGCCTGATTGTGAAATTCTTTTTAATTATTAGGGTACATTATATAAGTAAATTAAGATTTTGGACATTTGTTTAAAACAAGGTTATAATTAAGTTATCTTAATATTAATTTATCCTGGAGGCTAATTATGTCTGTTCAAGAAAAAGGCAAACTCGTATTACATACTTCTCAGTTTGCAAATGAACCTTTTACAGATTTTTCCAAATCTGAAAATATTGAAAAAATGGAAGCTGCACTAAAATCAGTTAAAAATAGTTTTGGTAAAGAATACCCAATTATTATTGGCAATGAAAAAATATTTGAAACCGAAAAAATAAAATCATTAAACCCGGCCAATCCATCTGAAGTGGTTGGAATTACCCAGCAAACCTCCAGAGAAATGGCCCAAAAAGCTTTGGATGTAGCCTCTAAAACCTTTGATAGTTGGAAAAAAGTTCCTGCTGAAGAACGGGCTTCTTTTATTTTTAAAGCGGCAGATTTGATTCGTGAAAGAAAATTTGAGTTTTCTGCTGTACTTGTTTATGAAGTTGGGAAAAACTGGGCAGAAGCAGATGGAGATGTTGCTGAAGCAATAGATTTTCTGGAATTTTATGGAAGAGAGATGTTAAGATATTCATCCGAGCAACCAATAGTAAAAATTCCTGGTGAAGATAATAAACTTGTTTATATTCCCCTTGGCGTGGGAGCAGTTATTCCTCCCTGGAATTTTCCCCTGGCTATTCTGGCAGGTATGAGCACAGCCGCAATAGTTACAGGAAACACAGTAGTTTTAAAGCCCTCAAGTGATTCAACTGTAGTTGCAGCAAAATTTGTTGAATTAATGGAAGAAGTTGGCCTTCCTTCAGGTGTTCTTAATTTTGTTACAGGAGATGCTGATATTGGTGAGGTTTTAACTACCAGCCCGTTAACCAGATTTATTTCCTTTACCGGTTCAATGGAAGTTGGTTTAAAGATAAATGAAATTGCTGCAAAAACACAACCGGGGCAAAACTGGATAAAAAGGGTAGTAGCCGAAATGGGTGGTAAAGATGCAATAATTGTTGATGATGAAGCAGACGTTGATGATGCGGCAAAAGGAGTTGCTGCTTCTGCTTTTGGGTTCCAGGGGCAAAAGTGCTCAGCTTGTTCCAGAGCAATTGTAGCCGAAAGTGTTTATGATGAATTTGTAAACAAACTCTTAGAAAATGCCAAGAAAATAACAATCGGTTCACCTGAAGAAAATAAAAACCTTGGACCTGTAATAAATGAAAGATCAATTAATAAAGCACTGAAATATATTGAAATTGGTAAAAAAGAAGGTAAACTTGTTCTTGGCGGCCAAAGAGTTTCAGGAAAAGAAGGATATTTTCTTGAACCAACAATTATTATCGATGCCAGTCCGGATTCAAAAATAGCTCAGGAAGAAATATTTGGGCCGGTATTAGCTGTAATAAAAGCAAAAGATTTTAACGATGCATTAAAAATAGCTAATAATACAAAATTTGGTTTAACTGGCGCAATATATACAAAAAACCCAGATAAACTTGAACGAGGTTCAGAAGAGTTTTTTGTTGGAAACCTGTATCTTAATCGTAAATGCACAGGTGCTTTAGTAGGCGTTCACCCATTTGGCGGGTTTAATATGTCAGGTACTGATTCTAAAGCAGGTGGCCGTGATTATCTGTTATTATTCATGCAGGCCAAAATGGTATCTAAGAAAATATAAGTGAGGGGGAAGTGAGGCCAGGATGGATGAAATCCATCCTTAAGTGAGGCAGCAAGCAAGCTTGCCTGTGAGGGGGAAGTGAAGACGTGAAAAGAAGATACTTTTTCTTACTTCTACCTCACTTCTTTTTAGCTTTCTGGCCTCACTTAGAGTAAATATAGTATAATAAATCAGATAATTTTTTGGAGTTGGAAACATGGCAAAAATAGTTCTTATCAGGCATGGAGAAAGTGCCTGGAATAAAGAAAACAGATTTACTGGCTGGACTGATGTTGATTTGACAGAAAAAGGCCGGGAAGAAGCTAAAAGTGCGGGTCAATTATTAAAAAACGAAGGTTTAACTTTTGATTTGGCATTCACATCAGTTTTAAAAAGAGCTATCCGAACCCTTTGGATTGTAACTGATGAAATGGATTTATTATGGGTTCCTGTAAAAAAATCATGGAGATTAAATGAAAGACATTATGGCTCTTTACAAGGATTAAATAAGGCTGAAACTGCTGCAAAATATGGAGATGAACAGGTACATATCTGGAGAAGAAGTTATGATATTCCTCCTCCTGCCCTGGAAAAGGAAGATGAACGCTTTCCTGGCACTGATCCACGATATAGTGATTTACGAATGGATGAAATTCCTTTTACTGAAAGCCTTAAATTAACAGTTGATCGGTTTTTACCTTATTGGTATCAGGAAATTGTTCCTGAAATTAAAGCAAACAAAAAAATTATTATTGCTGCTCATGGCAATAGCCTGAGAGCACTTGTAAAACATTTGGATAATATTGCTGATGAAAAAATAGTAGAATTAAACATACCAACTGGTATTCCTCTTGTTTATGAACTTGATGAAGATTTAAAACCTCTTAAAAGCTATTATCTTGGCGATCAGGAAGCAGCCAGAAAAGCAGCGGAGTCTGTTGCAAATCAGGGCAAATCCAAATAGATTTTAAAATAAAAAGGACTTAAACTAAAACTAGTTTAAGTCCTTTTTATTTATGTATTTTTCTTATTGACCATACTGGTAAAGGTTTTAACCCAACCCTCCTTTAGGAAAGGAGGGTTGGGGAGGATTCTTGAAAAAGATCTTATACTCACTTTCAAAAAACATCATAAACTAAAAAAAAGTTTAAAAAGTTTCTACTTGTTTATTTGATTAAACAGCTATAATTATTGTAAGTACTACAATACGTCCACAAAAATAAATTTAACATAAACTATTGACTTAAATCAAAATCAATGATAAATTAGATATATAAAGTAAAAAATTAGTTTAACAAATCAGGTTTATCAGTTTATATAAAAAGATTAGGGGAGGAAATTTTATGAGTTTAAAAAAATCTATTTCTGGGGCTTTAGTTGCGTTATCAATACTTTCCAGTGGTTGTGGGCAAATACAGGGTAATACTCCAATTATGGAAAACAAAGCTACCCCTGATTTATTTGCAGCCAGTGAAACAAATTACCAAATTGATGATTTAAATAACAGTGGATTCTCCCTAAAAGCCAAAAGATTAAACCCAGGAGATCCAGTACCTGGAAGATTTATTGTTAAATTTAAAAAGAATGCAAAAGATACTGATATTTTAACGAAACTTAAGGCTACAAAGCTTGGAGATATCAATAAAACTGAAAAAATTCAGGTAATTTCAGAAGCAATCGGTTCTAATATTATGAATAAACTAAAAAATGACAGTTCAATAGAATATATTGAGCAGGATGTTGTTGTTGGTCTTAGTGCTTACTATAATCTATTAATTAAAATAAACATGTATGGTTTCATATATAATTATTCCTATTCACTGCCTGAAAATTCATATTTTAATTTAGTAATAAATGGAGTTGCATATGCTTATCAGCTGAAGGTTGTAAATAATTCACCATGTTTGCAGGGGCCTCAACCACCAAGTTCAGTAACATTTTCCATACCAGTTTGCGGAACTGCTTCTACCCCTTCACCAACACCGGTACCAACCCCAATTCCAACTCCTGTTCCCACACCGATACCAACACCTACTCCTATTCCAACACCTGTTGCAACTCCAACCCCAGTTCCAACTGCAACACCAGCTACGGGAATTACTATTACAGATCCATATTTTAATCAACAATATACTCACACAAAATTAGATAGTATTAAGGCCTGGGGAATTAACAAGGGTGATAATGTTACAATCGCAATTCTTGATACTGGTATAGATGGAGCACATCCTGAATTTAAGGGAAAGCTTGTTACCGGATATAGTGCTTACAGTAGTTTAAGTCCTACCAGTGATGGTCATGGGCATGGGACACATTGTGCCGGTATTGCAGCAGCACCAATAAACGGTATCGGTGTTGTAGGAGTAGCTCCTAATTCTAAATTAATGCCGGTAAAAGTCATGGATAACACAGGAAGTGGAACAAGTTCCAGTATTGCAGCAGGTATTAATTATGCCGCAAATAGTTCTGCCAATGTTATCAGTATGAGCCTGGGTGGGCCAGCAGGTTCACTGGTATTACAGGATGCTGTAAATTTTGCTTTGTCAAAAAACAAAGTTCTTGTTGCTGCAATGGGTAATAATGGAACAAGCTCACCAAGTTTCCCTGCTTCATATAACGGTGTAATTGCAGTTGGTGCAACAGATTCAAATGATTTAAGGGCCAGTTTTTCTCAATACGGTTCAAACATATCTGTTACAGCTCCAGGCGTAAATATCATTTCCACTTTACCTGGTAACAGATATGGAAATATGAGTGGCACTTCGATGTCAACACCAGCTGTTTCAGGTCTGGCAGCATTAATTCTTAGCAAAAATCCAAGTTTAACACCTGCTCAAGTAAAAACAAAAATTCAATCAACTGCAAATGATCTTGGAACAATTGGTTTTGATCAGTTTTATGGAAATGGAAGAGTAAATTCAAATAATTCCCTGCAATAATTAAGCCTATTCTATTTATGAACAACGAAGCTCAATTTTTAATTGAGCTTTTTTTTTATCAATGAGAAAAAATAGGTGCTAAAATATTTAAGTGTTTATCAGTATTGAAAAATTATTGTTTAAAATGAAAAAAATTATTTTAGCCGCTACCATCTCATTTTTACCTTTTTTCACATCGCAGGTCCTTGCTAATCCTGAGCAAAATGGAAAAGAAGTTTCTGTAAAAATTGATCAAACAGGCGAAGTCCTAAGACAGCTATTTTCAAAAAATAATTCAATAGATAAACAGCTTTTATTTTCTGAAAGCTTTTTGAAGCAAGTTCCCTTTACAAAAATACAGGAGTTTTTACCACAATATATAGATGATTGCGGTGATTATCAAAGTTATGAGAAAATCGGGGAAACAGGAAAGCTCAAAATTTCTTTTACTAAAGCTAATCTGGATGCAAGTCTGAAATTAGAAGATGGTAAAATTACCGGGCTCTGGTTTAGTGTACCTGAACCTAAAAAAATTAATCTAACTGAAACCCTTGATAAATTTAAAAAGCTTGAAGGCCAAACATCCTTAACTATTAGAAAAAACGGAAAAATAATATCAGGTTATAATTCAGATATTCCACTGGGAACAGGCTCAAGCTTTAAACTTTTTATTTTGAAAACGCTCAAAGACAAGGTTGATAGTGGCCTTGATAGTTGGGACAAGGTTATATACCTGGATAAAGAAAAATTTTCTCTTCCGAGTGGAGTACTCCATACCTGGCCTGATAAGTCCCCTATAACTCTGGCAACCCTGGCTAATTTTATGATTTCAATAAGTGATAATACCGCGACAGATACTCTAATTTATTATCTTGGCAGGGAAAATATTGAAAAAAATATGCCGGAAAAAAGTTTACCTCTACTGACCACACTGGAAATGTTTAAAATTAAAGGTATCCTTGAAAAAGAACAGGTTAATGAATTTCTTGGAAAAACTCTTGATGAAAAACATAAATTTTTAGCGATGGTAGATAAACTGGCAAAAAATAAAATTAATTTTCCAGATAAGCCAACAATGATTGATAAAATTGAATGGCTATTTACCACTGATGAACTTTGCAAAGTAATTGAAACATTAAAAGGAGTTCCGGCCCTAAGTATTAATAATGGAATTGCAAATCAGGACTGGGATTATGTCGGTTATAAAGGTGGTTCAGAGCCAGGTGTTTTAAGTATGACCTATCTTTTGAAAAAGAAAAGTACCAATGATATTTATTCATTATCTGCTACTATCAACAATCCGGACAAAGTAATTGATGAAAAAAAGTTTTTTCAAAATGTTTCCCAAATAGTTGCTGCTATTTATAAGGGAGCAATTTAAAAAACATTACCCTAAAATTTTGGATGTGTTAAATATATTTTTTATAAATCTGGAATTTGCCAGTTAATCGGTTTTTTACCAAGTTTTTCCAAGGCTGTATTTACAGTTGAAAAAGGTTTACTGCCAAAAAAACCGCTATTTGCAGATAACGGTGAAGGATGAATTCCTTCAATAACAATATGCTTTTCCTGATTAATCAGGATTTTTTTCTTTTTGGCATAATTCCCCCATAAGAGAAAAACCATCGGTTCAGCTTCATTACTAAGTTTTTTTATTATCGCATCATTAAATTTTTCCCAGCCTTTATTTTTATGTGAGGCAGCGTCTCCTTCCCGGACGGTTAAAACCGCATTTAATAATAATATCCCCTGTTTTGCCCAGGGTATAAGGTTACCGTTATTTGGAACTTTTAACCCTAAATCAGTATTGAGTTCTTTAAAAATATTTCTTAGCGAGGGTGGAAAAGTAATATTTGGCGGAACGGAAAAACTTAAGCCATGTGCCTGACCAGCTCCATGATAAGGATCCTGACCAAGTAACAGGACTTTTACGGATTCAAAGGGTGTATATCTAAATGTAGAAAATAAATCTTCTTTTTGAGGATATATCCTGTAGTTCTGATACTCTGATTCTAAAAATTCTTCCAGCTTTTTGATATAAGGTTTTTCAAATTCTTCAGATAATAAGCTTACCCATGAAGAGGGCATTAATTCTTTCAGGTTCATTTTTCCACCTTAAAATTGTTAAAATCTGCCTATTCATTAATAATTTACCACAGATTATTCAGATGAAAGTTTAAAAAATATTTTATATTATATTTTCTTTATCTGTTATCATCTGTAAAATCTGTTATCATCTGTGGTTTTGTATTTTTTGTGAGAAATACTCGTTAGTCATTCAGAGAAGGAATTTTAATATTTTTTCTCAGGGGGAGTATAATATTATCCATGAAAATAATATTTGGATTAAAAGATGATAACTGTAGAAGAAGCAGATAACATAATTGCCGGGAACCTGAATCTCTTTCCGGTGGAAAAATGCCATATAACTAAAGCTCATGGGAAAATTCTCCGGGAAGATTTACTTGCTGACAGAGATGCTCCGCCTTTTCACAGGGTAGCAATGGATGGAATCGCTATTAAAGAATCATCATGGGAAAAAGGACACAGAAATTTTTTTATTCAGGAAACTCAAAGAGCAGGTGAACAGGCATTAATTTTAAAAGATGATAATTACTGTATTGAGGTAATGACCGGAGCTGTTTTACCAGAAGGTTGTGATTGCGTAATCAAGGTTGAAGACCTTACTGTAAAAGATAATATAGCAATTATTAATGATGGTTTAAAACTGGAAAAAATGAATAATATCCACCTAATGGCATCTGATCATAAACAAGGTGATATTTTGGTAAATAGGGGGACAAAGCTGCTTTCAACCCATATAGCTGTTGCTGCATCGGTAGGCAAAGTAGAAATTACAGTTGCAAAAAGCCCAGGTATAGCGATCATTTCCACTGGGGATGAGCTTGTAGATGTGGACCAGGATGTCAAACCTTTTCAGATTAGGATGTCCAATTCCTATGCTATACAGGCAGCATTAAAACAAGCAGATTTTGAAAGAGTTTCAATTTTTCATATACCTGATGATCAAAAGATATTAGCGGATAAATTAACAGATATACTTGAATCTTTTGAGGTTTTAATATTAAGTGGTGGCGTTTCAATGGGTAAATTTGACTATATTCCGGCTGTTCTTAGTGATTTAGGTGTGCAAAAAAAATTTCATAAAATAAGCCAGAAGCCAGGAAAACCCTTCTGGTTTGGAGTAAGCTCAAAAAATAAGCCTGTTTTTGCTTTACCGGGAAACCCTGTCTCTACATTAGTCTGCTTTCAAAAATATATTTTGCCAAATCTTGAAAAAGCAATGGGTATTATTAATATTGAAAATGGTTTTGCCATGTTGTCTGAAGAGATCAAGTTTTCAAAGCCTTTAACTAATTTTTTACCGGTAAAAATAAATAACGAGCAGGGAAAAATTATTGCCAGTCCTATTCGCAATAATGGCTCGGGCGATTATGCCTCACTGGTTAATAGCGATGGTTTTATTGAATTACATAAGGATAAAGATATTTTCCCTGAAGGTAGTATCATTCCTTTATATAAATGGAAAGGTTGATTATGCTTTCACACGTTGATTCTGAAAATAATCCGGGAATGGTAGATGTAAGCAATAAGGGAGTAACAAAAAGAACTGCTCTGGCACGCTCTACTGTTATTTTAACCAATGAAATTATGGCATTATTGGAAAATGGGGAGATAAAAAGTAAAAAGGGGCCTGTTTTTCAGACCGCAATAATTGCCGGTACAATGGCCGCAAAAAAGACCAGTGATTTAATTCCTTTATGTCACCCAATTGGTTTGGAGGATTGTAAAATAAAAATTTATACCAATGAAAAAAATGAAGTCATTATTGATTGTGAAACTACTGTTTCCGGAAAAACAGGGGTTGAAATGGAAGCATTAATAGGAGCAAGTATTGCTGCTTTGACAATCTACGATATGTGTAAGGCAATGTCCCATAACATTATTATTCGGGAAACAATGCTTATTGAGAAAACTGGAGGTAAGAGTGACTTCAGAGCCTGAATCTCATAAGATAAAAAAAGATCAAAAATATTTATTAAATCCTTTGGAAATAGCATTCTGCGGTTTTTCCGGTTCAGGGAAAACTACTCTGATCAATAAATTGATTTTTGCAACTAAGTCACAGTATAAAATTGGTTATGTAAAACATGATGCACACAGGTTTGAGCTCGATCATCCCGGCAAAGATACTTTTTTAGCTTCAGAAAATGGTGCTTCATCTGTCTTTATAAATGATAAAGACCATTATTCAAGTACTCATCAAGGTGAAGTTGACTTCATTCTGCAAAGAGTTTCTTTATTAGATTCGGATCTTGTCTTTATTGAAGGTTATAAAAATTCAAAAATTCCCAAACTTTTATTTATTGATCCTGACCTAAAAATTTTAGATGAGATAAAATCCAATAAGTTTGATAATGTTCAGGCTTACATTGGCTGGTCAGATAGAAAACCAGAACAGATAAATGATGAAATACCTTATTTTAACAGAGATAATATTGAAGGAATAAAAAAAATAGTTTTTGATTTTATTAATAGTAAAATTAATAAGATTGCCTTATCAGGACTTGTTTTAATTGGTGGTAAGAGTTCAAGAATGAAACAGGATAAAGCAAAACTGGACTATCATGGTAAAACACAGACTGAATATACTTTTGAACTATTATCCTCAGTTTGTGAAAAGGTTTTTATTTCCTGTCGCAAAGAACAAAAAGATGATTTTCAAAATTTTTCTCACATTTATGATACATTTCTTGATATGGGTCCATTAGGTGGAATCATTTCAGCGCAAAGAGCTTACCCGGATACAGCATTTCTTGTTCTTGCCTGTGATCTGCCTTATATGGATAAAGATACACTTAAAAATCTTATCAATAAGAGAAATCCTTTTAAGCTTGCAAGTTCGTATATAAGCCCGGTTGATTCTATGCCGGAACCATTATGCAGTATCTATGAACCAAAAAGTAAAATCAGATTATTACAGTTTGCCGGACTTGGATATTATTGCCCAAGAAAAGTTTTGCTAAATTCAGATACGAACCTGCTTATTACTCCCAATCATGAAGCGCTGATGAATATTAATTTTCCTGAAGAATATCAAAAAACAAAAACGTTTTTTAACAATGAAATGAGGTAAATATTATGTTTTCAATTTCAGAAAGTCCACTGGAAGAGATAGATTTGCTGTCTGGTCTTAGAAACCCACAAGCCGGAGGTTTTGTAAGTTTTGAGGGATGGGTCAGGAATCATAATGAAGGTATGGAGGTTACCATGCTTGAATATGAAGCTTATGAACCAATGGCAAAAAAAGAGGCTGATAAAATTTTTCAGGAAGTTTCAGAAAAATTTGATATTCTTGAAATGAAGTGCCTTCACCGGGTTGGTAAACTAAAAATAGGGGAAATGGCTGTATGGGTTGGAGTAAGCTCAGTACATCGGGGTGATGCTTTTAAAGCCTGTGAATTTATAATTGATCATATAAAAATAAGGCTGCCCATCTGGAAAAAGGAATATTATACAAATGGTGATACCGGATGGGTAAATTGCCAGGAATGTGCGAAACACAACCATGATTAAATGATTTACATGATAAAAAATACAATAAGAAAGGTTACATTAATGAAAACAGTAAAATATATTATGTTATCTGCCAGCCTTACGATGCTAATTTCTTTACCAGCCATGGCAGATACTGTAGATGACAGCTTTAATTTTAATAATACTGAAATTACAGGATATACATCTTTATCAACAAACGATGATTCTACATCAATGGTAGTTAATCCGGGAGGAATAGGTATAAAAGGAGAAGGAGAGCTTTTCTTTTCAAACTCGATATATTCAAAACTATCTCAGACAAATCTTTTTGGAACATTTGGGAATATTAATCTTGGTCTTCAACAGTTTATCCCCAGAGGAGGAGTTGTTAAACCACTCAGAAAATATATTATAGGGGCAGGTTATCCAATTATTGAAGGATTGAGCCTTGGTGTAACCTATTACAAAATCCAGACCACTGATGGTAGTAATCTTGATACTTCAAGTTTTGATGCCGGGTTGCTTACCAGACCAAATGATTCATTCTCACTGGGGCTTGCTCTAAGAAATATAACGACACCAACACTGGGAACACTACAAATAAACAGGACATATTCAGGCAGTATCGGCTACAGACCTAATGGCTGGGACAGACTTACTCTTACTCTTGACGGAGAATGGGTAGAAGGATCTAAACCAGATAGAATAAGGGGCATTTTTGGAATAGAAACTGAGATAATAAATGGAGTAAATATTAAGGGTAAAGTAGCATCGGATGCCATGTTTAAGCAACTTACCTGGAGTTTTGATGTTGGCCTTAATTTCCCATATGTTGGCGTAGGATATGGCCGGGTGATGAATACGGCTGACAGTAGAGATGCTGGTTATGTAAAATTAACTCTTAATAAAAGCAGAACAATATTTGAAGGTGAAGGTTCAAATCTGGCTGAAATTAGTTTCAAAGGTGCAATTCAGGCAAATAAAGATAATGATCTTGGTTTATTCTCTGTGGAAACAAATAATAGTGTTTATGATTACATTCAGGCTATTGAAAAAGCAAAAAATGATCGGGATATTGCCGGAATTATTATGAATATTAATAATTTTAGTGCTGGACTAGCATCAAGTGAAGAAATAAGAAATAAACTTGAAGAATTTAAAAAGACTGGAAAAAAAATAATTGCCTATGTAAGAGCTCTTGACCTTAAAGATTATTACCTGGCAAGTGTTGCGAATCATATTGTAATGCATCCTGTTGGTGAATTACAGTTTACCGGTTTAGGCGGTGTTCAGTACTTTTATAAGGGACTTTTGGATAAAATCGGTGTAGAAGCTCAGTTTGAAAGGGCAGGAAAATACAAATCTGCTGTAGAACCAATGACCAGAAATAATGCGTCAGATGCTGAAAAAGAACAGACAAATGAAATGCTAAAGGATTTTTATTCAACTATTTCTACAGCAATAACAAGCTCCAGAAAAATTAAGGACTCAGAGCTTAAAACAATAATTGATACCATGCCAATCATAAATTCAACAGACGCCAAAGACTTAAAATTAATCGATCAGACAGGACATTATGATGAGATTGGAAAAATTGCTGCAAAATTTTTAAATAAAAAAGGGAAACTACCACTTGTTGAAATTAGCAAGCGGAATTATATAAAATACAACTGGAGTGATGATTCAAAGATTGCAATAATAAATGCCAGTGGAACTATTATTGAGGGAAGCAGTACAAGAGACTTATTTTCGGGTGAAACGACACTTGGAGCTGATACCATTGCTGAATTACTGGATAGGGCCAGAAAAGATGAATCTGTCAAAGCAGTTGTGTTCAGAATTGATAGTGGTGGAGGGTCAGCACTGGCTTCAGATATAATAGCTAGAGAAATTTCCAGGTATAAAGAGGCAAAAAAACCGATTGTTGTTTCCATGGCAAATGTTGCAGCATCAGGTGGGTACTGGGTTGCTACCGATGCTGATAAAATAATAGCGAA
>CAYRDV010000007.1:0-39446 GCA_964422885.1 uncultured Candidatus Sericytochromatia bacterium
CTTAATCTTTCTTTAACCTTGATTAAGCTTTTCTTGCGACCATTTAGAGGGCGCATTTATTAATAGTAAACTTTTTCTTTTTACTTGTCAATATCTTTCTCTAATTTATTTTTAGAAAATTTGAAAAAAAGAGTTATTTTTACATAGTTAGCATAAAAAATTATTTTTAGAAAAGTTTTTTCAAAAACTTGCAAACTTATTCTTAAACCAATAAAATGCCCTTTTAAATTATTTATTTCTAAAAATCAGAGAGCGGCAAAATTATGAAAAGACAAAATTTTTTTTTCTCCATTTCCATTTTTATAGCTTTGGCTTTTTCTGCAAACACATATAGTAAAACTCAGCCAAATGGAACAGATATATTTCTGGCAGATCTAAAAATCAATAATGAAAATATAGAAGTAAGTAATGCTTTCAACATTACAGAAAGGGAAGGTTATGATAATCAACCATCCTTTATTCCTGATGAAACAGGAATTCTTTTTTCTTCTGTTAGAGAGGATAAACAAGCAGATATATATATGTATAACATATTGGAGAAAAAAATCAGCAAAATAACAAATACCAGTGAAAGTGAGTATTCGCCAACTATTATGGCAGACAGAAACTTGTTTTCTACTGTTCGGGTAGAGAGTGACTCAACCCAAAGATTATGGAAATTTCCCTTAAATGGTGGAGAACCAGAATTAATTCTAACAAATATTTTACCTGTAGGTTATCATTGTTGGATCAATCCCACTAATCTTGCACTTTTCATTTTGGGAGAAAAAAATACTTTGCAAATTTATAATATGCAAAAAGGAAACTTGAACAATATTGAAGGAGATATTGGGCGTTCTCTACAAAAAATTCCAGGAGAAGATGCACTTAGCTATGTTCATAAAATTAATGAGAAAAAATGGGAGATAAAACAGCTCAACCTTCCTTCAATGAAGGTAAAAACATTGATTAGTACTTTACCTAACAGTGAGGATATAGCATGGACACCAAATAAAATTCTTTTAATGGGTCATGGCTCAAAGCTTTATAAATGGAACCCAAAAACAGATAAATCATGGAAACAAACAGCTGATTTAAGTAATTATGGAGTAAAAGAAATTCTACGTTTGTCAGTTAGTCCATCAGGAAAAAAATTAGCTTTTGTTTCAAATATTGAAGAGAAAAAATAACAAAATAAATTTCTACTTTGTGAGGCATATATTAATCAGTTTTTTGTACTTTGGAATTAAAATATTAAAATACGAATAAAGTTAAAATTTTTCTTTAAGTTGTCCAATAATCAAATTTTTTATTTCCTCAATAGAAAGATGATCTATACTAATATGTATATCCGCCTGAGAATAAAATTTTTCTCTTGATAAAAGTAGCTTTTTGGCATTATCAATATCTTTCAAAAGAGGCCTTTTTTCAATTTCTTCTTTGGTGTAATGAGTAATTAAAGTAGAGTAGGATGCTTTTAGATAAACAGTAATACCTATTTTTTTAAATAAATTAATACTATCCTGATTACAAAATGCCCCACCACCTAAACTAATTACTGATTGATTAACCTGTTTCAGATTATTAATTTCTTCTTTTTCCAGATTTCTGAAATAAGCTTCGCCAAACTGAGAAAAAATCTCATTAATAAATAACCCGGTTTTTTTTTCAATTATTTTGTCCAAATCAATAAAAGACCAATTTAAAAATTCAGATAAAAGAGTTCCAACAGATGTTTTACCTGAACCCATAAATCCGATAAGAATTAAATTTTGTATTTTAAAATTTTCATTCATATAGTAAAATAGTCTTAATCAATATTTTTTTTAAAATTAATTTCATTATAATTTTACATTAATTAAAATACCCTGTTATAAAAAAGTTTAAGTGGGTATAATAGAAGGAACTATATTTAAAATAATTCATAATATTATAGTATTAGGTTTTCAAAGATGAAAAAGTTTTCAAAAATAACCCTGCTTTCAGTATCTTTAGCAATATTAATCAGTTCATGTTCGTCAAATGTACCTCAGTTGCCTGTAGCACCTGTAAGTAATATAGATCAAAATGAGGTTTCCTCTTTCTCATCAGATAGTGGCAGAGTTATGTTACTAGAGCAGGACAAAAATAAAGACGAAATTCTTACAAGAGAAGAAGCAGATATCAGCGATTTAGAAATGAAGCAGATTGATACAAATAGTGATGGTGAAATATCAAAATCTGAAGTTGGCGAAAATCTTAGAACTGAACTTGCAAATGCCATTAAAATAACTGAAGCGCTTCAACAACAGGACGAAGCCATATATCAGGACTTTACAAATGATTTATTAACTCCTAATTTATCCCGGATATTACCGATTAATTTACCTCCATCCACTTCACAACTTAATAACGTTGAGTTATTCATTGACAAACAGGAAATATTGCCAATGATATTTAAGGAAATCCAAAGTGCTAAAAAAAGTATTCAGATGGATTTATATCTTCTTGGTGGAAAAATCGGTCTACAAGTAGCGAAGGAGCTTATCAAAAAATTTCAGGAAGGGGTTGACATAAAAATTACGTTTGATCCTAATCTTGGTTTTTCCGGTCCAACAAGAAATGAAGTATATACTGTAGTGGAGTATCTTAGAAAAAATAAAATAGAATTTAAGCTGTTTCCACTACACCTGATGCCAAAAGAAACCCAGGGTCCATTAAGAAACAAGTTCCAGATAGATCATGACAAAATGATAGTAATTGATGAATCAGTATTTATTACAGGTGGCTTCAATTTATTCGACTTAGGCGTGGATAACAGGGATATGATGCTTAGAATAGAAGGCCCTACAGCAAAAGAAGCATCAGATTTACTTTATTATGAATGGACACTTTCAGATAAATATATAGCCCCAAAACCACCTAAGCAGGTTTTTGTAGTAAAAGCAGCTCAGGAAGGTAATAGCATGGTCAAAATAGTCAAAACAGGCTTTACTGAAAGATCAACAAAACCTGCATTGATCAGTATGATTAATAATGCCAAACAAAGTGTATACCTTTCTGTTCTTGAATATAGTGATATGGATCTGACTAAAGCTCTTATAAATGCCAGTAAGAGGGGTGTTGATGTAAGGGTAATTATGGACAGAAAAAATCAAAATGATAAATATGCAGGTGGATTACCTGTACCGAACTATTTTCCTAATATAATGCCCGCAGTTGAACTTGTAAAAAATCATGTGCCAACCAGATGGTATGATATAAGAATGCCGGATCAGGAGCTACATATGAAAATGTGTGTGGTTGATAATCAGCATTTAATTGCAGGCTCAACAAACTTTACCAGACAAGCTTTTACAACTTTCAGAGAAACAAGTGTTCAGGTTGATGGAGGACCAGCACCTGAAAAAATGGCAAAAGCATTTTTAGATGATTGGATGAGTCACTCAAGTGCAATCAAAAAAATTACATTGAAAGATAAAATAAGAGCAAAAGTGGTGGACTTTTTGGATAAAAGATATTACGGCTGGTGGTAAAATAACAGTTTCTGAACAAAGAAACAAAATTAAATTAACGAAAGAGGCGCGGTAATTCGCGCTTCTTCTGTTAATTAATCTCGATAAAGGCCTTTCTGTTATCATTCATAATAAATACGATAAAAAATTAGTAATAAATTTTAGTAAAAAAAACAAAAATAGTTATGAAATAATCAACACTAATGAAAAATAATTTATTATAATGTGGTTTAAGACTAATTTAATAAAGGGTTTATAAGGTGTAATAACAATGGCAGAGTCTAAGAAAAAGTCACTATCAGCTGTGGCTGATATTAAAGTTGTAGGAGTTGGCGGTGGCGGTGGTAACGCAATAAATAGAATGATCGGCAGTGGCCTTGAAGGAGTTGAATTTATCTCTATAAATACTGACTCTCAGGCACTTGCTACATCACAGGCAGATAGAAAACTGCAAATAGGGGAGAAATTAACTAAAGGTCTTGGAGCTGGTGGTAATCCAGTGGTAGGACAAAAAGCAGCCGAAGAAAGCAGAAATGAATTAGCATCTGCTTTAGAAGGGGCTGATATGGTTTTTATTACTGCCGGAATGGGTGGTGGTACAGGAACTGGTGGTGCTCCTATAGTTGCTGAGGTTGCCAAGGAAATTGGTGCTTTAACAGTAGGTGTTGTTACCAGGCCATTTTCTTTTGAAGGTGCCAGACGAGGTAAACAAGCTGAAGAAGGGATTGCCAGTATCAGAGAAAAAGTTGACTCTTTGATAATTATTCCTAATGACAGACTTTTAACTATGGTAAAAAGAGACACTTCAATGCAGGAAGCATTCCAGGTTGTTGATGATGTGTTAAGGCAAGGTGTACAGGGCATTTCAGATATTATAAACATCGCAGGTCTAATCAATGTTGATTTTGCGGATGTTAAAAATATTATGTCAAATTCCGGTTCTGCAATAATGGGTATTGGAAGAGCTTCAGGAGAAGGAAGAGCTGTTGAAGCAGCCAGAGCAGCAATAGAAAGTCCTTTATTGGAAAATACGATAGAAGGAGCCAGCGGATTAATACTAAATGTTACTGGTGGAAGTGACTTAAGCCTGTTAGAAGTAAATGAAGCAGCTGAAGTTATCAGAAATGTATTAAACCATGAAGATGAAAATACAATATTTGGAGCAGTTATAGATGAAAGAATTCAGGGTGAGATAATTGTAACAGTAATTGCAACAGGGTTTGAGCTGGGTGGTATGAGAAATTATACAAAAAAGGCGGCTCCTGGAAAAAAAGAATTACCGAAAGATAAGCCACAGCTTCCTGAACAAGCTCCTTCTTTAATAGATAATATTGTTCAAAATGATTTTCAGCCAGTAAGGCCATCTGTTAGTGATGATCTCAATATTCCACCTTTTCTACGTGATAAGTGGAGCAAAAAATAAACAAAAAAATACCGGATAATATTATCCGGTATTTTTTTGTTAAACAGGAGCTTTTTTACGTTTTAACACGTTTCTGTATAGCTTTCCAATAAATTCCTTTTGAAAAAGCAATAAAGGCAGCATCATAACCAAAAGAGTGGAAATAGAAAAGAACCTGGCAGCCCCTAAGATAAAAACTATTTTTTCTTTGGGAACATTCAATAAAATATTATAAAGATAAAGAGCGGATAGATCCATTGTTCCAAGACCTAATGGGAGTATCGTCAAAATACTCATAATAGAAACAATAGCATTTATACCAATTACAATTAAAATCGAATTTTCTGAGCCAATACTTTTTAAAAAAATCCAGGCAATAAATCCATCAAGACACCAGATAGAAATTGAGTAAACAGAAATTATTAATGATTTAGAAAATAATTTTCTTTTATTTTCCTTAAAAAAGGATAAAAAGTTTTTAACTTTATCCGGTATAACATTTAAAAGTTTTTCAGCAAAAATTTCCATTTTAAACAAAACAAAAAAAATACCAATTAAAGCAATAGTTGAAAATAATAAAAGTAACATTATCCTTTGATCTTTAAGTGAAAAAATACATAAGATTAAACTAATACACGTAAGAATAAGAAAATCCAATAAACGTTCAAAAATACAAATTACAGTTCCCGCAGGTAATAATTCTTTTTTATCTTTTGCCAGAAGATATATTTTGGTAAATTCTCCAGCCCGACCAGGTGTAATTAGAGCAAAAGTAATACTTATTGTCTGTATTTTAGTAAATTCCCATAAACTACTGTTTATTTCAAATTGATTAGCTAGTATTTGTAGTCTTTTACCTTTTATCACAATACCAATTGCAGTTAAAAGAATAGCTAAAGTTAAATAAGAATAGTTTGCTTTGAAAAGAAGAGCCTTTAATTCGGTACTATTAAAACCATCACCTAAAATTCTCAGCAAAAGAAATATAGCAATTACAAAAATGGTTACTTTCAGGCAAGTAAAGAGATTCTTCAAGACAAAGATATTTCCTATAACAATTTTTACTCTGATATTAAATCACTTAGTTAATTTGTGAGCAAGAAAAATTAAATATTATTATAATCATAAAGTTAGTATCTTTGAGATATTAAGTAAAACTATAAAATATTACTTAATCACTTTTGCAAGTTTCAATAGCTGGGCACTAAAATCACGCCCTTCAGCCTTAGAAGAAGAAAGATTAACAATAATTTCCGGCTTTTTATTTTCTTTAACACCAATTCCTACTGAAATAAAAGAATCCTCTACATAAGATGGTACGCCAGTAATAGTCATTATTCCAGCACTTCTTGCAGCTTTGGTAATCATCTCCATATTACTTTTATTTTCAGGGGTAATATATAAGACACTAATATCTTTACTTCTAAGACTGGAAAGCTCACCTAATGAGACTTCAGTAACTGAAAAATGAACGTCTCCAATTTTTTGTTCTGAAAGGCTTTTAAAAGAGGATACAATTTCATTTTTTACACTGATAGATTTGGTATTACTTGAATAAAGCACACCAATTTTAATATCACTCTTAATTACCCGATCATAAGAAAGTATTTTTAAAAATAAAACAGTCTGTAACTTTGGAGGTACAGGCATTTCCTCTGCAACAACAGGGAAAATAGAAAATAAGTTTATTAAAATAATTAGTAAAGTTCTAATAAAAAATTTCATTTTAATACTTCTAAATAAACCTCTTAACTTATGGAATAAAAAGCAAAAGTAAAGATAAAAAATAAGTTAATACAATTTAAAAACATTTTCTATTATTACTTAATTAACTTTAACTCATTTTAGTAAAAAATTTTAGAGATTAATATAAAAAAAAAATAAAATTAATATTTTAATACTTTACTCCAGAGTACTGGAGCCTGATTCGGAAATACCGAATTAACAAGGGCCCTTTAGGGGTTTATTTTTTACCTTTGTTGAACTTTAAATAAAAGATGTCAGTTTATTTTATTTAATGCTAAAATTTTAGTAATAATAACTCCAAAAATTATAATATGAATTTATATAATGTTAATAGATTAATTCAAATACAAGATTATATTAAACTTTTTAGTAGAAATAATAAAAGATCAAAAAATTGGGCAAAAGTATATAAAAAATATCTTAAAGCTCCATCACTTTCACCACCCTTACCAGTTGTCCTGCAAATTATTCCTACAGAGTTATGTAACCTAAGATGTAAAATGTGTAATCAATGGGGAGATAATGGGTATTTTCTTGAAAATAAAAGACCTGTTTCTCATATGCCTATTGAAAAATTAACAGCTTTTTTAGACTCATTCAAACGGCAAAACCCCAATTATCTTCTAAGTATACATGGAGGAGAACCTTTCTGTTATAAGGATATGTCTGCACTGCTTGATTATATTTATGAAAATAAAATTGACACCTTTTTTTCAACTAATGGTACTTTAATAAATAAATTTGCAACTCAATTAGCAAAAATAAATAAACATACTTTTTATCTATTATCAATTGATGGAGGAGCAGAAACAAATGATTATATACGAGGTAAAGGAATCACCGATAAAATTATCAAATCAATTAAAGAATTGGAAGAAAGTTGTATAAAACAAAAAAGCGGTCTTCCTAAACTGATTGTTAACTATTGTGTAAATGAATACAATCTTGAAGATATAGATAATATCACCAGTGTGGCAAAAGAAGCAGGTGCCTTAACTATAAATTATAATCTAAGGTGGTTTTTGCCTGAAGAAAAAGGAGTTGAGTATAATAAAATTATCGAGAATGAATTTAAAGTCACTCCAACGAATACATGGACTGGCTGGAAAACAGAAAGTAAGTTTGAAAAAATAAGTGAAGCAATAGATAAAATTTACTCTAAAAAAAATAAACTATTTCCACCTTATTATACAGTGATGCCAAGAGATTTAACCAGTAAGCAGGCTAAATTATTCTATACTGATTATAATGAGATATTTGATTTAAAGTCTTGTATCATGCCTTCATATATGGTCAGAATTCATTCTTCAGGCGAAATGATTTACTGCCCTGGTTATCCGGATATTGTTCCAGGAAATGTATTTAATGATGACTTTAAGACAATTTATTTAAATAAGTTATCCACTCAATTAAGAAAGCGTGTTGAAAAAGATCTGTTACCGATTTGTAATCGCTGCTGTGGTTTGTATATGACTTATTCTGCAAAGAAGTACTTGTAAAAACTATTTTTTTCTAACCTCATCCCCAACCCTTCTCCTTTCAAAGGAGAAGGGAGATTAATTGACCAAAAGGGGAAATAATCAAACAAGTAATAATGAGTGCTATTACTTTATTTAAAAGCTAAAATATTTATCATTAGTTTGAATATTTCCGGTTAGTTATGAGTTGATTATTGATGGCGAGGATCCAGGATGGTCAAAAAGCTAGTTCTCATCAAACTTCACTCTTTCATTTACATCTGTAAAAATTCGTGAGCATCTGTGGCTAAATATTTGAAATTAGTAAGCGGGGAGAGAGGGATTCGAACCCTCGAGGCACTGATTAGGCACCTACAGTCTTTCCAGGACTGCTGATTCAACCGCTCTCACATCTCCCCAGGAAACTCTAAACGGAGAGGATGGGATTTGAACCCACGTGACAGCTATTAACCATCTAACCGTTTTCGAGACGGCCCCGTTATGACCACTTCGGTACCTCTCCTCAATAATTAGCTTAAGGCGTTCACTCATTAATCCATCTCTGTTTTAACGACTAATATACTTTATCATAAGATTAAAGTATAGGCAAGCCTGCATTATTAAGTCAGTTAAAAGCAAATAATCAGAAAATTTTTAAATATAAAAAGCGGAAAACGGAGGAGTATATTTAATACTTCCTCCATTTTTCAAACCAGATTAAAACATTAATGCTTAATTATTAACCATTATCATCAGCATGCTCTGGGCATACAAAAAGAATTACTAAGCATTTTAGAAAGATTAGTAATTGTGCCTGCCCCCATAGTTAAAATAAGTTCATTATTTATTCTGTTTTTTTCCAGGAAAGAAGCAATTTCTTCAAGTTCTTTAAAATAATAAACTTCTTTATTAGGTGACCTTTCTTTAATCAGCTTTACCAGATCTAATGATGAGACATTATACTGTTCCTGATTTTCGCCTGCACTGTAAATCTCAGTAATAATAATTCTGTTTGCCAGATCAAATGCTTTTGAAAAATCATCCAGTAAACCTTTGGTTCGGCTATAACGGTGCGGTTGAAATGCAACTGTGGTAGGTCGCTGATATAGGCTGGCAGAAGAAAGAGTGGCTTTAATTTCTGTTGGATGATGAGCATAATCATCTATTATCAGAGTGCCATCAATGTCCGCAATAATTTCAAATCGCCTTTTTACTCCCTTATAATTACCAAGAGCGGTTCTTATTGTTTCTGTATCAATGCCAAGTAAAGTTGAACAGGCAATTACTGAAAGAGCATTAGAAACATAGTGGAGTCCCGAAATAGGAATATAAAACTCACCAAACAGATTGCCTTTATATAAAACTTTAAATTTTGAACCTGACTTCGACAGGATAACATCTGTTGCCCGATAAGTTGCGCTATCATCAATTAAACTATAGGTAATAACTTCTTTTGAACAATTTTCTATAAGTCTGTTGTTACCGTATGAATCTTTGCAAACTATTAGCTTTCCATCTTCAGGAATATTATTTATAAATTTTTTCATTACTGAGATAATTTCCTCAAGATCTTTATAATGATCAAGATGATCTGTTTCCAGATTAGTAATAATTGCATAATTAGCTGAAAGTTTATGAATAGACTGATCACTTTCATCAACTTCTGCAACCAGGTAATTGCTTTCTCCAGGTAAAACATTACTGTCAAACTGGATTAACTGACCACCAATAAGAGCAGTAGGCTTAAAATTTGCTTCATATAAGACCTGAGACATCAAAGCTGAGGTTGAGGTTTTTCCATGAGTACCAGTAACAGCAATACTTGTATGGCTACGTAAAAAATAATTAAGAATATCTGCCCTATGACAAACAAGAATGTTATTTCTGAAGGCCTTCTGAATTTCAGGGTTATCTTTATCAATAGCAGTTGAAACAACAACTATATCAGTATCAGGTGAGAGGTTTGATTCTTCGTGACCAATAAATACTTCAGCACCGCTTACTCTTAATTTATCAATTATATTTGAGGATTTTTTATCTGAGCCGGTAACCAACTTCCCTTTTGACAATAAAGAAAAAGCGAGAGCGCTCATCCCAATTCCGCCAATTCCTATAAAATGTATTTTCCTGAAATTCTGAATATTTATTATATTATTTATCGTTTCCATTATTTATAATTCCTCATTATAGTATCTACTAGTACAACTTAGCTGAATTGTATTTTTCATCTTCAAAAAACTAATTAGCAATTTCTCTGAGAATCTTATATACAGTACCATAGTTCTTCTCTCAAATATAGTTTTTAATTCTTCAAAATTCATTAAATACCGAAAGAATTTTAATTTCTAATATTTATTATATATCAAATATATTATGAATTATTGAATCACCGAAATATTGAGTATAACAAGTGTAGGAAGTTTAGTTAATTTTTGTAACTTACCTAAGAATAAAAAAAATTTATTTGACCATTTATTATTCAGTAAAGTTTAACTAACAAAACTTAGTAATTATATGTTACAGACTCAGCTTCAATATAAATTATAAAAAGATACCTTCTTTAATTTCTTTTTAACACAATGTATCATCGCTCATTACATGCTTTAAAGTATGTGAGAAAATACACTTATTAAAAAAATATAATATTTTTTTACTTCTCACATTTTAAACTTAATTTAAGAATAAGTAAACTTTACTTTAAAAAAGTTATCACTTCTTTTCGCCTTCAAGTACTTCCCAACTATTAATGGTATACATTGAAGCATTTAATAAAAGGCCCATACAGAAAAGGGTGACAATCAAAGATGTCCCACCATAGCTTATAAAAGGAAGGGTTATTCCGGTTGTTGGTAAGACTCCGGTAGCAACGCCTATATTCATCAGAGCCTGCCCACAGGTAAGGGTTGTAATACCAGTAGCCAGAAGTTTTACAAATAAGTCTCTGGATCTTACAGCAATACTATATCCTCTTTGAGCCAAAAGAAATATTAATAATAAAAAAAATAAAGCACCAACTAATCCACTTTCTTCACAAAAAATAGAAAAAATAAAATCAGTATGGCTCTCAGGAAGGTAAAATAACTTTTGCATACTTTGCCCCAGCCCTTTTCCACTAAAACCACCAGAACCAATAGCCATTAAAGATTGAATTAATTGAAAACCTTTTCCCTGTGGATCATTCCAGGGATTCAAAAAGCCAGTAATTCGAGCCATTTGGTAAGGATTACTTAAAATCAGAGCAATTGCTGAGATACCAAGAATACCAACAACACCTAAAATTCTGGGAATATTTAAACCAGCGGCAAAATAAATTGAAAATAAAGCCATACTAATAATAGAAGTATTACCAATATCAGGCTGAAAAACGATAATACCAACTACCCCGGCAATTGGCAATAAAGTAATCATTTTCTCAAAAAACTTCAATTTTTTGTATTGAGGGTTAGAAAGTAAATTTGCAGCAAAAAGAATTAGCACGATCTTTGCAATCTCAGAAGGTTGAAATCCAAAATTAATTACCGGAATTCTTACCCAGCCATTAGCTCCATTTACAACAGTACCACCAAGAAAAGGGATATATGTTGCCACCGAAAAAAAAGTCACGACATACATCATTGGTTTCAAAAAAGACCTTAACTGATAAAAATCAATACGCATACCAGCATACATACCACCTAGCCCAATAATTGCATAAATTAGTTGTTTCTTAAAGAAGTAAGTACTGGTATGATAAGAAAGCTCAGCAACATAAGCACTGGCACTAAAAACAGTAAACAAACCTAGTGATACTAAAGCAATAATTAATGTAAGTAATAAATAATCAAATTTTTGAGTTGGCTGACTAACTTCGTAAACTTTGTTTTCCATATTAATTTCTCCTAAAGCTGCTGCTCTTCTGTAAGCTCTGTATTGATTTCAACATGACCTTTCAGGTTAAGTATGTCCAGTTTTATATCCCCTTCTACTTTATCTGCATATATTACAGGATGGCCTTTATGACCAATAATCGTAGTTCTGGTATCAGAAACGGCTTTTTGGTTTGCATTATTCCAATGCATTTCTTCTGTTTTAATAGAATCTTTATCATCAGTAATTATTTTTACGTTTTGCTTTAGGTTAAGATCCTCTGTTTCAGTATTATATTCGGCTTTATCTGCGTTCCAGGTAAAAGTTCGGAGCCTTTCATCTTTGTTTTCCTGATTATTAGTTTGCTCATTATTTTCAGGATTCTGTTCACTTTTGGACCAATCTTTAAGATTATAAAATTCACCATGCGGTTTATCTTTAAAGAATACCCAGGGAGTATCCCTTTCTACTTCAACATTTTTACTAAACACTGTCCAATAAGGAGTTCCGTTTTTTCTTCCTTTTACGACAGCATCCTTGAAACGGACTTCTATTTCTGATCTGGCCTCCTGTATCTGTGGTCCTGCCGGATTATAAATCGGATGTTTCCATAACCAGTACGTAATAGTAGCAATACTACAGATTGATAAGATATAAATTAGAGAGAGTCGAATAAATTTTAAATAAGCATCCTTATTTATCATAAAGTTCAACCTTCAGTTCTTTTTTTGTCAAAAAGCCAAACAATATTAACATTATTAATGACAAAATAGCAATAAAATCACCAATTTTAGAATAAATAGTTTGTCTATCTCTAAATTTTACAGTGCCAACTAAATAATCTTTTGTTAAAGGGCCAAGTTCGTTTAAAATTCGTCCTTCCGGGGAAATAATGGTAGAGACACCCGTATTAGCCGCACGCAGCATATAGCGGTCATTTTCAACAGCTCTGAATACAGATTGGGCATTATGCTGATAAACACCTTTTGAATCTTTAAACCATGAATCATTGGTTACCAGCACCAGTAATTCAGCCCCATCATTAATTGAATTTTGAATAATCTGCGGAAAAATAGATTCATAGCAGATCAAACCACCAATATTTCCAAAAGGAGTGGCAATTATTCCAGCATCTTTGCCAGAAGACAAATCATGGCCTAAAGCATTTATCTGAGTTATTTTGGGCATCAGTAACTGTAAAAACCCTCTGAAAGGCAAATATTCACCAAAGGGAACAAGATGCTGTTTGGAATAAACACCAAGTATTTTACCCTGAGGAGAAATCCCGGCAATAGAATTAAATATTGAGTAGGTCTTTTCAGCTTCTTGTTTTACATCAAAAACACCTGTAAGTAAATATGTCTGAGATAAACTGGTAAAGGCAGACAACTGATTAAAAGTGACAGCGTTTTGGATATAGTCTCTGACAGCAGTTTCAGGCCATACAAAAAGATCTATTTTTTCATTTTTATTCTTAGTTTCCTGCAATGCTTTTTGGCTTAAGTTTAAATAAATATCAAGAGCATCCTGTGGGCTCATATTCCATTTTTCATCAGAAAGAATATTTCCTTGAATAATCGCAGCATTTACTGATTTACCTGAGTCCTGCTTTGTAAAGACGGTATAGATACCATATACCATGTTTATAGTTAATAATATAAATGTAGATAGTAAAAGTTTAAATGATATTTTTTCTCTATTTTTTAAATAATCTATCAGAATAATGGCAAGTACAGCATTGGTGAAAACTATCAGGCCGGTAATAAAAAGTGAGCCAAATAAATTGGCACTTTGAATCATGAAAATGTTTCGATATTGTGAAATAGCAAGTCTTCCCCAGGTAAAGCCAAAGTCACTCAAGCCCTGAAGCCATTCAATTACAATCCATAAACAGGCAGGAATAAGAGCTCTTTTCCAGCCATCAGGATTGATAAGACCCATGAAATAGCCCATCAGACTAAGTCCAAGTGATTCTATCAGGCTAAAAACAAACCATCCTGTAGTAATAATTAAAATACTTTCGCCAGCTGAGAAGCCAATCCAGGTAAGTGGATGTAGCCTAAAAAGCCAGGTAAGCAACCCAAGATAATAGGTAAGACTACAGATAAACGAAAGTTGAAAACCTGTTTTACCATTTATCCTAAAATTAAAAAATGAGTAAAACAAGGGGACAAGAGCAAACCAGGCTAACCAGTCCATTTGGAATACAGAGCCGGAAACAGACATTAAAATACCAGAAATAAATGCTAATAACATCTGTTGTCTTGATATTTTTAATTTCTCTTTTTGGATAACTGAAGTAATTTCGCTAATCACTGTTTATCAAGCTCTAATTTTATTTTTGCAAATGCTTCAATATAATGCTGATCTAAAAATACTTTAACATCATTTAAATCCATAACAAATTCTTTTTGCTTAGTATTTTTAATTGATTTCTTTATATCCCGAAATATTTTTTCCGGGAAAAAAAAGGAAAATTCTCTGACAAAAATATCAAAATCACCGGGATTTGCCAGATCCAGAGATTTATATTTTTCAATAGCTAAGAGTACCTTTTGATATTCAGCCTCAGCAATTTCGTACATTTTAAGATACCGTTCATTTTTCTCTTGCTCTTTATCAGCAATATCATTTGGATTATCTTGATACAAGTTTTGGATAACATTATCCAATTCTTCTAAAGAAATATCAGGAGCTGCGTCCAGTATCTTATCCAGAAAATCTAAAATATCATCCTCCATTTCAGGATAATATTCAGTAATCATACTTTTAATTTTATTTATATCTTCTTGATTCATAATATTAATTTTATCATTTAATAAATTTCTCTATATTATACCTGTTACAATTTACAAGTTTTATCGATGTTAAACTTTATTTATTAATAATACCTCGAAGCTCTGCTTCGGGTTAAACAAAATTTCATTTTGTTTCCAAAGCTTGTGACCCTTGGGAATACCTTCAGGTACTTTGGTGTTAATACAAACAGGGGCCCCTAAAGGGGAGTTATTTTACAATTAAAAGATGCAAATTTATAATTTGAGAAATAAAAATGGCTAAAAATTTAAAAGTTGCCTGGTTTGGTAAAAAAAGTCCTTTTTGTGGTAATGTTACTTATTCCAGAGAAATAACCAATCTTTTAACAGCAAGAGGGTATGATGTAGTATTTTTCCACTTTGAAGATGAAAATCATGAAGAAAATTTACTAGCTGATGAAAAAGATGTTGTAATCCCCTGTATCTATAAATCACAAAGTTATACAATTCCATCCATGAAATCCGGGAAAATTGTTACAGATGCTTTAAGAGAAATTAAACCGGATATTGTTCATGCTTCTTTATGCTTATCCCCAATGGATTTTAAACTTCCTGAGATATGCCATGAGCAAAACATACCACTTGTTTGTACTTTTCATAATGCTTTTGACAAAAGGCCCACATTTCACGGCAGTGCAGCATTTTTAGTCTATCAACTTTATGCTCCGTCATTAGCTCAGTATGATGGAGTAATAATTTTCTCAGAATTACAAAAATCTCTTCTGGAAAAACTGGGAGTACCTGGAAATAAGATAAAAGTTATCCCAAATGGCATTGATACAGATAAATTTACACCAGGAAACTCTGAATTTAAAAAAAAATTTAACGGAAAGCAAATTTATACCTATTTGTGAAGAATTAACCCGGAAAAAGGCATTGATGATATGCTAAAGGCTTTTACCAGGTCTAATCTTGAAAATGCTCAGCTTGTTATTGTAGGTGGCGGATCCCAGGAAAAAGTTTTAAAAGCGATATATGGAGAAGAGCCTAATGTAACATGGACAGGTGTGATTAAAGATGAAGATAAAAGAATTGATATTCTCAGAGGTACAGATGCTTTCATTTTACCTTCACAGATTGAGGGATTATCTCTGTCTCTTTTGGAAGCGATGGCCTGTGGTGCTCCAACAGTAGCAACAGATGTAGGTTCTGATGGGGAGGTTTTGTCTGATGGAGCAGGTATTATCATTGATCCAATGAAAGTAAAATCCCATCTGGGTTATACTTTAAAACTTTTATATGATCATTCTGATTTTAGAAAGCTTTTATCACTAAAGGCAAGAGAAAGAGTTGTTGAAAAGTATTCATTAAATAAAAATGTTGATCATGTAGAAGCTCTTTACATGGAATGTATCCGAAAGTAATTCCCGGAAATTATTTTAAACTAATTAAAATCAAGCACCTGGGTGTTCAAAGCAGATCAATCAGAATATATCTTTATCACTATTAAAATATTATGATATTTATATTGATAAATTTTAAAATAAAAAAAAGATATGAAACTACCATCATTAAGTTATTTAAATGAAAAAACAGTAAAAACTTTTTCACGCTTTCCGATTGTTCTTATAAATACAATTATAGGAACTTTTTTTGCTATTTATCTTGTTGAATCCTCTAAATCTTCACATGAAAACTATTATTTTTTTAATCTGGTACTAACCTGTGCTCTTGGACTTACCCTATTTTTATCAGTTGCTCTTTTCAGTGAGAGAATAAATTTAGATAAATCAAAAAAATCATTTCTGAATATTTTTGCATTAATTTTATTGATACTTTATTATTTTTCTTTACCTGAAAATAGTGATATCTCTAGTGAAAAATCAGAATTTATTACACGTTTTTTCTTATTTAATCTTAGTTTACATTTGATGATTGCCTTTATTCCTTTTATTGGTAAAAATACTCCTAATGGCTTCTGGCATTATAATCGGATTTTATTTGAGCGGATTATTATAGCTTTGGTATATTCCGGAATTATTTATGGCGGATTATCTATAGCGTTGTATTCGATAGATAATCTGTTGGAAATAAAAGTAAGATATCAGATTTATTCAGAATTATGGGTTTTTATTGTTGGTATTTTTAACACCTGGTTTTTTCTGTCTGGAATACCTGAAGATTTTCACCAGTTAGAATCAAAAAGTGATTTTCCCAAAGACCTGAAAATGCTTGTACAATATATTTTAATTCCCATTGTGATTATTTATCTGATCATTTTATACTTATATGCCGGAAAAATAATACTAAACTGGGACTGGCCACATGGGAAAGTTTCCAGCCTGATTATAGGTTGTTCCTTTACAGGAATACTTTCATTACTTTTGATTTACCCTCTTCAGAATACATCCGAAAAGGTTTGGATTAGAGCTTTTTCAAAAACATTTTATATCATTCTTTTGCCTTTAATAATAATGTTATATTTTGCTGTGAGCAGAAGAATTCAGGATTATGGTATTACTGAAAATCGTTATTTCCTTTTGATCACTTCCTTCTGGTTATTTGGTATTTCTCTATATTTTATCTTTAGCAAAAATAAAAATATTAAATTAATACCTGTTTCCCTATGTATTGTTTCATTTTTAACTTCTTTTGGACCATGGGGTGCTTTTGATGTTTCAGTAAAAAGTCAGTTAAAAAGGCTGGAAACATTACTTATTAAAGATAATATTATGAAAAATGGTATTATCGAAAAAATTAGCTCGAAAATACCAGTTGTAGATAATCAGGAAATAAGTTCAATCCTAAATTATCTAAATAAAAGGGACAAATTAAAAATTGTTGTCCGCTGGTTTAGGGTTCCGGTTAATCTGGGAAAATCTTATGAAAATCCCAGAAAAGTGATAGAGGCTATGGGTTTAACATATATGCAGCCATATTATGGTGGTGAAAGAAATAAAAATAATGAATATTTCAATTTTTCAGTTTTAAATAAAAATGACTATTATGATATATCAGGATATGACGGATTGATAAAAGTCAGTCTTTATAAGGATAGTCAGCCATGTAACTTTTTGTTCAATAAACAAAGTTTTAGCCTTGTTTATAATCAGGAAAACCTTGTAATTACACTTTTTAAAGAAAAAGAAAAATTAATGGATTTACCTTTGGATAATTTAATAAAAAAACTAACTGATAAATATATTGGAGTTTCTTCTCAGATTCCTCAGGAGGAAATGGTGTTAGAAAGGGAAAATAATAAAGTAAAATTAAAAATAAATTTCACCTATCTAAATGGCAGTCAAATAAATAAAGAAACTAAAGTAACCAGTGTAAACGGTGATGTGTTATTAAAATTAAGGTAACTCCCACTTTTCGGACATACTGACTAAAAACTTTTTAATGATTCTTATTATCATGTATCAGGCAGATGGATAGGAATTTTCTTAATTTAAGGTTAAAATTAAAAATTGTGGTTAGAAGAAAAGAGGTGTTAAATGAAAACTGAGACAAAAATGAGAAGCGCTGAATATATTGAGCTGGAAAATAAATTAGGTGCTCATAATTATCATCCTCTTGATGTCGTGATTGAAAGTGGGAAAGGTGTATGGGTCTGGGATGTTGATGGAAAAAGGTATATGGACTGCCTATCATCTTACTCAGCAGTAAATCAGGGCCACTGTCACCCTAAACTGATAGAAACATTAAAAGAACAGGCAGAAAAAATTACTCTTACCTCCAGAGCTTTTAGAAATAATCAATTGCCCTTACTTTATAAAAAACTTGAAGAAATATCCCACAAAGAAATGTTTCTTTTAATGAATTCAGGTGCTGAAGCAATCGAAACAGCAATAAAGGCTGCCAGAAAATGGGGCTATACCAAAAAAGGAGTACCAGCAAACGAGGCTGAAATTATTACCTGTGAAAATAATTTTCATGGTAGAACTACCACTATTGTTTCCTTTTCAACGGATGAACAGTACCGAGATGGTTATGGGCCTTTTACCCCAGGTTTTAAGGTTATTCCCTTTGGTGATGCCGAAGCTTTAAAAAAAGCGATCACTAAAAATACTGTGGCATTTCTGGTTGAACCAATCCAGGCAGAAGCGGGTATTTATTTACCTCCTGACGGATATTTAAAAGAAGTTGAAAAAATATGTAAAGAAAATAATGTTATCTTTATCCTTGATGAAATACAGACAGGGCTTGGCAGAACCGGTAAAATGTTTGCTCATTACTATGAAAATGTGGATCCTGATATGATAGTAATCGGTAAAGCTTTATCAGGAGGATTTTATCCCGTATCAGCAGTACTTTCAAGTTCTGAAATACTTGGAGTATTCAAACCGGGAGATCATGGCAGTACTTTTGGCGGCAATCCACTTGGCAGTGCTGTTGCCAAAACAGCACTGGAAGTCCTGATTGAAGAAAAACTAGTTGAAAATTCATATGAGCTGGGAAATTATCTGATAAATAAGTTAATTACCCTTAATCACCCCAAAATAAAGGAAGTAAGAGGACGTGGTCTGTTAATCGGAATAGATCTTACAGTACCAGCAAGACCATTATGTGAAAAATTACAGGAACTGGGAATGCTTTGCAAAGATACTCACGGCACGATTGTAAGATTAACACCACCTCTTGTAGTAACAAGAGATGAGCTGGACTGGGCTGTTGAACAAATAAAAACAGCTTTAAGCGATTTTTAAAATTTTTTTTATCAGATTCTTTATGGTATATTAAAGTGATTTCTAATATTTAGATCTATAATCATAATTTTGGTGAATAAATAATGAAAAAAATATTTGGCATTTCGCTATTAGTTCCATTAATACTATCTACAGGCTGTAGTTCATTTATTAAGCAGACTGCTGTTGATAGTACCGGGATGGTTATTGAAGATGCTCTTATTTCATTCTTTGAAGAAGAAGATCTGGAACTTGCCGAAACAGCGACTCCTTCGAACCTTAAGCTGATAGAAGGCCTGATTAAAGGCTCACCTAATAATCAACAGCTTTTGCTGATGGGCTGCCGTCTTTATACAAGTTATGCTTTTGGCTTTCTTCAGGAAGAATATTCTGCTGATGAAACAAAAATGGCAAAAAATAATAAAAGGTCCAAAGTTTTTCATCAAAGAGCGATGAGTTACGGCATGAGAATTTTAAATAAAAACGAATCATTTAAAAATACAGTAAACAGCTCTTATGAAGATTTTGAAAAATCTTTGAAAACGTTTAAAAAAGAAGATGTTCCTGCACTTTTCTGGACAGCACATGCCTGGGGAAATTACGTTAATCTTTCCAAAGATGATCCAGATGCTCTGGGAAACCTTGCACGAGTTGAGCTGATGATGCGAAGAGTAATGGAATTAGATGAAAGTTATTATAATGCCGGGCCTCATCTTTTCTTTATGATTTATTATGGAAGTAGACCTCCATTACTTGGCGGAAATCCAGAGAAGGCGACTTTACATTATAATAAAGCAAAAGAGCTAACTCAGGGTAAGTTTTTAATGACAGATGTAATGTACGCAATATATTATGCTGCTCAAAATCAGGACCAGGAATTATTTGAAAAACTTTTAAAAAATGTAATTGATACTCCCGCCTCTGTTTTCCCGCAGGAAAGGCTTACAAATGAACTGGCAAAAAGAAAAGCGGAAACTCTACTGACGTTGGAAGAAGAAATATTTTAATTTAGAAAGGTAAATTTATGTTTAAATTAAATTTCAAAAAATTATTACCAATTGCTCTTACAGGAGCAATGTTTTTTGTCTCTACAATGGACAATTTTGCTTATGCTAAAACACGTATCAAATGTGCTGTTGTTGCTCCCAAAGGGTCAACCTGGATGAATATACTTGAAGAATGGGATAAAGATTTAAAGAGCAAAACAAATGGTGGACTCAGTTTTAAATTTTACTCAAGTGGAAGTATGGGTGATGAAAAGCAGGTTCTCAGGAAAATGAGACAAGGACAGCTTGATGCCGGAGCTTTTACCGGAGTTGGTCTTGGTGAAATAGTTTCTGAAGTACGTTTGATGGAATTACCCTTTATGTTTGATTCTGCAAATGAAGTTGATTATGTCCTGGATAATATGGAAAGTACTTTCAACAAAAAATTTGAAGAAAAGGGATATGTTAATCTTGGTTGGGCAGAAACAGGCTTTGTCTACATTTTTACCAATAAACCAATAAAAAATGTTGATGATATGAAAGGTGTAAAAATGTGGATGTGGGAAGGTGATGAACTGGTTCAGGCAATTTTTAAAGATTTAAATCTGGTTCCTACTCCTTTAAATTTAACTGATGTTTTAACTTCATTACAAACCAGACTGATCGATGGTGTTTATGGACCACCTCTTGGAGCTATGGCTTTACAATGGACATCAAAGGTAAAATATATGGTAGCCCAGAAAATGGGTTATGCAACAGGAGCAATCCTAATTTCCAAAAAAACTTATGATTCTCTTGATCCAACTGACAGAAAAGCTCTGAATGAGACAGCCAAAGTTTATTCACAAAAACTTACAAGAAGTGTGAGAGCTGATAATGAAAAAGCCAAGTTATCAATAAAAAATAATGGAATAATATTTACTGAAGCTGCCCCGGCAACCGTATCAATGATGAAATCAGTATCATCAAAAGTCGCCGATGGTCTTGTTGGTAAATTATATTCAAGAGATTTATTACAAAAAGTAAGATCTCTGAAACAAAAAGCTAGATAGTCTAACACTGACGTTATATGTTAAAAACATATAACGTCAGTAATTTATTTAAATCTGTAGTTAATCTGAGGTCATATAAGAAATAATGAAAATTATCCGGTTAGTTGATGATTACCTGGCAAAAGCAGAAAAGGTAATACTTATTTTTCTACTTGTGATTATGCTTGGTTTGGGTTTTCTACAGGTTGTTTTAAGAAATTTTTTCGGTTCAGGTATTCACTGGGCTGATTTGTATCTAAGGCACTCAGTATTGTGGATTGGCTTAATCGGTGCTTCACTGGCGACAAAAAATGAAAAGCATATTAATATGGATGCTCTTTCCCGAATTCTTTCACCAAAACTTAAAAATACTCTTGATATATTTCTAAACTTTATTGCCTGTTCCTTTTCAGTTTTATTTGTGTACGCTTCATATATCTTTGTAAAAGATGAATATGATATCAGTGAAGGAAAAGCAATTTTTTTGGGATTACAAGCCTGGATGGTAGAGCTAATTATTCCTGTAGCTTTTGGAATAATTGCCTTTAGATTTTTGGTAAAAGCATTGGAAAAAATCGCAGAAATATTCAATAAAGATACTAATAAGGCAGAATAATATGACATTTATTTTATTAACTTTATTTTTTATTTTAATAACAACATTTGGCATTCCTATTTTTATTACAATAGGCGGAATAGCCCTTCTGGGATTTATTCTGGTCTCTGATAACGAAATATCAAGCTCAGTTGCTGTAGTTCAGGAATTTTATAAGATAGCTGAAAATCCAATTTTTATGACAATTCCTCTTTTTACATTTGCCGGTTATGTAATGGCAGAAAGTAAAACTTCAACCCGACTGATCAATATGTCAAAAGCCTTTCTTGGATGGATGCCTGGTAGCCTAGCTATTGTAGCCCTTTTCTCCTGTTCTTTCTTTACTGTATTTACTGGTGCTTCAGGGGTTACAATAATTGCTCTTGGTGGATTACTTCTTCCATCATTACTAAAAGAAAACTATCCTGAAAAATTTTCCCTGGGAATTTTAACAATTGGAGGCAGCAGAGGAATTACATTTCCACCAAGCTTACCTTTAATCCTTTTTGGGGTAATAGCTTCCATGAGTATGCAAAATATTGGTAGTGAAGTTACTGTAAGTGTTGATAAGCTTTTTGTTGCAGGGGCTATTCCAGGTATTCTTGAGCTGGCAGCCCTTTCAATTTTTGCGATGTATGTTGGAACAAAATCAGGTGTTCAAAGAACAAAATTTTCTCTAAGAGAATGTTTTATTGCTATTAAAGAGGCAGCATGGGAAATACCTATTCCTTTGATCATTTTAATTGGTATATATGGTGGTTTTTTTACTGCGAGTGAAGCTGCTGCTGTTGTTGCTTTTTATGTCTTTATAGTTGAAGTTTTTATTTATAAAGATATTCATATTACCAAAGATGTACCAAGAGTAATCGTTGAAAGTATGGTTTTAATCGGCGGTATTTTTATTATTATAGGAGCCGCTTTTGGCCTGACCAATTTTCTGGTTGATCAGGAAGTTCCAACCTTATTACTGGAATGGACCAAAAAATATATTACTAATAAAGTTACCTTTTTAATACTCTTAAATATTTTCCTGTTAGTGGTTGGCGCATTACTTGATGTTTTTGCTTCAATACTTGTTGTTTTACCATTAATTATACCTATATCACTGGAATATGGAATTGACCCTATTCACCTCGGGATAATTTTTCTGTTGAACCTGGAAATTGCCTATTCAACTCCACCACTAGGCTTAAACCTTTTTATTGCCAGCTTTAGGTTCGATCGCCCAATAATTTCCTTATATATGTCAACCTTACCCTTTCTTGGTATTATGTTTATCACCTTAATGATTATTACTTATGTACCGTCAATCAGCCTTTCTTTGCTGCAACCAGACAAAACTCTGGCAATAATCTATCTGGTTGCAATTTTTGCAATATTTACGATTGCCTCTTTAATCTTTATGGCAATGGAAAAAAAGTTTAAAGGTAAAAATACTGAGCCTGGTGAACCTGTTGTAGTAGGTGAGGATTAAATTTGTAATTTACTGAATTGATTCAGTAAATTACAAACTTTTATGGCTACCATCACAATACGGCTTATTATTTGAATATTTACACTGACAAAGAGCAACCTTTTTCTTTTCCTGTATTTCAAATTTTTGCGGAGTAAATCCGCTGCCTTTATGTGAGCCATCACAAAATGGCTGGTTTTGTGATTTACCACAGGCACACCACCAATATGTACCAGCCTCTAATTCAAGAATTGCCGGTTTTTTTTCTGCAATATTAGGATTTTCCATAACTACACCTTTCAAAATATTAATAAATCCCTACAAAGTAGCGCCTCTACAGGTTATAATTAGTTTAGTTGTATAACATTATATACTTACTAAAAGTAACTTACTTTTATAATATAACTTATTTTTTTATAAGTCAAGGAATTAAAATGAAAAATGAAGAATCACATAATCCACAGGTCTGTAATGTTTTTCATCAGGCGATTGAAATTATAGGCCGTCGTTGGACCGGTGTAATAATCTATGCTTTGGGAAATGGACCAAAAAGATTCTGTGAATTTCAGGAAGCAATACCCGATATCAGTTCAAGATTGTTGACAGAACGCCTGAAGGAGCTTGAGGAAAATGACCTGATAATACGTGACGTAAGTACAGATAGGCCCATTCAGGTTTTTTACAGTCTTACACCAAAAGGTGAGGCATTACAACCTATTTTAAAATCTATTGGAGCCTGGGCATCAGATTGGTCAAAAAAAGAAAAATAATTTTTTATTAATGCTATAAAGTATGGTATAAATAAAATTTGTACGTAACTATATTCTCTTAATTTTATCTGAATCGGGGTACAAATTGTGAAAAAATCATTATTGTTACTTTTGCCCACAATTATTTTATTTTCATGTTCCAGTAATAATTCTCCGCTTAATAATGTTGAAACAATCCAATTAAAAAAATCACCTGCATCATTAACAAAAACTTTTGTTGCCGATCTTGAAGGTAAAATTAAAGGGACAAATCAAAAAACTGGTGTAAAATTATCTGTTTCGATAAACCTGCCTAAAAACTTTAAAACCAAAGCTTCAACTGACGGGCAACCAAAAGGAGAAACAGTAAATATTCAGTCTTACAAAGTTTATCTTACTACCAGCAATACTAATCCTCAATCAGCTACGCATGCAGGAAATACAGCATTTGTTCTGAATACAGGAAGTAATACTATTACCTTTACAAATGTACCTGTTGGCACATGGTTTGCAGCAGTTGAAGCCTGGGATGGGTTAGATGCTACAGGCAATAATATTACTGCACCACAAAATTATAGTGATGGAATTTTAAAACTTGGTTTATCTTCAAATTCAGTAACAGTAAATTCTGACCTTACTTTAACTCCACAAGCAGAAGTTTTAAACGTCAGCCTACAATTACAAAACGCTATTGGTGCGAATATTGATACAACTGTAAATGTAAATAATGGTACTCCTACAGGTGCTTACGGAGCCATAAACCAAAATATAAATGTTTTATCATTTGACGGGACTGATGATTATGTTGAAATAGCAGGAGGTGGTGGGATAAACGGGGCGACTCAGGGTACAATAGAAATGCGTGTTAAATGGAATGGCACTCAAAACTGTACTTTTTTTGGAGGTTTATGTGGAGCAGTTCTTGGCAGACAGAAAGAAGGAGTGTTTACCAACAGCATATTGGGCCTTGATTCTTCTGACCCTGCAAGTGCTAAAGTCAAGTGGATCCCTAAAACGGATACTGTAAATATTGAACCAATTTTAACAGGTACAACAAATATAGGTGATAATACATGGCATCATATAGCAGTTACTTATTCTTCAACAGAACAAAAATTATTTATTGATGGAATTTTAGAAGCAACTGTAGCTGGTTATACAGGCTTTGATAATGATAGCTCAATTCCTATTACAATAGGGGCTTGGGTAGCTACCCCACCGAGTTTTGCAAATGGCAAGATATCAGATGTTAGAATTTGGAGTGCTATACGGAGCCAGACTGATATTATTGCCAATAAAAATATCAGATTAAATGGCAATGAGGCTGGCCTCGTTAATTACTGGAAATTTGATGAAGTTTCTGGATTAATTGCAAATGATTTAGGTTCTTTAAATATTGATGGAACATTAGTAAATAACCCTGTCTGGACAACATCAATTTTTCCTTAGAATTGTTAATAGCCGTAGAGACATGCCATGGCATGTCTCTACAATAATAAACTGATTAGTTATTTTTTTAATTTTTCCCAAAACAAACTTATTAAAACAGTGGCAAAAACGAACCTGCCATCTTATCATTTAACCTGTTCATTCTCTATAATATATCTATGTTAAGAAATTTAAATAGATTTTGTAAGGGTGAAAATTTCAAAAAAATAACAGTAGCCAAAATATGAAAGATAAGATAACACAAATTTTTAAGAAATTTGCAATATATATAATAATACTGGTAGTTCTTGTATTTAGTACTCTTACCTATTTTATTTATAATCCTCCGGCATTCATCATCAGTGAAATCAGAAAACAGGCCGAAGTGCAAATTTTAAAAGCAACTGATCTTTATGCCAGTATTGACCGGATATCCACATTAAGGCTTGGGCTATTTCATCAGACAGCTGTTGCAGAAGGGATTACTATTCTAAAAAATAATAATCTCAGAGCTCCGATATTTATAAAATCAGAAAAGCTGGAAATTGGTTTTAATGTTATCAGTTTTTTAATTTGGGGGGCGGAAAAATCAACATTAGCTTTAAATATAATCAAACCAGTTGTTAACTTAAACAGAAATAAAAAAGGAGAGTTTGATATTGACTCACCTTTATTTCAACCACATGAAGCAAAAGAGGAAAAGCCTGCTGAAATTCCCAGAATAATTTTTAAACTTGAAGATGGCCTTGTCCAGTACAGTGATCAGACATTCATTAATAAATTAAAGGTAAATGCCAGAATTCCCTTAATTCAGGCCGAGCTTCAAAATAGCCAGTATGTTAAATATGTGGCTAAATTAATTGAAGATAAGGATCTTATAGATTTAAAAGGTACATTTAATACCCGAACAGGTCAGGGCTCGGTTGACTCAAAAATAAATATAAAAGATTTTACCCGCTGGGCAAATGTTTTTTATGATACTACCAAGGGTGATTTTGTTCTTAATAAAGGAAGTGTAGATTTAAAACTAAAAGGAAAATGGGAAAATTTTGCATTTTATGCCCTTGAGTTTAATACGGATATAGATGCTAAAGATATTATCGGTAAATTTCCACTTTACAGCCACCAGGTCAATATAAAAGAACTAAATGCAAATATTACCCAAAACAAATTAAATATTAGTAATTTAAAATTATATTCCAATGGCACTTTTTTTAACGGAAAAACTGAAAGTGTATATAATGGAAAAGATACATATATCAAAGCACACCTTACTTCAGAACACTTTAACCTGGGAGATGTTTTATCTTCACTGGACAAAAAAATAATAGATAACAATATAAGAGAGCTCCATCTTTCAGGACTGGCAAAAGCGGATATAACCCTAGATGGCTTCTATCCTCAGATAAACAAAAAATTAAATTTTATCCAGTATCCAGAAGCTTTTCAGCTTAGAGATTTAAAAGGTTCGATAAATATTCAAAACGGGACTTTTTTGAATTCAAACGTATCTAATCTTAGTTCAAAAATACATATGAATGAGCATGATCTTGTGCTCACTGATTTTAAGGGAAAAGCTTATGATGGAACAGTAACAGCTAACTTAATTATTAAAGATTTATTTAAGGGAAAAATTGGCGAAGCAAATATAAAAACAGCTCATTATCTGGGAAATATCAAGGCAGAAGGAATAAACGCAGATACAATCATTAACGATTTTAATATCCCTGTTCCCAATGAATATCGTCCTTATGCCCGAGTAGATGGCAATGTAAAAATGACTGGTTTTTTAACCACACCTGAAATTAAAGGAAAAATTCATTCTCCATTAGTTACTTTTAATCCTAAATATTCAAAAATTTATCCAATAGAAAACTTTTATTCAGATGTTGATTACTCTAAAGATTTTATTCGTGTAAAAAGTAATCTTAACTCCATAAATTTTGGCAATACATTTATTGACTTTGCAATGAAAGATCTAGATTTTATTAATGTTAAAGCACATGCCAAGGGTCTAAAAGCCAATGCAACTGAAGCTTTTGTCCCAAATATGACATTAAAAGGCGGAATTATTAATGGGGATATTAACACCACATTTTCGCTAAAAGAATATCAGAGATATAAAAAACCTTCAACAGAAAGGTTAACCCATATCATAAAGGTAAAGGGAGATCTTGATTTATCAGGTGTAAATGTCACCTATCAATTACCTTCAATGCTAATAAAATCAATGAATACTACCGGAGAACTAAGAGTACATATGGATAATGGTGAGATTAAATCTCAGGCCGCTTTAATTTCCAATGATTACGGAAGTGTTCATGGTAATTTTAGTCTAAGAGATTTAAATTTATTTAAAGGAAAATTCAAAATAAATAATATCCCTGTAAAAACACTTGAAACATATATACCCAGCCTAAGGGTTAAAAATGGTAGTGCTGATATTACTACCGATATTACAACCTCTTTAGAATCTTTAACTAAAAGAGATTCTCTTACAGAAATAGTTAAAAACACAAAGACAAATAGCTATATTAAATTTACAAATACCTCTCTAAAATATGGTCAAAAGGCTAAAATCATTAGCTCAACAAACAGCACAGGCAATATATATTTAAGTTCAGGGAACGGGAATCTTTCATCAAATATCTCAATGATGTCTGATGAATTTGGAAATCTAAAAGGTAATTTTAGAATAAATAATCTTGATATTTTAAATGGAACATTATCAGCTGATAACTTTAAAATTACAGAATTGGCACCTTTTATCCCAAACCTGAAAATAAAATCAGGAATAGGAGATATTACAGCAAATATAAATACTCATATTGGTATTTTTGACAGGAATTTTTCGGCTGAAAAACTTTTGAATTCTTCATCAATAAAAGGTTTAATAAAGCTTTCTGAAGCAAACCTAAACTATAATGGCGGACTAAAAGAACCAATTGCTCTTACTCATACCAATGGAACAATTTCCATGAATAATAATAATGGAAATCTAACATCAGTTATATCTTTAGCCTCCGAGGAATTTGGCGATTCAAACCTCTCTTTTAATCTTAAAAAGCTTAATTCTTTAAATATTAAAGCAGATATTGAGAAAGTTTCGGCAAATAAAATTGCCCGATTTATACCCGGCTTATCTGCTGCAAATGGCACAGTTAGCCTTTCTGCAAATTTAAATACTTATCTGGGAGCTTTTAAAAATTATTCAGGTTCTGAAAACCTGATGTCCAAAATTTATACCAGAGGGTACATTTCGTTTGATAATAACGATTTAATATATCAGTTAACAAATACAAAAAAAGTTTTATCCACAAATACTGCCGGAAAAGTTTATTTTAGCCTGAAAAACGGGACTTTATCGTCAGAAATTTCAGTTGCCTCAAACGAGTTGGGCAATACAAATGCCGTTATTTCAATAAACAACCTTGATACAACTTTTGCCAAAATTGATATTGATAATATTCCGGTGCAAACACTTGAGCTTTTTGTCCCAAAACTTAGCGTAAAATCTGGTACAGGTGATATTACAGCAATAGTAAATACTTCATTAAAAGGATTTAAGGGTAAAATAACTCTTGATAAACTTACTTACCTTTTAGACACAAACAGCAGTATTTATTTTAAAAATACCGCTATGACTTTTAGTGGTGGAAAAAGCTCCAGTATAGATATTAATAATGGAGTTGCCGATATTGATCTTAATATTAATGATGGTATTGTAAAATCAAAATTTTTCTTCAGTACAAATGAATTCGGAACAGCAAGCGGTTATCTTGATGTTGATAAAGACCGAAATGTAAATGGAAAACTGACAAACAGAAATATAAATATGATCAATATCAGCAGTTTTATTCCCAATGTAGATATCGCAAAAGGTAATGGAGTTCTGGATATTGTTGCTTTTGGGAATATCAGGGAGTTTGCTCATAATCCGGGTGCCCTTGCTGTAAATGGTTATTTCGATATCGATAATCTAAATGCAAAATATTCAAGTACCGGAAAAATATATCCTTTGGATATTAATTCTTATCATAATAACTTTACTTATACCAAGGGATACCTTGAAACAGATATGAAACTTATTTCTAAAAATATGGGAAATCTGAATGCCAATTTTAATCTTAATCCTGAAGGTGATTTAAAAGGAAAAATTTACTCAACAGATGTAATGCTGGCAAATCTTAACCCGGTTATTAATGAGAAAAATTTTAATTTTTTAGAAGGCACCGGAGATTTAAACATTAATTTAGATGGCAACATTTATAATATTATTGAAGATCCTTTGAATTTCAAGGCAAGTGGACTTATAGATTTTAATAAAGTTAAATCAACCTATATTCAGAAAATTAAAGAAAATGAAGCAGAAAATTTACAAAAAGAGGATATTTCTGTTGCAGTCGAGGATACAAAACCATCGTCTGAATTATCGATAAATCCTTTGGAAAAAGCCAAAATCTATAACCAAAATCTGGATGCTCTAAAAGCTGACTTTAAGTGGCAATACGGTTTGCTTGATATCTACTCAGTTTCATTAAAAAATGGAAAATCCGAATTTAGCGGTAAAGGTAACTTAAACCTGGAAAAACTTCTTAATGAACCTGCTTCAAATTTTGGAAATATTACTCTTAACTCTGACAGCTTTGAATTCAGTGATTTTCCAGTTGCTGAACTTGCCGGTCTTAAAGATGGAGATATTAAAAAACTACAGCTTACAGCCGATTTATCAGCTAATTATAAAAATATTACAATGGCATTAAATACAGAAATAAAAAATTTACAGTTTGTCAATCAGGAAAGTATTGATACTGTTATTGCCAGGATAAATTTTAAAGATAATCAACTATCAGTCCAGAAAATGTCTATGGCCAAAGGGGACAGTTATTTTGACAGTAAAGGTGAAATAAACCTTAGTAATGAAAATGATCCGAATTTTAATATCCTCCTTAATTCCCGTAAGTTTCCAATACAATCTATCTTTTCATTAATACCTAACCCTGTCCTTAAAAGAATAGAATCAGGAAGCAAAAAATATCAGCCTCCGATCAAAGATACAGGAAGAATAATGTATACACTTCCTGCTATGGAAGAAAAAGCAAACGAATCAGACAAAATAGATCTGAACAAACTGACAAGCTACTGGGAAAAGTGGTCACTTGAACCAAATAAAGAAGAAAATGAAAATGAATCCTATATAATGCCTCATTTTTGGGAAGCAATTAGTGGTGATATAAGCATTGCAGCAGAGATTAAAGGAACAGCGAAAAACCCCAAAGCAGATTTTAATATGTTAGTTGGCAATGCTGCCGCCTATAACCGTAAATTTAGTGAAATATATATTGATGCCAGTTATGATAACGGGAATCTTGATTTGCCAAAAGCTCACCTGATAGAAACCGAAGGTGGGCATATCAAAATTTCCGGTAATATGAACAAAAATGGCAACATAAATTTTGAGGGTGATGGAAAAATAGACCTGGAATGGATTCGACCATTTATTAAAAGTAAAGCAATAGAAATTTCCGGAATAACTGAACTAACTATTGATGTAAAAGGAACAACAAACAACCCGGATGTGACAGTCTCATTTGATTCTAATTCTGGCGTATTTAATGAAATGTATTTTGATAATTTATCAGTAATCGGCAGTTATAAAAATAATATCATCAATCTGGCTGAAGCCAGGCTCCGTTCAGGTTCAAGAGAAGCAAAAGGCTCAGGTATTATTCCTCTTGATCCGAATATGGGAAGTATGAACTTAAGCCTTAGTCTTACCGGAGAAAGCCTTGGTCTTGTTAACTTATTTACCCATCAGATTGAGTGGTTAAAGGGAGATGGTGATGCTTTTTTAAATCTCCAGGGTTCATTCAGTGACCCTTTATTAAATGGCAGATTAAATATCAGTAATGCCCAGATTTATGTTGAATCACTTAATGAAAATCTTGATAAGGTAAATCTGGATGTAAATCTGTCTAACCATTTTGTAAAAATAAATAAAGCAGAAGCTTTATTAAATGATTCTCTGGTTAATATGATTGGTCAGGTAGATTTAATCGGTTTTTATCCTAGTTTTCTAAAGCTAAAACTATTTGCTGATGACTTACACTGGAAACAGGATAATATGAGCATTGGCGGAAAAGTAAGTATTACGGTCAATAACACCATCAGCGAGCCTTTAATAGGTGGGAAAGTACAGATAAATTCTGGTGAAATGAGATTTGGTATGGGCACCACTGGTAATAAAGAAGGAACAACAGGAAAGTCCAAGAAAAAGTCAAATGCTGCTGCTGCGACTAAATTTAATAAATTAGCAATTGATGTGCCTAAAAATTCAGAGTTTTGGGTAAGATCACCATTTTTTGATTTAAAACCTTCTGGAGGTATTGTATTACAAAAAGGTTCAATTTATACCCCTTTAATTTGCGGAAGTATGCAAATTGACAAAGGTAACCTTTACCTGATTAATAATGAGTTTAAAATTAAAAAAGCAACAGCATTATTTGATGAAAAGCTTTGTCCACAGCCCAAAGGTGAAAAAATAGAGCAAGCTTCAAGTATATTAAATAATGAATCCCCAATGAAGAATGATTTTGGGAATGTTGATAATGATGTTTTTCCGATTAACCCCAAATTAAATGTAACAGCAGAAACAAAACTTCTTAACCCCAGGACAAGACAAAACGTTGAAGTTGAAGCAATTATTGAAGGAACCCTTGAAGATATCCCAAACAACAGTATGCACCTTACCTGGAAACAATCAGGCGGGCTGACAGAATCAGAAATATGGCAACAGGTTATTGGACTTAATGCTGCCCAGGATATTTTATCTGATACCAGCTCAACAGGTATGAATATTGCCAAGATTGCCACTCCTTATTTTAACCGTGCTTTATTTAACCCTCTTACCTCTCCGGTAGCAGATTTCCTTGGCCTTGAAGAATTTAACGTCGGGCTTGCGTCTGATACTGTGTCCAATCCAGGTGTTTCAATTTCTGCTTCTAAAACAATAATAGGTGGTTTATCTATTGGCTATGAAGGCATTTTAAGAACGACCAATATAGCACAATATAATTTCTTTACCCGTTATCAGATTAGCAATAACCTTAGTGTTAGGGGTACTATAGATGAAAGAAGTGCTGTTTCCCTTCAGGGTGAAATAGGTGCGACCTTTTAAAATCAGGTAAGATTAGTAATATTAAGTATTAAGGCCAGATTACCGTCTCCAAGATTTGCAGTTCCTGAGATATAATTCAACTTGTCCTGGGCTATTTTGCCTAAAGGTTTTATGACAATATCATCCTGTCCGATAATATTATCAACAATAAGACCGTTTGTTTTTTTTCCTTCTTCTGTTCTGACTATTATTACTGGTATAGTTTCTTCTTCCAGTTCATCATCATGTTTTTTTAATTTGTCGCAGGGTGTTGTATTTAATTTTTCAGACATATCGATTAATGGGATCGTTTTATCCCGGACAACAGTTACTTTTACCTGATTAATATTTTTAATTTCTTCAGGTAAAAGTTCTTTAATTTCTTCAATATAAGTAATAGGAATGGCATATACCCCATTCCCGATATTTACAAGTAAAACTTCCATAATTGCCAGGGTAAGAGGGAGTTTAATGGTAAACCTTGTGCCGATTCCTGTTTCCGAATAGACATAAATTGAGCCACCAATTGATTTTACTTTTGACATTACAGCATCCATTCCGACACCTCTTCCTGAAAGATCCGTTGCTGATTCTACAGTACTAAAGCCCGGAAGAAAGATAATCTGAACAGCTTCATGATCAGACATAAATTCTGCTGATTCTTTGGAAATAATATTTTTTTCGATAGCCTTTTGTTTAACTTTTTCAATATTAACTCCTCTGCCATCATCTTCGACAATAATTAAAACATTATTTCCTTCATGGCGGGCAATCAGACGAATATTTCCAGATTTACTTTTACCAGCTTTTATTCTTTGCTGTAAACTTTCAATTCCATGATCTGCCGAATTTCTTAGAAGATGGACAAGGGGATCACCAATTTCATCAATGATAGTCCTGTCCAGCTCAGTTTCTTCTCCTTCAATAACAAAGTTAATTTCTTTGTTTAATGACTTTGCAATATCCCGAATCATTCGTGGAAAGCGGTTAAAGATATGTTCAACCGGAACCATTCTTAAGCGCATAGCATTATTTTGAATATTACCGGTAATCATTGAAAGATTTCGGACTGATTGAAAAAGTTCAGGAGATTCAAGTAAATTACCTATTTTTGTTAACCGGCTCCTGACAATAACCAATTCTTCCACAAGATTTATCAGCTCATCCAGCCTTTCAATATCTACCCTGATAGTTTGCTTTTTGGATACTAATTTTTTTTGTTTTTTTTCTTCAGAAAATATTTCAGGCTTAATATTGGTTTCAAGCATTTCACTTTCTTCAATAACATTAGAATATTTAATTGCTTCAATTTCTACAGGAATGTCTATCGTTTTAGCTACTTTTTCCAGAGGTTTCTCATAATTTATTTTTTGATTAGGAATTAGTTCTTCCAAATTTTCGTTCTGTATATTAATCCCCTCTTTCGTGGAAAGTGGAGTTGATATCTGGTAATTTTTTTTATCATTAAGAATTATTGGCAAAAGATCCACAATATTGGTAATTTCAGCAACTGAAGAAACAGTCTCTTTTATTGCCAGATCTTCAGTTGTAGTGGTAAATACAATCTGAAAATAATCATCAAAACTTTCTCTGTCCATTTCATCCTGTGAAGGAATAGTTTTAATAATATCACCGATAGATTCCAGCCTTTTGGTAACAAGTACGTAGCGGGCAAATTTCATTACTGTTCCTGGCATGAGATGCACACCAATCAAGACAACTCTTTTCAGTGAATTATTTGCATCTAAGACCAAAAGTTTTTCATAATCACTAAACTTTGGAATATCCATTTTTTGTTCAACAATATTTTTTTCTTGAGTGGACTCAGATAAATATGATTTTAAAATTTCCAGGATTTCTATCTGATTAATTTCACTAATATTTAAAAGGGAATTTTTTATTGTATTTTCATCCAGGTTGGATATTATTGTGAGAGCAAAATTATCAGGTGCATTTTCCGGTGCTATTTCACTGCTTGAAGGTATACTTCTGATTATTTGTGCATCCAAATTATTAATACAATTAATAATCATATTAATCCTAACAAATTTCATTACTGTATTTGGCATAAGAGTTATATATATTTCAAAGCACTTAAATCCCTGATTTATTGCTTCAATAAGAACATTTTTTTCTGTCTGATTATATTTTGTATATAAAGGTAATACTTTTTCTTTTTGATTTTGCTCATTCAGTGAAAGTTCAGATAAAAACTTTTGTTTTATATCTTCAGCATATACTGTCATCACTTCAGCAATGGAAAGAATCGCTTCTTTGATTTGTTCAAGGGGTAAAGTATGTACAATGGTAACTATAAAATTTCGACCAAATTTTTCGTGACTTAAATCATCTCTTGAAGGAGTAGTTTTAATTACCTTGGCTTTTGCTTCAACAGCCTGCATAATCAGAAGAACCCTAATTGCTTTCATCATTGAGTCTTTCATTAAGATTACCTCAATTTCTGAAGCATTATAACCATTCTCTAATGATTCTAAAATTAGCTTTTTTTCATTTTCGCTATATTCTATCTTAAAAATTTCTCTCTCTTCAGTTAAATGTTTTATTTCTTCAACTATTTCCCCACCAGTTCCCAGTTTTATTAATTTCTTTAATCGATACATTAAATTTGTAATATCTACTATTTTTGGTACCGAAGAAAGAACATTATCAACAAGTATTTCAAGTGAATCAAGGCATAAAAACAAGACATCAATAATTTCTGAAGTCATTGGGAGTTGAGCATTTCTCAGAAAATCCAGTAAATTTTCCATTTCATGTGTCAGCTCTGTAATCTCTTTAAACCCAAGAGTTGAGGCCATTCCTTTTAAAGTATGGGCAACCCGAAAGATATCATTTAGCAGCTGGAGAGAACCTGAGCCTTTTTCCAGTTCCAAAAGATATTCATTTAGAGCTAAAAGGTTTTCTTTGGACTCATCAACAAAAAGGTTTATATACTTTTCACGTTCCACTTGTACTAATTTTTATCTCTTTTATTAAAATTTATTGGTATTGAATAATTATATACTCTTGAATAAAAGGAAAGAAGCCTAATTTTAAGATCCGTTTTTTAAAAATCCAATTATTGTTAAGGCACAGGATTTAAAATATTAATTATTTCCTCGTTTTCTAAAATAAGTTTACCTAATCTTTGTTTTGAAACGCCTTTTTTTAGCTTAAAATCAAAAACAGGTACTCTTTGTTCTACCTCTGAACAAAAATAATTAAAAGAAATATTTTTATATTTTCTAAGTTCTTTTTCCAATTCAATCAAATGAGAAGATAGAATAAAAATAGAATTTTTCCAGTTGGTAAGTCCTGATATTACAAGGTTAGAGCATTCATAAGCATCTTCGACATTTGTTCCTTTAAATAATTCATCAAAAATTACAAAAAACCTCTTTCCAGTTATTATAGTAAGCGCAATATCCTTAACTTTTTTTACTTCAGAATAATAATAACTATGACCTGCACTGAGATTGTCATTGGTATTTATACTGGTGAGAATGCCATCAAATAAGGTTAATTGCATATTTTCGGCAGGAACTCCGATACCCAGATGAGCTAAATAAATAGAAACACCACAGGTTTTTAAAAAAGTAGTTTTCCCTGCCATATTTGGACCAGTCAAAAACATAAAATTGTTTTCATCAGAAAATTCGATATTATTTGGTACAGGTTTACTGACAAACAAATGGAAAGCACCATTAATTTTAATATATGGATTTTTTGAATTTATAAACTGAGGAAAACAAAGATTATACGCTTTTATAGATTTTGCCATCGATATATAAACATCCAGTTCATAAATAATTTCTATCAGCGCGTTTACTTCAGAAGTTAGCTCCTCTCTAATTAATTTATCAAGAGTAAATGTTTCAATGATAGAAAAAGCCTCTTTATCAAGGTCTTTAAGATGGGTTATATGCCTATTTTCAAAAATTGATTTGAGTTTTTTAAAAATATTTTTTAGTAATTCAGGTAAAATCTCGCAATCATTAACTCTATAAAAATGGTGAATTTTTTTTATTAAAACAATTGTTTTTATAATACCTTCACTAAAAAAGTCATAATAATCAGGATATCTTATTTTATAAATAAGTCCTTCTGCTGCTACCAATGGACTCTTTTTATAAGTTACAGGCATTATGTTGGAATTAATATATTCAATTACCGGAGCAATATTGCCCTCATGGATCTTAAATTCCTTGATGGAAAATTCTTCAAGAATAAACTTTATTGCTTCCTGCATTTTATTAATTTCATAGATATTATTTTTTGGTTCGTTAAAAATTTTCTTTAGCTTTTCATAACCTCCATCAGTAGTTGTTTTATTGAGAAGACCAAAAATACTTTTTGCATTTGTAGTTGTTTCAAATATTTCCAAATCATTTAAAGCTTGTTTTTCTAATTTCATTTTTACAGTACCTTGCATAACATAATACCATATGATAACATGTATTATGTTATTAAAAATAGTTTTTTGAATTAAAGAAATGAAAATGTTTTTAAATTATTATAAGGAGCATTTTTTTTATAATGCGGTTATTACTTTTGGAATAGGGACTATTCCCTTATACAAAATTTTAAACGCTGATGCAAATGGGTTAATTGTTTTTAAAACAAATGCAGATGCAGTTATCACAACCTATAGTCTAATTTTTTTCTCTATCGGATTTTTAGGTTCAATTTTTGCATTTGATAAATTAAAGTGGAAGGAATATTACTTTTATTTCAATAAAGGACTTTCCAAAAAACATTTATTTAGTTTTGCTTTTATGGCAAATATTTTAATCGTTATCTTACTGACAATTATCTTAAATACAACAGGATTCATTGAATATGTTAAATATTTATAATAAATCAAGAACTGAAGAGAAAATGACAGATTATCTGGAAATTAATAATGTTATTCATTTTTATGGTGGGAAAAAAATACTGGATAAGATGTTCCTTAACTGCAAAACTGGTGATATTCTTGGATTACTTGGTAGAAACGGCTGCGGTAAGTCAACTTTGTTAAAAATAATTTTTGGTTCATTAAAAGCTAAATCTAAAAATATAATCATAAATTCTAAAAATTATGAAAAACCTTTTATAAATAAAAATTACATCGCCTACATGCCTCAAAATACTTTCCTTCCTGGAGATTTAAGCTTAAAAAAGGCAATAAAACTAATGGCAAATAGAAATAATGCCCGTGAAATTTTAGCAGATCAAAGAATAATTTCTCTTAAGAACTCAAAAATTTCCGCTTTATCAGGTGGAGAACAAAGATATCTTGAATTTATGCTAATTATGCATTTGGATACCAAATTTGTAATGTTGGATGAGCCCTTTTCCCAAATAGACCCAATATATACGAAAAGAATGAAAGAAATAATAAAAACTAATGCCAAAACAAAAGGGATCATTATTACAGACCATGATTACTACAATGTTTTGGATGTAAGTAACAGAAATATTTTAATGAGAGAAGGAATCGGAATTGAAATAAAAGATGAAAAAGATTTAAAAAAATATGGTTATTTAGCTTAATTAAAGAAGGAGACTTAATGTGTGAAGAAACAATGAAAAAATGGTTATCTCAGGTTCGGAAAGGAACACTGGAGCTGTGTATCCTGGGGCTAATCAAATCAAAAGAAATTTATGCCTTTGAATTAATTCAGGAGCTGGAAAAGGTAGATGGTCTGGTCCTTACTGAGGGAACAATTTATCCTCTTCTAAAAAGATTACAATCAGAAAATCTTATTTCTTCATTCTGGTGTGAATCTGATAGTGGTCCACCCCGAAAGTATTACAAAATAACAGAACATGGGGAAAGTTTATTCAATAAGATGAAACATGAATGGGTTCAATTCACAGGTTATATCAACAATATATTGGAAAGGAGCAAAAATAGTGGTAGTTCAGAAGACAGAAGTTCAGGAACAAATAAACAGATACCTCTCGAAGTTAGATCGAAACCTTAAGCAATTACCAAAACAGGAGAGGGAAGATGTTTTAAAAGAAATTGAAAGCCATATTTTTGAGAGTATTGGTGATGATGAAAGGAGCAGGCTTGAATCCTTGGAAACGGTTCTAAAAAAACTGGGAGAGCCGAAAGATTATGCCCGGCTCCTTATTTCACAACATATAGGCCAGCTAGTTGAAAAAGGTAGTTTTAAAGACAATTTTAACTTATTTTTAAAGCAAATGCTTGTACCTTTTCTGATTAGCGCATTTGCCCTTATTTTTCTGATGGAATCAAATACAACCTATTTATATGCGGATATCATACAGAAAGCAGATGGAAACTTATTTGATTCAATTAAATTAATTTTATTTAATTTACCGGCAATAATAGTACTTATTATTCCAATGTGTGCATTATTTGCAGTTCCGATAGCATTTTATACTATGGTTAAATCATCTGATAATAAAGACGCTATCCGTTCATCAAAGGTATGGGCAATGGTATTTTTATTTGGAATTATTTCAAGTTTAGTTTCTTTTGGCATTAGTGAGGTAATTGTTCCTTATTCAAATCATCAAAGTGTTTTACTTTCAAAAGAGCTTCTTGAAAGAAACTCTAAAAAACCGATATATTTTTCAGATAAAAAGTCAGTTCCGGAAATGAATTTTCTGGAAGAAAAAAAACAAATTGAGAAATTGAAAAAAGAGGGTGTTGAAACAGGTAAGAT